>VEOW01000113.1 GCA_012026785.1 Chloroflexota bacterium | reverse complement strand
CGAAGGCCTGGATCGTCCGGACGCCCGAGCGACCGGCCACGAGGCCGGCCCAGGTCGTGGCGACATCGGTGCCGAGCGCGGTCAGCGCGCCCATGCCGGTGACGACGACCCGCCGCCGGCCGTTCGAGGACGTCATCGGACCAGCTTCCCGGTTCGAACGGTGGCCGCCCGGTAGACGTCGCCGGGCAGGCCGCGCGCGGAGATCGCGTTCGAGACGGCCAGGACATCGAACTCGGCACGGCGGATCTCGGCCGAGATCGAGGCTGCCGGCGGCTCGGGCTCGGCCTCGTCGTCCTCGCCGTCCGCGGGCCCGTCTGCGGGCGCCTGGGCGGCCCCGGGCTCGATCGTCACGACCGCCCACGACGCCGTGGGGTCGCCGTCGAAGACGTAGCCGGCGCTGCCGTCGTTGACGATGACCTTCCAGCCGAACTCGCGGACCTCGGGAACGTGGGTGTGGCCGCAGCAGATCAACCGCGCATCGGTCCGGGACACGAGCTGCAGGACGGTCGAGGGATCGAGGTCCTTCGAGAAGCCCTGGGTCTGCGAGCCGGGCGAGGCGTGGGTCACGAGGACGAGGGTGTCGTGGACCCGGAGGCGCCGCTCCGCCGGCAGCCGGCGGAGCCAGTCGAGTCGCTCGTCGCCGAGCTCGGCCCCGGCCCAATCGGCGGCGACGCGCACCGCGTCGGGCACGCCGCCGTCGGCGTACCACGGGAAGGCCGCCGTGTAGTCGCCGTCGGCCACGGCGATGTCGGTGTTGCCCTGGACGATCAGCGCGCCATCGGCCTCCATCGCTCGGAGGGCGTCGACGACCTCGACCGGTGACGGCCCGTTGAGGACGTGGTCACCGGCGATCAGGATCGCGTCGGGCTTCTCGCGCTTGATGGCCTTGCGGACGGCCTCGAGCGCGGGCAGGTTGCCGTGGACGTCGGAGAAGAGCGCGAGCCGCGTCACCGCAGGACGCCCTCCGGCGGGATGATGAAACTGAGCGTCGCCTCGCAGGCCACCTCGCCGTCGACCGATGCCACGCCGCGGCCACGCCCGAAGCGCGAGCCGAGCTTGTCCATCGTCACCTCGAGGCGGAGCACGTCGCCCGGGACGACGACCCGCTTGAAGCGCGTGTCATCGAGCCCCGCGAACAGCCCGATCCGATCGCCGAAGCCCGGCTGCTGGGCGACGTACACGGCCATCGTCTGGGCCAGCGCCTCGACCTGCAGGACGCCGGGCATGATCGGCAGGCCGGGAAAGTGGCCCTGGGCCCACCACTCGGTGGCGCTGACGCCCTTGATCCCGACGATCCGCTTCGCCTCGACGTCGTACTCGACGATCCGGTCGACCATCAGCATCGGCCAGCGGTGCGGGATGAGGGCCTCGATCTGGCGGGTCGTCAGGACCGTGGCCGGCATCGCCAGGTCGGTCATCGGGCGGCCGCGGCGAGGAACGCCGCGCTCCCGATCCGATCGAGCATGTTGGTCGTCATCCGACCCTCCAGGAAGGCCTCGTTCTCGAGCATCGCGCGGTGGATCTCGACGTTCGTCGTGACGCCGTCGATGACCAGCTCCTCCAGCGCCGCCCGGGCCCGGGCGATCGCCGTCGGCCGGTCGGGTCCCCAGACGATGAGCTTGCCGAGCAGCGAGTCGTAGTACGGCGGCACGTCGTAGCCGGGGTAGAGGTGCGAATCCATCCGCACGCCGGGTCCACCGGGCGCGTGAAAGCGCTCGATGGTGCCGGCGCCGGGCCGGAACTCGTGGGCCGGGTCCTCGGCGTTGATCCGGAGCTCGATGGCGTGGCCGCGCAGCTCGACGTCGGCCTGTCGCAGGCCGAGCGGCTCGCCGGCGGCGATCCGCAGCTGGAGCTCGACCATGTCGATGCCGGTCAGCATCTCGGTCACCGGGTGCTCGACCTGGATGCGGCAGTTGATCTCGATGAAGTAGGCGTTCCCATCCGCGTCCACGAGAAACTCGAGGGTGCCGACGTTCTCGTAGCCGGCGGCGACCACGGCGCGGACGGCCGCCTCGGCGAGCTGCTCGCGAGCCGCGGTGCCGAGGGCCGGCGTCGGCGCCTCCTCGACGATCTTCTGGTGACGCCGCTGGACCGAGCAGTCCCGCTCGCCGAGGTGGATGCCGTGCCCGAAGCGGTCGACCGCGACCTGGACCTCGACGTGGCGGTTGTCGTCGAGCCACTTCTCGAGGTACAGCGAGTCGTCGCCGAAGGCCGCCTTGGCCTCGGAGCGGCAGACCCGGATGGCCGATTCGAGTTCGCGGGAGGTTCGAACCATACGCATGCCCTTGCCGCCACCACCCGCGGACGGCTTGATCAGGACCGGGTAGCCCAGGCGGGCGGCCTCGTCGAGCGCGTGCTCGTCGTCGCGCAGCATGCCCTGGGAACCCGGGATCGTGGCCAGGCCGAGGCCACCGAGCAGCCGCCGCGAGCCCTCCTTGCTGGCGAACCGGTCGAGCACCTCGGGCGGCGGGCCGATGAACGCCAGGTCGTGGGCTCGCACGACCTCGGCGAACGTCTCGTCCTCGGACAGGAAGCCGTAGCCCGGGTGGATCGCCTCGCAGCCGGTGACGAGGGCGGCCGAGATGACCGCCGGCGCCGAGAGGTACGAGCGGCGGGCATCGGGCGGCCCGATGCAGATGGCCTCGTCGGCCAGCTGTGCCGGCAGGCTGTCGCGATCGGCCTCGCTGTAGGCGACGACGGCCTCGATGCCGAGCGTCCGGCAGGCCCGCAGGATCCGGAGCGCGATCTCGCCGCGATTGGCGATGAGGATCCGGCGGAACATCAGTGGCCCTCCCCCACTGGTCCCGGGGAGGCCGGGACGACGAGCTCGATCCGGACGAGCTCCTGGCCGTATTCGACCGCCGTCTCGGGTTCGACGAGCGTCGCGCCCACGATCCCGTCGGCCGGCGCGGTCACCTCCTGGGGCATGCCCAGCACGTCGACGGTACCGAGCAAGTCGCCGGCCCGGACGCGGGTGCCCGCGGCGGCGCGCGCTCCGGGTCGGAAGATGCCGACGGCGGGCGAGGTGGCGACCGAGCGATCGGGCTCCCCATGGGGGCGGCTGCCGTTCCCGGACGGGTCGCCGGCCCGGGCAACGCGATGTGCCTCGGGCGTCGGCCGGGCGTGCCCGTGGCCCTCGTGCCCGGGTTGGGAGCGTGATGGTCGGTCGGTGGACCGACGGCCCTCGCCGGGGGCCGTGCCAAACGGGCGGCGGAGTCGGACCCGCCACTCGCCCTCGCGGACCTCGAGCTCGCCGAGGCGCGTCGTGCCGAGCTTGGCGATGAGGGCCGGCAAGAGCTCGTCCGCGAGGCGCGCGATGGCCGCGTGGTCGGCCTGCCGATCCACGCCCTCGGCGCGCTGCTCGCGGTGCTGGGGATCTGCCTCGGGCACGGCTCAGACGTCCTCGTGGGCGGGCGGCTCGTCGCGTCTCGACGAGCCTGGAAGTGGCACGCCGGCCGCCCAGCGACCGGGATCGAGCAGGTCGCGCAGGCGGTCCGTGAGTCCCCGGCTCGGCGGCTGCGCCACGGCTGGCGCGGCGACCTCAGTGTACGGGCCGATGGCTCGGTACCGCCGGTAGCGGGCCTCCAGGAGCTCATCGAGCGGGACGGCGGCCAGCTGGTCCAGGCGGGTCACGATCGCCGACTTGAGGCGGCGCGCCGTCTCGCGGACGTCGGCATGGGCGCCCTCACCCGGCTCGGCGACGACGCCGTCGATGACGCCGAGGGCCAGCTGGTCGGATGCCGACATCCGCATCGCGAGGGCCGCAGCCGGGGCCTCGTCGGCGGTGCGCCACAGGATCGAGGCACAGCCCTCGGGGCTGATGACCGAGTAGACGGCGTTCTCGAGCGCCAGGACGACGTCGCCGACCGCGATCGCGAGGGCTCCGCCCGATCCGCCCTCGCCGGTGATGACCGCGACGACCGGCGTCCGCAGGCGGATCATCAGTCCGATGCTGCGGGCTATCGCCTCCGCGATCCCGCGCTCCTCCGACTCGGGCCCAGGGTGGGCACCCGGCACGTCGACGAAGGTCACGACCGGCAGCCCGAAGCGCTCGGCGAGCTCCATGACCCGCATCGCCTTGCGATAGCCCTCCGGATGCGGCATGCCGAAGTTGCGGCGGACGTTCTCCTCGGTGTCGGCGCCCTTCTGCTGGCCGACGAAGGCGATTCGCCGGCCGTCGATCCGGGCCAGGCCGGCGACGATCGCCGGGTCGTCCCCGAAGCCCCGGTCGCCGTGGAGCTCGACGACCTCGTCGGCCATCTCCCCGAGCAGCTCGAGGGTTCGCGGCCGGCCGAGGTGACGAGCGAGCTTCACCCGCCGCCAGACCTCGTCCCGGGGATCGCCGGGGGCTGCCGCCTCGCGGCCACGATGCAGCAGCCGGTCAACCACGCTTCGCCTCCCCGGAGGCCCGCTCCTCGGACGACCGCTCGCTCCCCGAGCTCCCGGGCGGTGGGCCGATCTCCGGCACGACCCGGTCGGCGAGCTGGGACAGGAAGCCCATCGGCCGGAAGCCCCAGCGCGTGTCGCCTTCGACACCATCGCCGCTCGACCCGTCCGCCGGTCGGAGGTATCGAAGGAGCTGGACCAGCTCCGTTCGCAGGTCACGCCGATGGACGACTCGATCGATGAAGCCATGGTCGAACAGGAACTCGCTGCGCTGGAAGCCCGGCGGCAGCTCCTGGGCGATCGTGCCGGCGGAGACGCGGGCGCCGGCGAACCCGATGAGGGCCCGTGGCTCGGCGAGGTTGACGTCGCCGAGGACCGCGTACGAGGCGAAGACGCCGCCCGTCGTTGGATCGGTCATCAGGCTCAGGTACGGCACCCGAGCCGCCCGGCGCCGCTCGAGGACGGCGATCGTCTTGGCCAGCTGCATGAGGGCCATCGTGCCCTCCTGCATCCGCGCCCCGCCCGACGCGGACACGACGATGAGCGGGATCCGCGCGGCGATGGCGTCCTCGGCGGCCCGAGCCACTTTCTCCCCGACCACGGCCCCCATCGAGCCGCCCATGAAGCCGAAGTCCATGACGCAGATGGAAACCGGTCGTCCCTCGATCGCCCCGATCCCGCGGACCGCCGCGTCGCGAAGCCCGGTCGCGACCTGGGCCGCGGCCACCCGATCGGGATACGGCTTCTGGTCGACGAAGCCCAGCGGGTCGACCGACTGGAGGCCGGCGTCGCGCTCCTCGAACGTCCCCGGGTCGAGGAGCAGCTCCAGCCGCGCGGCCGCGGACAGGCGGAAGTGGTGATCGCAGGTCGGGCAGACGCGGTCCGACTTGTCGAGCTGCTTGTTGAAGAGCATCTCCCCGCACGACGGGCACTTGGTCCACAGGTCGGGCGGGTAGTCGTCGCGCCGGGGCCGGAACGAGGGCAGCTTGATCGGCATCGCTAGGCCCCGTTGCCCCCGGCCCGGGCCTGGGTCGCGCGGCGGCGCCAGGCCAGCCACGCGCCCGCGAGGCTGATCGCCGACGCGGCCACGGCACCCCCGAGGAGCAGCGGCCGGCGATCGTCCGGGGGGGCGTCGTCATCGGTGGCTCTGCGCTCGAGCATCGGGGAGGCGCGCCTGAGGGGGATCGGTTGGCCCTCGCCGCCGGCGGCCACGGGCAGTCGCATCGAGGCCGCCAGCTCCGCGAGCCGGAGGGCGAGCCGTTCCTCGAAGCGGAACGACGGGTGGAATCGCGGCAGGTCCGTCGCAAGGCGTTGCGAGATGGCTCTCACCACGGCGCCGACGCCGTCGGCATCCTCCGGCCCGGCGACCTCGCCGACCTCCGGCCGACTGCCGAGGAGCGCGTCGAGATAGCGGTCGGTGACGAGGGCCTCGATCTCGCCGACGTCCCCCTGAGGACCGGTCATTCGGGGCGGGTCAGCTCGCCGGCGACGGCGCGCAGGGCGCGATGGATGAGGACCCGGACGGCGCCCTCGGAGCGGCCGAGGACGCCGGCGATCTCGGCGGTGCTCAGCTCGTCGACGAACCGCAGCACGATCGCCTGGCGGCGGTCCTCTGGCAGCCGGCCGACGGCCTGCCAGGCAGCACGCGCGTCGTCGTGGCGCTCGGCGTCGGCCTGGACGTCCAGCGGGTCGGCGATCGTCAGCGCCCCCTCCAGGGGGGCCGTCGGCCGTCGCCGCGCGCGGCGCCGCTCGGCAGCCACCTCGTTGCGGGCGATCTGGAACAGCCAGACCCGGAAGGTCGAGGCACCCTCGCCGTCCGCCGGCCGGGCGCGCTCCTCGAACCGCTCGAGGCTCGCGAGCGCGTTCAGGAAGGTCGCCTCGGTGGCGTCCTCCGCGGCGTGATGGTTGCCGAGCTCGTAGTAGGCGTAGCTGTACACGCGGGCCAGGTACCGTCGATACAGGGCGTCGAACTGCGCCGGGTCGCGCTTCGCCGCCGCGACGAGCGGGCGATCCCGGTCGAGGTGGGCGATGCGGGCAGGGCTGTCTGCTCCTCCCACCCTCCACAATGCCCGTCGCGCCACGGCGTTACACCCCCGCCGCGACGGAGTTGCCGGTCGGCAGGCGAAGGTGCCGAATCTCGCCAACGAGGACCGGCCGGATGTCGTCCGGCGCGACCGGGTCGCGGACCAGCAGCGCACCCGTCTCGGGGTCGACGCCGACCGCGAGGAGCGTCTCGACCGCTCCGTCCGGACGCTCCAGCCGAACCGGCCGGCCGTTCGTCAGCTGCCGCGCCAGCCACACCGCCGCGGCGAATCGGCCGCCCCGGAGCTCCTCGACGAGCGGCTCCAACCGCGCCAGGAACGCCTCGGCCAGTGCCCGCCGGTCGAGCTCGTCGCGGCCCGCGAGCTCGGCCAGCGAGGTCATCGAATCGGCCAACTCGGGCGGGAATGCGCCCCGCGGCCAGCCGGCGTTGACGCCGATGCCGACGACGACCCGCGGATCCGAGCCGCCGAGGCCGACACTCTCGCCGAGCACGCCGGCGAGCTTGCACACGCCGCGCCCGGGCACCTCGGCGACGAGGTCGTTGGGCCACTTCAGGCGGATCGTGCCCGGTGCCAGGTCGGCGATCTCATCGCCCGCCTCGGCCATCGCCAGGGCGACCGCGGCCGCTATCCGCCAGGCGTGCTCCTCGCCGAGCCAGGTCGGGCGAAAGCCGGCCGACAGTAGCAGCGCCGCCCCGCGGCGCGCCGTCCAGGTTCGACCCGACCGACCCCGTCCGGCCGTCTGCTCGTCCGCGACCGCGAAGCAGACCTCGGGGACGCCATCGGCCAGCCAGCCGGAGACGACGTCGTTGGTCGAACCGACGACCGGCTGCCATTCGAAGCGCGACACGAACGCCACGGCGGCCTCGGGTCAGGCCGGCCGGGCGGTCGCGGCGGCGTCAACCGGGTCGGGCCGGGCCAGCTCGAACGCGCCGTGCAGCGCCTCGCGCGCCGCCTCCAGGCGGGCCTCCTCGATGACGCAGGTGATCCGGACCTCCGATGTCGAGATCATCTCGATGTTCACGCTCGCGTCGGCGAGGGTCCCGAACATCCGGGCCGCGTAGCCGGGGGCGTTGTGGAGCCCGGCGCCGACGATCGAGACCTTGGCGACGTCCGGGTCGGTCGTGAGGCCGCGGGCGCCCAGCTCGGCGACGATCGGGTTCAGCACGGTCTCCGCGCGTCGCAGTTCGGCGCGAGGCACCGTGAAGGACAGGTCGGTCGCCCCGTCGTGGCCGACGTTCTGGACGATCATGTCGACGTTGATGGCGGCCTCCGCCAGCGGCTCGAACACCGCCCGGGCGACGCCCGGCCGGTCGGGTACGGCGAGCAGGGTCACCTTGGCGACGTTGCGGTCGTGGGCGAGCCCTCGAACCTTGTTGCGCTGCTCCACGAGCGGATCCTCCCTGATCAGCGTGCCGGGCGCATCCTCGAACGAGCTCAGGACCTCGATCTCGACCCCGTTGACCCAACCGAGCTCGACGGCTCGAACCTGCATGACCTGGGCGCCCTGCTGGGCCAGCTCCAGCATCTCCTCGTATCCGATCGTGCCGAGCTGACGGGCGCTCCCGACGAGCCGAGGGTCGGCCGTGTAGATGCCGCGGACGTCGGTGAAGATCTGGCAGCGGTCGGCCCTGAGCGCCGCGGCGAGCGCGACGGCGGTCGTGTCGGAGCCGCCGCGGCCGAGGGTCGTCGTTTCGACCCACTCGGACGTGCCGTTCCCCGCTCCCTCGGTGCCCAGTCCGCCACTCTGACCCTGGAAGCCGGCGACGATGACGACGTTGCCGCGATCCAGCTCCGCGCGCACCCGCCGCGGCTCGACGTTCGCGATGCGGGCCTTGCCGTAGCGGCCGTCGGTCGTGATGCCGGCCTGCGCTCCGGTCAGCGAGATCGCCTTGACGCCGAGCGCGTGAAGGGCCATCGAGACGAGCGTCGCGCTCTGGTGCTCGCCGGTCGCGAGCAGCAGGTCCAGCTCGCGCGGGTCCGGATCCTGGGTGATGTCGCCGGCGAGTCGCAGCAGATCGTCGGTCGTGTCGCCCAAGGCCGAGGCGACAACGACGAGATCGGCGCCGTCGCCCCGCGCCCGCGAGATCCGCTCGGCCACGTGCCGGATCCGCTCGGCGGTGGCGAGCGACGAGCCACCGAACTTCTGCACGACGAGGGGGGCTGGCATCGGGCCGCGCATTCTACCAGCGCCCCAGTTCGATCCCCGGAACGGAGCGGGGCCCCACTGAACCGGCACCTTCCCTCGATTGCTCGTCCACGGAGCAGCGTCGCCCGCCCAATGCCTCGCCTTCCCTCGAACGCGCTCCCACCGAGCGGCTGAGGGAAGATCGCAGGTGGGTCGCGTGCCAGTGCTCGACCGACGAGCATTCGAGGGGACATGGCGGGCCGGGCCCTTCGTCCTGCGACCCACGGCGACATCGCCGGCGATCTGGAAGACTTGGGGCGAGAAGTTGCGCTCGGAAGGCTGCGACCAGGAAGGAGCGTCCCCGGAATGTGCTACGACCTCGACAGCCGGCCACCCATCGAGCCGATCGCGGGTGGGGCCCACGACGGCGAGTCGATCACCCTCCAAAGCGAGGACGGCGCGCGGTTCATGGCCTACCTGGCCCGGCCGGTCCAGTCGACCGGGGCCGGAATGCTGATCCTGCCCGACGTTCGAGGGCTGCACCCGTTCTTCGAGGAGCTGGCGCTGCGGTTCGCCGAACGCGGGGTCGCGGCCCTCGCGATCGACTACTTCTGTCGGACGGCCGGGGTCGGGCAACGGGGCGATGCCTTCGAGTACAAGCCACACGCGGACGCCATCCGCTGGGCGACCCTCCAGGCCGACATCCGGGCGGGCGTCGCCCACCTCCGCTCGATCGAGCCGCGGCCTCGTTCGATCTTCACGACCGGCTTCTGCGTCGGCGGGCGCATCTCGTCGATGAGCGCCACGCTCGGCCTCGGGCTGGCGGGCGTCATTCCGTTCTACGGCTGGCCGGCGACGCCGTCGCGCGACATCCCGATCCCGGTCGAGGTCGCGGACCAGATCGAGTGCGCCGTCCTGGCGTTCTACGGCGGGGCCGACCAGGGCATTCCTCCGGAGGCCCGCGAGGCGTACGACCGGGCGCTCGAGGCGGCGGGGGTCGAACACGAGAGCGTCGTCTTCCCGGACGCCCCGCACAGCTTCTTCGACCGGAAGGCGGACCAGTTCGCGGAAGCGTCAGCCGACGCCTGGGATCGAACGCTGGCCTTCATTCGAAACCACACGGCCGGGGTTCCGATCGCCGGCGCCTGAGGGTCGCCTCCTACCGCTTCCAGAACCACCACAGGGCGAGGCTGACGCTCCCCGCCACGGCGATCGGGAAGAGCGGCCCCGGCAGCCAGACCTGCAGCTGCGCCACGATCGTGTGAAACGCGGCCACGAGCGCGTCGATCGAGCCGCCGATCAGCCCCCTGACGCCTTCGCTGACGGTCCGGACCAGGTCACCCATGCGCGCAGTCTGGGCCGCTCGTCAAGCGCTCCCGCCGCACCCCGTGACCCCACCAATCGGGCCCTTCGGCACTTCTCCCCCAATCGTCCTGCTCGTACACCGTCATCGAAGGAGCGGCACGATGACGCAGGCGACGCTACCCCGACCGCGCGGGGCGATCGACGCGGAACAGGAACAGCATGGCCTCCCGACGAGGCCGATCGAGGATCGGAGCTTCGAGGCCGTCGAGACGACCGTCGGCGTGGTCGCCGGTGCGGCCGTCGGGATGGTCGTGGCGGGGCCGGTCGGTGCCGTGGTCGGTGGGGCGGTGGGCGCCGGCGTGGCGTTCGCGGCTGCCGAGGCCGTCGAGCGGGCCCAGGGCCTGGCGTCCCTCACGACCGACGCCGAGGAGCACCCTCCGCATCGGTGACCGGTCGACGGGAGAGACTGCCATGCCTCGTGTGAACCCGCTGGGGGTCGGGCAGTGCCTGTGGTCCACGGCCTTCACGAACCCGGGCCGAGGCTGCCGGAAGCCCAAGGGCCACCTCGACGCCCATGACCTGTACGGCCAGTCCGGCATCCCCGCCGATCTGAAGACGCGCGAGGAGCAGGAAGCCTGGGCGGAGGCCCACGCTCCCTCGTGGGAGATGAACCGGTCCCGCCTGGAGCGCCGCCTCGAGGACCGCGCTCGCACGCTCGCGAAGGAGTAGGCCAAGCGCCGCGATCACCTACGCGCCGGGTGCGTCATAACCGGCCATTCGGGCCGATCCGCGATCTCTGACGCAAGGACCGCGTGCTATACACCGGTCCATCCGATTCGGCGTTCGGATACGCACTGGGCGCGGAATCTGGCGATGTCCCCAGCGTGGCCTCCCGCCGGCCGGCTGACAATTGGTGGATACGACGCGCCTCACGCGCAGGTGACTGCGAGAGCCCCTTCCTCAGCGCGGCAATGGGCTGGGTCCGGTCGCCGTGACGAGGCGCTGGGGCACCCAGTCCTCGACATGGTGGAATCCGTCCTCGAAGGGGTAGCCATCGAGCTCGACCGATGCCCGCAGCGAGAGCCGATAGAACTTCACGTGGGTGAAGTCCTCAAACAGGATGTAGACGGGGTCTGGTGTGCTGTTCGGGCCCTGGAACTGCTGCCCGGTGAGGACGGGCTTGTGGGCTTCGACGAACGCGTCGAACGTTTCGCCGACCACGACGCCCAGGTGCTCTAAGCCCATCTTGTAGACGCGCTGATGGACGGGCGGGATGAGCTCGATCAGCGGGACCTCCTTGTGGTCGAGGACTTCGAGGGGCTGGGCGGGAACGATCAACGAGATCGGCCGGCCGTTCCAGACACTCTCGCGATTCGCGACTGCGTGGCGCTCCAAGAGCGTTCGGACGTGGACGTATTGGTCCCACTCAGGCACGCGGAAGGCGAGGTGACTGAGCGCGTACGGCCCGATGTCGATACC
This sequence comes from Chloroflexota bacterium, assembly GCA_012026785.1. GTDB lineage: Bacteria > Chloroflexota > Limnocylindria > Limnocylindrales > CSP1-4 > UBA5189. Next base: position 20,325 of record VEOW01000113.1, on the reverse strand, counting down.
GCGCGTCAGCAGGCGGTCACGCTGCTGGGCCGCGAACGCCCGGTAGTCGCCGATGATGTCCGCGATCGGGTGGGTCACATCGCTCCTTCTCGCTCGCGAGTCATGTGATCCGGGCGCCGGTCGGCGCAGGGGCGAGGGTCATGATGCGGCCCGGCTGGCCGAGGCGGGTGGCGGTCGAACGGAGGGCCTCGGCGACGGAATCGGCGGCACCCGCAGTGTCGGCGTCGATGAAGGCGGCGATCGTGGAGCCCGCGCCGGCGAGGCAGGCACCCAGCGCGCCCGCGGCGCGCGCCGCGGCGACGAGCTCCGGCAGCTCCGGGTAGGCCGCGGCACGGTACGGCTCGTGGAGGCGGTCCTCGGTGAGGAGGCGGAGGACGTCGGCACGACCCGAGGCAAGTCCGGCGACGCCGACGGCCACGCGAGCGAGATTCGCGACGGCATCGTCGTGAGGCACCGTCGATGGCAGCACCCGGCGCATATCCGCGGTCGAAAGCCGCCGCTCGGGCACCCAGGCCACGACGAGCAGGCCGGCCGGGGGCTCTAGCCGAACCGCCTCGACGCGACTCCCAACCGCGATGCTCGCGACGAGGCCGCCGAGGAGCGCCGGCGCGACGTTGTCGGGGTGGCCCTCGATTCGCGTCGCCAGGCCCAGCGCCGCCTCCGTCCCCAGCTCACGCCCGGCGAGCGCCCCGGCCAGGACGAGCCCCGCGACGGTCGCTGCCGCGCTCGAACCGAGCCCTCGCGCCAGCGGGATCGGGTTCGAGAGCTCGAGCCGCCAGCCGATCGAGCCCAGGTCGTCGACGCGGAGCTCCGCCAGCCCGAGCTCGAGCGCCTCGATGAGGCGGTTCGAACGGTCGGCCACCAGCTCCCCGCTGCCTTCGCCGTCGACCGTCAGCTCGCCGCCGGCTTCGATGACCTCGACCGACGCCCGCAGGCGGAGGTCGACGGCCAGCCCCAGGCAGTCGTAGCCGGCCCCGAGATTGGCGATCGTGGCCGGGACCTCGACGGTCGCCCGGCGCCCAACGAGCTCCGTCGCCCCCGACGAGCTCACCATTCGAGCGCCCGCCGGACGCCGGCTTCGTCTGCCGTCGCCTCGATGATCCGGGCGCCGACCTGTTGTTCCGCCGTGTGCGGGTCCTTGAGCCCCGAGCCGGTCAGGACGCAGACGACCAGTGCCTCGCGATCCAGCGAGCCGGCCGCGGCGAGCTTCGTCACCCCGGCGACCGAGGCCGCCGAGGACGGCTCACAGAACACGCCCTCGGTCTCGGCCAGTGCCCGGTACGACGTGAGAATCTCCTCGTCGCTGACGGCGTCGATGCGGCCACCAGATTCGTCGCGCGCCGCAACGGCACCGGCCCATGAGGCGGGATTGCCGATCCGGATGGCGGTGGCGACGGTCTCAGGCCGCTCGACCGGCGCCCCGGAGACGATCGGCGCGGCCCCTTCGGCCTCGAAGCCGAGCATTCGCGGCGCCCCCGTGACCCGGCCGGCAGCGGCGTACTCGCGGAAGCCCTTCCAGTAGGCGGTGATGTTGCCGGCGTTGCCGACCGGGATGGCCAGGAGGTCCGGGGCCCGGCCGAGGTCGTCGCAGACTTCGAACGCGGCCGTCTTCTGGCCCTCGATCCGGAACGGGTTGACCGAGTTGACCAGGGTCGCGCGCGAGTCGGGCTCCTCGGTCATCCCCCGGACGATCGCAAGTGCGGCATCGAAGTTGTCGTCGACGGCCACGACGCGGGCGCCGGCGATCAGCGCCTGGAGGAGCTTGCCGACCGCGATCGCGCCCTTCGGGATGACGACCGCGACCTCCAGACCGGCGGCGGCGCCATAGGCGGCCGCCGAGGCCGAGGTGTTGCCGGTCGAGGCGCAGATGATCGTCGTCGCCCCTGCCTCGAGGGCCTTCGAAACGGCGACGACCATGCCGCGGTCCTTGAAGGAGCCAGTCGGGTTGAGCCCTTCGAGCTTGAGGTGGAGGTTCGGCAGGCCGATGCGGGCCCCAAGGCGCGGCGCGGCGACGAGCGGCGTGAACCCCTCGCCGAGGGTCAGCGCCGGGGTCGCGTCGGTGATCGGCAGGAACTCGCGGTAGCGCTCGACAAGCCGCGGTCGAACGGCGCTCATTCGGCATCCCATGGAGCGCGCTGATCGGCGGTGCTTGCCGGCGGCAGCGCGCCCCACGTGCTGCCCTTGCCCCTCGCGATCGCCACGAGGTCCGAGAGCACGGCGTTCGCGGTGGCGGCCCCACCCGCCCCGGGTCCCTCGACCGCAACGGTCCCCAGGGGGTCGGCCTCGATCTCGAGCCGGTTGCGGACGCCCAACGTCCGCCCGAACGCCGACTCCAGCGGCACCTTCGATGGCAGGACCGCGGCCACGATGGCGCCGTCCGGCGCACGCTCGGTGCTGGCGATGAGCCGAATCGCCTCGCCTCCTGCGGCGGCGGCTCGGAGATCCTCGGCTGTGACCCCGGTGATGCCCGCCGCCCTGCCCGGCTCCGCCCGCGGGACGGCCGCCCGGTCGAGCCAGGCGCCGAAGGCCATTCGAGCGAGGATGACGAGCTTGTCGGCGGCGTCGCCGCCCTCGACGTCGGCCGCCGGGTCGGCTTCGGCATAGCCCGCCGCCTGGGCGGCGTCGAGCGCGTCGGCGTACGACATCCCCGAGGCCGCCATCTCGGTCAGGATGTGGTTCGTGGTCCCGTTGACGATGCCGCGGAGGGCCGTCAGCCTCGTGCCGGCCAGGTCCTCGGCCAGCAGCCGCAGGACCGGCGTCCCGCCCATGACCGACGCCTCGAAGCGGAGCGGCGAATCGCGCTCCCGTGCCACCCGCTCCAACTCCGCCCCATGGCGTGCCAGGACGAGCTTGTTCGCGGTCACGACCGGCTTGCCTGCGCCGAGGGCCGCCCCGATGAGGGTTCGCGCCGGCTCCTCGCCGCCCATCAGCTCCACGATCACGTCGCTGTCCCCCGCGACGAGGTGCGCCGGCGCGTCGGTCAGGAGCGCCTCGGGAATGCCATCCGCCTGGGCCTTGCCGATATCGCGAACGGCAACCCCGACGAGCTGGAGCTCGGCGAACCTCGAGGCGAGCAGCTCCCGCACCACCTCCCGCCCGACCGTCCCCGCGCCGAGCACGGCCACCCGTAACGGCGCGCGCGTCATGATCCGGAGCCTCCCTGCCTCGCCACGATCGCATCGTAGCGGGGCGAGACGGGACCCTACGCGCCCGGCACCCGGAGCAGTTGGCCGATCAGATAGCCGGCGAAGGCGGACACGAGGCCGATCGCGAGCATCTCGAACGCGGCCCGGCGGTACGACCCTCCGGCAAGCGCGGCGCGCTGCACGCCCGCCACCACCAGGACGAGGGCACTGGCCCCAAGGGCAACCGGCACAGCCGTCATGACCGGCAGGAGGACGAACGGCAGCAGCGGCACGGCCGAGCCGAGCGCCGTCGAGATCCCGACCACGGCGGCGACTCGAACCGGTCGGTGCTCCCGGACCGGGCTCAGGGCATCGCGCTCGCGCTCCAGCTGCTCGGCCCAGGCGGCAGCTTCCTCCGCCGCTTCCTCCTCGACGAGGGCCCGCGCCTCGGGCGAGAGCCCGGCCGCGGCGAGCCGCACGCGGCGCATCGCGGCTCGCGCCGCGGCCTGCGATTCACGTTCCAGCCGGAAACGAATGCGAGCGACGTCGCCGAGCTGTCGCTCGGCGCCACTCGCTGTGTAGGCGACACCGGCCATGGCGATGGACTCGGCGAGGAGCGCGGCCAGCCCGGCGGTGACGACGACCCGAGCGTCCCCGGTCGCGACGGCCATCCCGAGCACGAGGCCGAGCACGTTCACGCGCCCGTCCTGGCCACCGAGGATGACGTCCCGGATCAGCGCGGCCGGCCCGGCGCGAACCGACCTCCCAGCAACGTCTGGCGCGTCGGACAGCAACACGGCCACGTCGGCAGTCATGGCGCAACGGTGCGGGAGCCCAGGCGCGGCGGGCAGGGCCGGTCGGCTCCGGCCGAGGCGGACGATCGGCCCGATCTCGACATGACATCCCGAAGGGGATCCGTCGCCTCTGGGGACCTGCCCGGCGGCGACGGACGGCTGTAGGTCGCAGGAATCCCAACTCAGTTGAACGCGAAGGCACCGCCGGGCGAATTGCCAGCGCTCCAGGCCGCCGTTCCCTGTTCGCGTCGGCCTCGGCGCAGATGATCCTGATCCTGCGGGAACGGTCGCCGAGCGCGTTTCGGCCCGGCCAGGTCGCGGATTCGCCCGAGACTGTTCAACTGAGTTGGTTTCTTGGCCAGGAGTGCCGTTCCAGCCGCCCCGGCCGCGGGTGGCCGATCGGTTTGGCCCACCCCGTCGGCTACACTCCCGCCGATGACCGCCACGGTGCCCGACAGCGCGGCCAAGCTCCCCGAAGGCGTCGCACTGCGCACGTTCAGTGGCATCCAGCCGTCGGGCGTCGCCCACCTCGGCAACGACCTCGGCGCGATCCGCAACTACGTCCGGCTGCAGGACGAGTACGAGGCGATCTACTGCATCGTCGACTACCACGCCCTCACGAGCACCCACGACCCGCAGCTCCTTCGAACCAACACCCGCGACATGGCGGCCTCGCTGCTGGCCCTCGGTCTCGACCCCGAGCGCTGCACGCTCTTCGTCCAGAGCCATCGCCCGGAGCACACCGAGTTGGCCTGGCTCCTCGCGACGGTCACGCCCGTCTCGTGGCTCGAGCGCACGCCGACCTACAAGGAGAAGCGCGAAAGCCAGCCCGACGACATCAACCACGGCCTCCTCACCTACCCCGTCCTGCAGGCCGCCGACATCGTCATCTACAAGGCCTCGCTGGTCCCGGTCGGAAAAGACCAGGCGGCCCACCTCGAGCTGTCGCGCGAGATCGTTCGAAGCTTCAACAACCGCTACGGCGAGACCTTCCCCGAGCCGCAGGCGGTCTTTACCGATGCTCCCACGGTCATCGGCACCGACGGCGTTCGAAAGATGAGCAAGTCGGTCGGCAACACGATCGAGGTCCTGGCAGCCCCCGACGTCATTCGAAAGCAGGTGACCTCGATGGTCACCGACACCCAGCGGATCCTTCGAACCGACCCGGGGCGGCCCGAGGGCTGCAACGTCTGCCAGCTGCAGCGCTTCTTCGGCGACGACTACGAGGAGCTGTGGGATGGCGAGCGGACGGCCCGGACGGGCTGCGTCGACATGAAGCGCCTGCTGGCCGAGCGGATCGTCGCCCATTACGCGCCGGCGCGCGAGCGGTACCTCGAGCTGATGGCCCACCCCGAGCGGATCGACGAGATCCTCGCCGCCGGCGCCGAGCGGGTGGCGCCTTGGGCCGCGGAGACGATGGCCGAGGTGCGCGAGAAGATGGGACTCCGCTAGGTCGCCGGGGGGCTGGCGGGATGGGGTTTGAGCTGAACCCGCAGGAGCGCCGCTGGCTCGACGCCGCCCTCGTCCTCGGGACGATCGCGCTCGGATTCGTCGTCCTCGGCTTCGTCACGGTCGCCTTCACGTTCTTCGGCGACCTGATCATGGTCTTCTTCCTCGCCTGGCTGCTGGCGTTCCTGCTGTATCCGCTCGTCAAGTGGGTCAGCCGGGCGATCCCGTTCATGACCCGCACCGGGGCGGTCTTCACCGTCTACTTCCTGCTGTTCGGCGGGCTGATCCTCGTCGTCCTGATCGGCGCCGCGGCCCTCGTGACCTCGATCGCCGACTTCGTCGCCGACGTGCCGCGACTGCGGGCCGAGCTGCCGCAGCTGCTGGCCGTGTGGCAGCAACGGATCGATGAGCTGGACTTCATCAAGGTCGACCTCGTCGCCCAGGCGACGGTGTTCCTCGACAACATCAGCACCTACGCCAGTCAGCTCGTCGAGCCCCTCCAGCAGGTCGCGGTCGCCAGCCTCGGCGCGATCGGCAACCTGCTGCTGGTGATCGTTCTGTCGCTGTACATGGTCGCCGACCGCGACCGCCTCGCGGCGTTCATGTTCTGGCTCGTGCCGACGCAGTGGAAGGCCGAGGCGGAGCTGCTCGAAGAGGCCGTGAGCCGCTCGTTCGGCGGCTTCATCCGGGGCCAGATCCTGACCGGCATCGCCTATGGCGGCGTTGCCTTCCTGGCCAGCCTCGTGTTCGGGCTGGACTTCCTGGCCGCAACGACCGTGGCCGCGGGCGTGCTCATGGCGATCCCGTTCTTCGGCCCGTTCGTGGCGTGGCTGCCGCCGGTCCTCGTGGCGTTCCTGTTCAAACCCGATGCGACGCTCTGGACGCTCGTTGTCATGGCCGTCGGGTGGGTCCTGGTGATGAACTTCCTGACCCCCCGGATCATGGCCGACGCCCTTCGGATCCACCCGATCGTGGTGCTCGGGTCGGTGTTCGTCGGGTTGAAGGTCGGCGGGATCGCCGGGGCGGTCTTCGGCATCCCGATCGCGGCCGTCCTGTCAGCCCTGTTCCTGCACACCCTCAGCCGGCGGCGCGAGACCGGGCCGGTCGCGGCGCGCGCGGCACGGCGGGTTGGCGAGCGCGAGGGCCGGGAGGTCAGGCTGCCACGGGAGCCGGATCCAACGGTGGACTCCGACGTGGAGGTCGAGGCGGGCGCTTCGGCTCCCGACGCCGGCGCCGGGGAGCCGGAGTCGCCGCCTCGGCCACGAGACGCCGAGGCGTCGTGAGCCAGGCCCCGGAACCAGCCTCGGCCCGCTCGCCAGAATCCCAACTCAGTTGAACAACATCCGGCCTGGAGGCTGGATCGTGCCTCTCGAACGAGCTCGAATCACCTTCGTTCGAGGCCAACGGCGCTCCAATTCGAAGCTCCGGAACACCGACGACACCCGCGGAGCCGCCATTTCCGCCCCAGACGTTCAACTGAGTTGACTTGTTGGCTAGGTCGCCGAGGCCCGCGGTGGGCGGCGGGTCAGCGGCGTCGGAGGTCGGCGAGCACCTCGCGAGCGGCGTTCTGGCCGGGACCGCCCGTGACGCCGCCGCCCGGGTGGGCGCCGGAGCCGCACAGGTACAGCCGCTCCAGCGCGATTCGGTAGCGAGCGTGGCCGAGCAGCGGCCGCCACAGGAACCACTGGTCCAGGGCCGCCTCGGCATGGAGCGGGTGGCCACCGGTCAACCCGTATAGCCGCTCGAGATCGGGCGGCAGGAGCACCTGGCGGTGCGACACCAGCTTGCCGATGCCCGGAGCCACGGACTCGAGGACCTCGACGACGGCGTCACCGAAGGCCTCGCGATCGTCCTCCCAGTCCCGGCCTCGAAGCGCGTAGGGGGCGTACTGGGCGATGACGCTGATGACGTGGGTCCCCGCCCGGGCACCCTCGACGAGCGACGGGTCGACGAGCGATGGGATCGTGGCCTCGAGAACGGGCCGCTCGCTCCAGCGGCCGTACTTCGATGCATCGAAGGCCCGCTCCATCGCGTCGATACCGGGCGCGACGAGGATGCGGCCGCGAAGCAGCCGTTCGTCGTCGCCGGCGGCGGCGAACTTCGGCAGGCGCCGCACGGCGAGATTCACCTTGGCCGTGACGCCGGGGGTGCGGATGTTGCCGGCCCGCCAGCCGAGTGACGGCCCCAGCGCCACCGGGTCCAGCAGCTCGAGGAGCGTCCGCTTCGGGTCCAGGCCCGAGACCACCGCCACGGCTGGAATCTCCTCGCCGTCGGCGAGGACGACGCCGGTCGCGGCGCCATCGCGCGAGGTGATCGCGGTGACCTCGGCGGCGGTTCGAATTTCGACGCCGACCGCCCGGGCGGCGCCGGCGAGCGCCTCGGCCAACCGTCCCGGGCCCCCGCGGGCGAAGACCGTCTCGCCAGCGGCGCCACCATCGTTCCCGGCGCCGTCGGTGAGCAGCGTCGTCGCCGTTCCCGCCGACCAGGGACCGACGGCACCGTAGCGCACTCCGCGCCAGGCGATGGCCGCCCGGAGGGCGTCGTCCTCGAAGGCCTCGCCGACGAGGTCGGCGACGGCCATCGGCAGCACCCGCAGGAGCGTTCGAGTCCCGTCCTTGCCGAGACCCCGGAACGAGCGTCCGAGCCGCAGCGCGGCGAGGGCGTCGTCGATGCCCGGCGCGGCCGTGTCCGGCGGGACGGCACGGCCCAGCTGATCGAGGAACCGGCCGAGATGCCGGACTCGTTGATCGAAGGCGAGGTAGGCATCGGCGTCGCGCGCCGCGCTCGAGCGAGCCCCGCCCGCGCCGGCATCGGCCGCCCGGGCCCAGATCCCGGCCGACGTCTGCTGCGCCTCAGCCCACAGGACGACCGCGCCACCCTCGGGGTTCGGCGCAAAGACCCGAACCTCGGGCGCGACGAGCGACAGGCCATGGCTCGACAGGCGGAGGTCGCGCTGGATGGAGGGCCGCAGGCGCCCGACCGTGTGGGCCAGGGCCGGGACGCGGACGTTGCGCGCCAGCTCGGCCGTGTCGGCGGCCCCGCCAAGTCGCTCTCGACGTTCCAGGACGAGCGTCCGCAGGCCGCCGCGAGCCATGTAGGCCGCGGCGACGAGGCCGTTGTGGCCGCCGCCGATGACCACCGCGTCCCAGCCACCCATCCGCGGCCGCGTCGCGGTCATGCGGCCCGTCCCCGACCGCGCTTCGACCGCAGCAGCTCCAGCGCCGCGATTCGACCGTTCGCGCCCATGATCCCGCCGCCCGGATGGGTCGCCGAGCCGCACAGCCAGAGGTCCCGGATCGGAGTCTTGAAGCGGGCCCAGCCGGGCACTGGGCGGCTGAAGAACAGCTGCTCGAGCGACAGCTCGCCCTGGAAGATGTTGCCCTCCGTCAGGCCGGTCGTGCGTTCGATGTCGAGCGGCGTCTGAACGTTGCGGTAGAGGATCTTCGAGGGCAGGTCGGGCGCGAACTCGGCGATCCGGTTCACGACGGCGTCGCCGAACAGCTCGCGATTGTCGTCCCACGATCCCAGCGAGGGGTCGAGCTGGTACGGGGCGTACTGCACGAAGCAGCTCATGATGTGCTTGCCGGGCGGGGCCATCGACGGGTCCACGAGGGTCGGGATGATCACGTCGACGTACGGCCGGGCGCTCCAGCGGCCGTACTTCGCGTCGTCGTAGGCCTGCTCCATCTCCTCGGTCGATGGCGAGAACGAGATGGCGCCACGAAGGTGCTCGCCCTCGCCGGGCAGGCAGGTGAACGACGGCAGCGCATCGAGCGCCAGGTTGACCTTGCCAGACGAGCCGCGGAACTTGAAGCGGCGGACCTCGGTCTCGAACTCGGGGTCGAGGGTGCCTGGTTCGACCAGGTCGATGAAGGTCCTTCGAACGTCGACCGACGAGAGGACCGCGCCGGCTTCGATCTCCTCGCCGGATTCGAGAACGACGCCGCTGGCGCGCCCGCCCCCGACCTGGATTCTGGCGACCCGCGCTTCCGTCCGGATCTCCGCGCCATTCGCTGCGGCTGCACGGCCGATTGCCTCGGAGATGCCTCCGGTCCCGCCCTTTGGAATGCCCCAGGCCCGGAACGCGCCGTCGATCTCGCCCATGTAGTGGTGGAGCAGCACGTAGGCCGTGCCGGGACTCTTGATGCCCTGGAACGTGCCAATGATCCCCGAGGCCGACATCGTCGCCTTCAGCGGGTCGGTTTCGAACCACTGGGAGAGGAAGTCGAACGCTGACATCGTCATCAGCTGGACGAAGACCGCCTGCTGGCGCTCCGTCAGCCGGGCGAACGATCGAAGCAGCCCGCCCAGGGGCAGGAGCGGGCGGGGATCGAGCGAGGCCGGATCGGGCGGGACAATCGACAGGATCGGCTTGATGAAGCGGGCCATGTCGACCATCAGCTGGCCGTACTCGGAGTACGCCTCCGCGTCGAGCTTCGACCAGCGGCGGAGCTCTCGAACGGTCCGGCCGTGGTCGTTGACCCGCCACAGGTAGTCGCCGCTGCCGATCGGGTTGCCGTTGCCGTCCTTCGGCGCCGGCCGCCCCTCGCCGGGACGCAGCGGCGTGAACGTGCCGTCGAGCGGCAGGATGTCAAGGCCGTGGCGGGGCAGATCGAGCTCGCGGATGATCTCGGGCCGCAGCAGCGAGACGACGTAGCTGAAGACGCTGAAGCGGTAGCCCGGGAAGAGCTCTTCCGTGACGGCGGCGCCGCCGAGGACGTGGCGCTGCTCCAGGACGAGGGTCTTGAGGCCGGCGCGGGCGAGGTAGGCGGCGCTGACGAGGCCGTTGTGGCCGCCGCCGATCACGATCGCGTCGTAGCGCTGGGGCACGCACAGCCTCCCGGTGCGGGCCTCGTTTCGGCCGGCCCTGTGCCGTGGAACGGCTCGACTCTAGCGGATCGCCAGTGCGAGCGCCGGAGTTCTTGCGTACGAGTGACGGAGTAGGATCCGATCGTGGCACCGGGCCAGGGTCCCGAGGGCGACGGCCGGACTGAGGGCGATCTCGGCGTGGTCGCGCCGCTGCGGGTGCCCGATGGCGTCGCTCGCGCGTGGCACCGCGCCGGCGCCTGGTTCGTCGCACAGCCGGTGCTCGCCCGCCTGTTCATCGGGCTTGCCGCCTTCGACGTCCTCGCGCGCGGGCTGGGGATCGTCGGCCCTCCGATCACACTCGATGTCCGCGAGCCGCTCGGCGTCTTGACGAGCTTCCTGCCCCACGACCTGCTGATCCTGCTCCCGGCACTGGTCGTGGTCCGCCGGCCGAGCGCAGCAGAGGACACGCCGATCGTCCTCGACGGCGCGGTCTTCGTCGCGCTCGCCGCTCTGCTGGACTATCCGAGCACCGCCCTCGCCAGCACGATCGCGGGCTTCCAGGCGTGGGCCGTGGTCGCGATCGCGGTCGTCGCGCTCCAAGTGGTCGGCTGGATATGGATCGGTCGGGGGCTGACGTTCCTCAACGGGGATCCGAGCCCGAGGACGGCCGGTTGGGCCAACCTCGCCGCCGTAGCGATCGTCGCCACCGTGGTCCTGTCGGGCGGGAGCCTTCTGATCGGTCCCGGGTTCGATCTTGGGGATGAAGAGCTCAATCGACTCATGGCACTCAACAACCTGGCGCACATTCTTGCCCCGCTCGCGCTCGCGTACGCTGGTCGGGCCGTGATTCGGGGGTTCGATGACGGGCGCCGCCCCGAGATCGCCCTTCGCCTCGGCGCGGCCGGGGTGCTGCTGGCGGCGGGACTCGGCCTCGTCCTGGCCGTGGTCACCTTCCTCGCGCTCGGCAATGTCGCCTTCGCCCAGGCGATCGCCGAGGCCCCCGGATGGGGTCCCCTGTACTGGCTTGGGACCGGTGGCGCGATCAGCCTTCTCGTGATCGCGTTCGGACTGGGCCTCGCTGACGACGGCCAACGGGCGGCCGGGGAAGCCGTCACACTGGAGCCGCGATGAGCATCGGGACCCCATTTCACGATCGAACTGCGTCGCTCAACCGGAAGCAGCAATGGCGAGAGTGGTCGGGCTACTGGGCCTCCGCGGCGTATGCCGACCACCACGACATCGAGTACAACGCGATCCGCGAGGCCGCGGCGCTGATCGACGTCTCGCCGCTCTACAAGTACCGGGTCAGCGGGCCGGACGCCGAGCGGCTCGTCGACCGCGTCATCACCCGCGACGCGACGAAGCTCAGGGTCGGGCAGGTCTACTACACGCCGTGGTGCGACGAGCACGGCAAGGTCATCGACGACGGGACCGTCCACCGCCTCGCGCCCGACGCGTTCTTCTGGACCGCGGCCGATCCGCAGGAGCGCTGGCTGACCCTCAACGCCCGGGGCCTCGATGTCGCCATCGACGACGTGACCGACACGACGGCCGCCATCGCCCTCCAGGGGCCCCTGTCGCGGGCCGTCCTCGAGGCGGCAACGGGCGAACCGTTCGACGACCTCCGCTACTTTCGGCGTCGCCCGGCGACGCTCCGGGGAACCGGACGGGGGCGCTCGAAAACGAACGGGCTCGAGGTCGACGTCTCCCGCACGGGCTACACCGGCGATCTCGGCTACGAGCTGTGGATCCCGGCGGAGCGCGCGGCCGAGGCGTGGGATGCGCTCGCCGAAGCGGGTCGCGCGTTCGGAATTCGACCGGCGGGGATGCTGGCCCTCGACGTCACCCGGCTCGAAGCCGGCCTGGTCCTCCTCGAGGTGGACTACACCTCGGCCCGCCACGCCCTCAACCCCGAGCAGAACTACTCGCCGTTCGAGGTCGGGCTCGGGCGGCTCGTCGACTTCGGCAAGGCCGATTTCATGGGGCGACTCGCCCTGCAGCGAGAACAGGCTCGCGGCGGCCCGGGGCGACGGCTCGTCGGCGTCGTCCTCGAGTGGGCCGACATCGAGGCGGCCTTCTCGGCCCAGGATCTGCCCCCGGCGATCTCGGCCGTGGTGGATCGTGCGCCCGTCCCAGTCTACGGCCCCTTCGGCGGCGGCCAGGTCGGCAAGCTGACCAGCCACGGCTGGAGCCCGATCCTCAAGCAGGCGATCGGTCTCGCCTCGGTCCCGCCGCAGTTCGAAGCCCCTGGCTCCCGCCTGTCGGTCGAATGGACGGTCGAGGGGCGACGCGGCCGCGTCGCCGCCCGCGTCGTGCCACTGCCCTTCCTCGACCTCGAGCGCAAGCGCGCATAGCGGCCCAAGGCCGCGCCAACTTCCCCCAGATGCCCGCCAGGCGGACTTCGTCCCGCCAATCCGGCCGCGCTTTCCCTCACCTGCTTGCCAAGCGGACGGTTGAGGGGAATGAGCGAGGATTCGACGTTCCGAGGTTCGTCAGACGAGCATTTGGTGGGAGATGAGGCCCCGATGAGGGCCGCGAGTCGTGGTCCTATCGGGCTCGCCGGCGGGACCGTTCAAGAACCGCCTCGAGGCGCCCTCCACGCCAACGCTCCTGCTCCTCCCTGGTCAGCCCTGGGGGCAACCGGGGATCCCAGGGGAGATGGTGCGGACCGTCGTGCCCCGGGTCGAGATCGCAGGAGTACAGCGAGAACTCGGTCTTGAAGCCGCACCTGTTGAGGACGCGCAACCCGGGAATGGGCATCGTTTCCCTCCTCGACTCCGGCTGCTCGAATGCTCCAGCTACGTCGAATGGTCCCGGTCGTCGAACCTCCATTGAGGAGGCGGGTCTTCTTCCTGGACGCCCCTCGGCCAGGACGGCGCATGAGGGCGGCCGAAGATCGAGGCGACGACCTCGGGGCCCTTCGCGATCACATAGGCAATCGAGGTGCCGGCGAGTAGGCCCAGCGCCAACACCATCGCGAGCGTCGTCAGCGCGCCCATCTGCGCTACCTCAGATCACTGGCAGCCGCCCGGCCGCAGCAGGTTCACTGTGAAACGAGCCAAAGGAACCCATCAAGGGCCAAACGGCCTTCGAACGAGCCGGTCCTACGGAACTGATGACGGCACCCAGGGCTGGATCACGATCGCCTCCCCAGCCTCGACGCGGACCGCATTGCCGTACTTGGCGAGCAGGCGCGCGACATCGTCGACCGACCCACCTGGGCCGACGGAGACCTCGACCTGATTGTTGATCGTGTCGATGCCAATCGCGACGACCCCCTTGAGCGCGCCTGCGTCCCAGAGGTGCCTGATCGCGCCGAGAATCCGATTGAGTTCGCTGCGGCTGTGCTCGACTCGTTCCCAGCGAACCTCGATGCCCGGGATGAGCAGCGGGTCGATGGCGGCCCGATTGGCGTTCGCGCCGACGTACTGGATCACCAAGGTGCCATCCCGTTCTAAGTAAATGCCGCCGAAGTTGTCCGTGTCGACGTTCACCGCCCGGACGATCGCCAGGCGGACCGTCTCTGGGTCTGCGGAACGCCGGAGCGTCGTATGCAGCTCGACCGCGTCCGCGTAGGGCACGAGCGCGTCCGCCATCTCCGGGGAGAGCGCGGTCGTCCAGACCTCGACGCGTCCCGTCCGAGGTTCGAGGTCAACGTGCCACGGGTAGTCCATTGCCTCCAACTCGTCCGCGACTGGCTGCAGGTCCGCAGCACTGAACTGGGAGTGGACGACGCACAGGTTGAAGGGATAGATGGCTGTGAGCTCGGCAGTGACGGCTTCGACGTCATCGACCGTGCCGACCACCACCGCGCGGTTCATGACCTTTCCTGCGTCGTCGACGGCCGCGGCCGGCCAGAGCCCGAGGTAGCGCGACGGGCGGCTGTCAATCTCACTCTGGAGCGCGAGGCCGGCCGAGTCGTCGTCATCGGCCGTCGGAAGGCCAGGCCACCCGCCCGCGGGAGGATCGCACGGGATCGGCGGCCAGGAAGGACCATTCGAGCGCTCCTCGGGCGTGATCGTGATGGCTTCGATGGCATCGCCAGTCCAGACGCCTTCGATTCGGACGTCGCCACGCCATGACTGTGCGTTGCGGACGAGGACGAGGTCTGCGCTCAGGCAACCGAGGCCCCCTTCGATCCCGAGGAGTCGGGTGGGGCAGAGGTAGGCGTTGCCCTTGTATTCACCGAGAGTGCCGGCTGCCGCCACGGCCTGACCGGCGCGGACGATCGACAGATTCAGAGGGGTTGGTGCCGGTGTCGCGACTGACCCCGTACTCCCGGGAGCCTGCGAGTCAGGTGGCTCACTGCTCGCAGGATCGAGCGCCGGCGACCACTTGAACCCGAGCATGAGCGCCAGGGCGACCGTCAGCACGCCCACCGAACCCAGGCCGAGGATGGCACCGCGTCTGCGCTTCGCGCTCGGGCCGTTGTCGAACGAGGGCAGGTCGAGGTCCGGGATGGTCGGTTGGCCCGCTCGCCACCGAGCGCCTTCCTCCCGCAGGAGCTGGTCGATGTCACGGTCGTTCGTCACTGCCCTTGTCCTTCGAGCCGCCGGCGGAGCTGGGCTCGTGCATCGGCGAGGGTCGACTTCACCGTCCCCTCGCTGCAGTCCATGACCACCGCCGTCTCGGCGATCGAGAGGTCGGCGAAGTAGAAGCAATCGACCGCCAGCCTCTGGCGCGGCGTCAGACGCTCGATCGCGGCGGCGATGTCGAGACGATCATCGAGCGATGCCGGCGATCGAGCGGGGGCGACCGTCACGGGATGGCGCTGCCGGGAAGTGGCCCGATGGGCCTCGTTGGCGACGATCGACAGCAGCCAGGCGATGAAGGTGCCGCGCCCAGCGGCGAAGCTGGCCCGATGCCGCCACGCACGGACCAATGCTTCCTGGACGACGTCGTCTTGGCCGCCCGGCGGCCCCAGGCGGGACGCGAGCCGGCGCAGCCGGGGAACGGGCGGCCGGACGGCTTCGGCGAAGGCCTCGGCGTCGAGCGAGGCCCGCCGCGCCGGTAGCAGGGTTCCGACCAGCTCACGAACGCCCACGGTCACATCCTGTATACCCGTAGAAGCTCAGCGCGGTTGGGTGGCACTCCCACGTGCATTCGTCCTGCGCCTCGGGCCGCCCCTTGCCACGGCGCCAGCTTCCCCCAAATGCCCGCCACGCGGACTTCGTCCGGCCAATCCGGCCACGCCTTCTCTCACCTGCTCGCCAGGCGGACGATTGAGGGAAGGAGCGCAGATTCGACCGTTCGAGGTTCGTCAGACGAGCATTTGATGGGAGATGAGGCCGTGAGCGCCGCTGCGCGGCGGCGTCAGTCGGTGCGGATCTTCCAGTAGCTGTCCTTCTTGACGATCTGGCCATCGCGGAAGGTCCACAGGTCGCAGCCGCGGATCTCGATTCGCTGGCCGTCGGTGGTCGTGCCCGACAGGGTCCATTCGGACGCGCCCCGGGCGCCGTCGACAAAATGGTCGTCGTCCCCGTAGCGGACGTCGGGGATGCCGGTGAAGCGGGCCGCGAACCCCTCCCGGACGGCATCGATGCCCTCGAACCGGGTGCCCCACGGGTCGCGCCCCCGGGGCGATTCGAAGCCCGCGTCGGCGGCGAAGTGGCGCATGATCCGATCGAGATCGTGGGTGTCGAAACCCTGGGCGATGTCGCGCAGGACTGCGACCTTGCCGTCCCGGTTCATGTCATCCATCGAGGACCTCCTCCAACTTGCCAAGCGCAGCCGGCAGGTCGGTCCGGCCGAGTCCCATTCGAACGTGGGCGTCACCGAAGCCGAAGGTCGAGGACGGCATCAGCAGCACCCCGGTCGATTCGACCAACCGGGCGCAGAAGCGGGCGGCGGAGCCACCGGCGGGCCCCGAAGAGACCAGCCGCGGGAAGGCGGTCGAACCACCCCGCGGTCGAACCCAGCTGAAGGCGTTCGAACGACGTTCGAACCAGGCGTCGAGCAGGGCGAGGTTGGCGGAGACGATGTCGCGGGAGCGCGCCAGCACCCGCTCCCTCGCGCGCAGGCCGATCAGCGCCAGGACCTCCGAGGGTGCCGCCGAGCAGATCGTCGTGTAGTCCTTCAGCCGGGCGCAGGCATCGAGCACGGAGCGGTCGCGGGTCGCCAGCCAGCCGATTCGAAGGCCGGCCATCGCGAACGACTTCGACATGACGCCGATCGAGATGTTTCGCTCGTCGAGATCGGCACCGGCCGGCAGGGTCTCGGCGCCGTCGTGCTCGAGGAAGCGGTAGACCTCGTCGGCGACGAGCCGCACGCCGGCGTCGGTGCAGGCGGCGGCGAGACGCCGCCACTCCCCGACCGTCGGCAGCATCCCCGTTGGCTGGTGTGGGGCGTTGACGACGACGAACCGCGTCTCGGGCCGGAACGACGCGATCAGCCGATCGACATCGAGGGACCAGCCGTCGTCTTCGCGCAGGGCGTGGAGCGAGACCCGCGCCCCGGCCGAACGCGCGACCTCGTACAGCGACTGGTAGCCCGGCCAGGTGACGGTGACGTGGTCGCCCTCCCGGACCTGGGTCATGAACAGGCAGAAGATCGCCTCCTCGGCGCCCGCGAAGACGAGGACGTCGTCCGCTTCGAGCGACTCGTACAGCGACGCGATCTCGCGCCGCAGCAGCGGGTGCCCCGTCGATTCGGTGTAGCCCAGCCGGAGGTCCGACCACATCGCCCGCGTCTCGTCGTCCGCCAGCTCGAGGAGCTCGGCCATCGACCAGCCCTCGACGTCGCTGGCGCAGGCGACGTGCTCGACCGCGAACTCCCAGCGGGCGAAGTACCGCTCGAGCGCGAAGTCGGCGATGCGCACCACCGGATGATGCGCCAAACGTGACTCGCGGGGCGCGGGGCCCTACGATGCCTCGCATGTCGGGGGACGAGGGGCTGGGCGCGCGCTGGGACGAGGCCTACGAGAAGGGCTCGCCGCCGTGGGATATCGGGCGGCCGCAGCCCGCGTTTCGACGGCTGGCCGACGCCGGCGAGCTCATCGAACCGGTCCTCGACTCGGGATGCGGTACCGGCGAGCACACGCTGATGCTGGCCGAGCGGGGGTTCGAGGTCGTCGGGGTTGACATCTCCTCGGCGGCGATCGAGCGGGCACGGGCCAAGGCCAGGATTCGCGGGCTCGACCCGCAGCTCGTCGTCGGCGACGCCCTGGCCCTCGAGCGACTCGGGCGGCGGTTCGGGTCGGTCATCGACTCGGGCATGTTCCACACCCTCGAGGACGGGAGCCGGGGGGCGTACGCGCAATCGCTCGCCGCCGTGCTCGAGCCAGGCGGGCGGGTCTACCTGCTGTGCTTCTCCGAGCACACCCCCGGGATCCATGGGCCGCGGCGGGTCACCCAGGAGGAGATCCGGTCGGCGTTCGCCGACGGCTGGACGGTCGAAGCCATCGAACCCGACCTGTTCGACGTTCGACCGGAGTTCGGCGATGACGCGCCGCACGCCTGGCTGGCCACGATCCGGCGAGCGGGTGGCGCCGCCGAGGAGGGGACGTTCGAACCGGAGGTCGAGATGGCGCGCGCGCCCGAGACGGAACCCCGGGCCGCGCCGGCACCCGAGCCCGTGCCGGCATCCGAGCCGGTGGCGGGACCCGAGCCCGTGGCGGACCCTGAACCGGAACCGGAGCCCGAACCGGCCGCGGTCGAACCAGCCCCCGAGCCGGCCCCGGCGTCTTCTCGCCCGACGATCGTCGTCGTTGGCTCGCCGACCGCGCTCGGCGGGCACTTCGACGGCATGGATCGTGGCCCGGCCGCGCTTCGAGATGCTGGCCTGCTCGAACGCCTTCGCTCGATGCCGGGCCTGACGAACGAGACCTTCGCCAATCGCGGCGACGCGCCGATCGAGCGGGGCTGGGCGCCGGATGACGACCCCCGGATGAAGAACCGCCAGCGGATCATCGATTACCTGCCCGCGCTGGCGAGCCACGTGGAGGGCGCGTTGCGCGCGGGGGGTGGTGACGGCGCGCCACCCCGTCTCCTGCTCCATGGCGGCGACTGCACGAGCCATGCCGCGGCGATGGCGGGGCTGAAGCGGCTGAGCCCCGGCGCGCGATTCGCCATTGCCTGGTTCGATGCCCACGGCGACTTCAACACGCCCGAGACGACGCCCTCGGGCAACGTCTGGGGCATGCCCTTCGCGATGCTCTGCGGCCGCGGCGACGCGGGGCTCGTGGCGGCGTGCGACGGGCCGACCGTCCGCGAGGAGGACGCCGCGCTCCTCGGCGGGCAGGTCCTCGACGAGCAGGAGTCGCGGAATCTCGCCGCGTCGCCCGTCGCCCACTTCGGCGCGGGGATGCTCGCCGGCGAGGCCGGGCTGGCCGCGCTCGACGGTTGGGCGCGAACGGTCGGCGCTCGAACCGACGGCCTCTACGTCGCCTTCGACCTCGACGCGATCGATGCGTCGGAGGGCATGGCGGTCGCGATGCCCGAGCCGGGCGGGCTGTCCGTCGACACGGCGATCGCGGCGCTTCGGATCCTCGCCTCGACGAACCGCGTGGTCGGCTTCGGGCCGACGGCCACGATGCCCCGCCCCGAACTCGACTTCGGCCGCCACGTCGAGATCGTGGCTCGCCTCGCCGAGGCGGCCCTCGCCTGATCCCTCGCCTGCTCCGCCCTCCCTCAGGCGGGAAGAGCGGCGGGGGCCGTCCCCAGATCGCCGACGTGCGCTGGGTCGACGCCGAACGTGTCGCGAATCCGATCGGCCGACAGGGCCGCGGACGGGGGGCCGGCGGCCACGAGGCGGCCACCATCGAGCACGAGCACCCGCGGGAAGAAGTGCGCCGCAAGGCGCAGGTCGTGGAGGACCGCGACGACTGTCACCCCGTCGCGCTGGTTGAGGTCAACCAGCAGTTCCATGACCTCGACCTGGTGGCGCAGGTCGAGGTGGACCGTCGGCTCGTCGAGCATCAGCAGCGGCGCGGCCTGGGCGACGGCCATGGCCAGCAGCACGAGCTGCCGCTCACCGAGGCTCAGCTCGCGGGCGTCGCGACCGAGGAGATGGCCGACGCCGACGCGTTCGATGGCCGCCGCGACGGCCGCCCGATCGGCGGGTCGGAGCCCCCGAACCGGGTGCTCGTGGGGCAGCCGACCGAGGGCGACGACCTCCTCGACCGTCGTCGCGAACGGCAGCGTCGGCAGCTGCGGCACGACGGCCAGGCGCCGCGCGATCGATGGCCGGTCGAGGGAGCGGAGATTCGCGCCCCCGAGCCGGACGTTGCCTTCGACCGGGTCGACCAGTCCGGCCACCGCGCGGAGCAGCGTCGACTTGCCAGCCCCATTGGGCCCGACGAGGGCCACCCGCTCCCCCGGCGCGATCGCCAGGTCCACCTCGCGGAGGACCGGCCGGCCGCGGTAGGCGACGGTGACGCGTTCGAACCCGATGACGTTCGAACGCTCGAAGCCCGTCATAGCTCGTAGCCGGTTCGAGCCCGGCGCAGCAGGACGAGGAAGAACGGTGCCCCCACGACCGCCGTGACAACACCGACGGGGATCTCGCCAACCAGGCGCGCGGCGAGGTCGGCGCCGGTCATCAGGATGGCCCCGAAGATCGCGGCCAGGGGTAGGACGAGCCGGGCATTGGGGCCGACGACGAGGCGCACGACGTGCGGCGCGACGAGCCCGACGAAGCCGATCAGGCCGGAGACCGTCACGGCCGCGGCGGTCGCCAGCGACGCCAGTCCGAGGAGGATCGCTCGCTCCTTCCGGACGTCGACTCCCAGGTGGGTCGCCGCCTCCTCGCCGAGCAGCAGGCCGTTGAGCGATCGCGCTCGAAGCGCGATCAGCAGCGAGGCCGCCAGGACGAGCGGCACGGCTGCCGCCAGGCGGCCCCAGGTCGCCGCATCGAAGCCTCCCAGGAGGTAGGTGAAGATCTGGCGCAGACCCGCCCCGGACAGGTACATCGCCATGGCGAGACCGGCGGCGAGGAGCGAGGCCACGGCATAGCCGGTCAGGAGCAGGCTCGTCATCTGGCCGTGCCCACCCACGCGGGAGAGGCGGTAGACCAGGACCACGGCCCCCAGCGCCCCCAGGAACGCGAGCCCGTGGATGAGCCCGAACTCGAGCACCAGCGCCCGGACGGGGATGAGCACCGCGATCGCCGCGCCGAGGGCAGCCCCCGAGGCCGTGCCGAGGACGTATGGG
>VEOW01000210.1 GCA_012026785.1 Chloroflexota bacterium | reverse complement strand
TCGTCGTCGAGCAGACCGGCCGTCTCGGGCGGTTCCTCGGGCGCCTCTTCAGCGGCGTCTTCATCCTGCCCTTCGCCGCGCCGGCGGTCGTCGCGGCGATCGCCTGGAAGCTCCTCCTCCACCCTCAGTTCGGCCCGGTCGACGCGGCCCTCGGGATCGACGTCGCGTGGTTCACCGACCACGCCCTGCTCGCGGTCATCGTGACCGACGCCTGGAAGATGGTCCCCTTCGTCCTGTTCCTGCTCTTCGCGGCCATCATGTCGGTCGAGCCGACCCAGTACGAAGCCGCCCGCATCGATGGCGCCGGCCGTTGGCAGCAGTTCCGGTTCATCACCCTGCCCTCGATTGCCCCGGTCGTTGCTGTCACCGTCGCCTTCCGCGCGGTCGATGCGTTTACGAAGATCTTCGACACCGTCGTCGCCACGACCGGCGGCGGCCCGGGCTACGACACCCAAGTATTCCCGCTGCTCATCTGGAAGGTCGCCTTCGAGCAGCTCAACTTCGGCCAGGCCGCCGCGCTTGCGGTCGTCGCGCTCGCGATCTCGCTCGTCTTCGGCGGGCCGCTGCTCGTCAGGCGGCGGAGGGCGGCGGCGTGATGACGGGTCGACCAGCCGCGAGTCCGGCCGCTCCTCTCACGCGCCGTCGGCTTCGCCGTGGCGGCTTCGGGACGATTCTTGTGCTGGGAGTCGCCAGCCTCGCGATGCTTGTCCCGATCGTTTGGATGCTGGCCAGCTCGCTCAAGCCGGAGGCCGAGATCGTCGGCGGCCGGCCGGCCTTCATCCCCGACGCCGCGACGCTGGCCAACTACGGGGCGCTGTTCGAGCAGTTCTCATTTGTCCAGCTGACGCTCAACTCCGTCCTCGTCGCCGGCGGCGTGATCGCCCTTTCGGTCGGGCTCGGCGGACTGGCTGCCTACGGCCTGTCGCGCCACCCGTTCCGGGGCGACCGGCTCGTCCTGGCGGTCTTCCTGCTCACCAGGATGGTCACCCCGGCCGCCCTGGTCGTGCCGCTCTACCTGATCATGGAGCGCCTCGGCCTCCTCAACTCGGTCATCAGCATCGTCGTCGGGATCACGGTCCTGAACCTGCCGTTCGTGGTCTGGGTCCTCAAGCCGTTCTTCGACGCCATCGACCGCGACGTCGAGGAGGCGGCGATCGTCGACGGCCTGGGGCCGGTCGGAGTCTTCTGGCGAATCACGATCCCCCTTGCC
Organism: Chloroflexota bacterium; assembly: GCA_012026785.1. Taxonomy (GTDB): domain Bacteria; phylum Chloroflexota; class Limnocylindria; order Limnocylindrales; family CSP1-4; genus UBA5189. The sequence goes on along the minus strand of VEOW01000210.1, from coordinate 4,948 downwards.
GCGCCCGGCCTGCTGACGGTCATCCTGCTGAGCTTCATCGCCGGCTGGACGGACCTGCTGTTCCCGATGTCGTTCTCGACGACGGTCGATGCCCAGCCGCTGACGTCGGGCCTGCTGGCGATGCAGACCGGCTACAAGGTCTATTGGGGCTCGCTCATGGCCGGCGGCGTCTACCTGATGCTGCCGACCCTCGCCCTCGCGACCCTGCTCCAGCGCTATCTCATCCGGGGCATGCGCCTCGGCTATTGACGGCACGAACCCAGCGAAAGGACCCACCCGTGACCTTCCCGACCGACTTCGTATTCGGGGCCGCGACCGCGGCCTTCCAGATCGAGGGCGCGACGGCCGAGGACGGCCGCGGCGCTTCGATCTGGGACCGCTTCTGCCGGACGCCGGGCAAGGTCCTCCACGGCGACACCGCCAACATCGCCTGCGACCACTACCACCGGCTCGAGGCCGACCTTGATCTGGTTCGCGAGCTCGGTCTCGACGCCTACCGCTTCTCGATCGCCTGGCCGCGGGTCTTGCCCGACGGTCGCACCGTCAACCCCAGGGGCCTCGACTTCTACGAGCGGGTCGTCGATGGCCTACTGGCGCGCGGGATCACGCCCATGGCGACCCTCTACCACTGGGACCTGCCCCAGGTCCTCGAGGACGCCGGCGGCTGGCCGGCCAGGGACACGGCCAGCGCCTTCGCTTCGTACGCCGATGTCGTGGGGCGGCGCCTGGCCGACCGCGTCGCCCACTGGGTCACCGTCAACGAGCCGTGGTGCTCGGCATTCGTCGGCTACCTCGAGGGCCGCCACGCTCCAGGGATAAGGGACCTGTCGGCGTCGCTCGCCGCCGCTCACCACCTGCTGCTCGGCCATGGGCTTGCGGTGCCGGCCCTGCGGGCCGCCGGGGCCCGGAGTATCGGGGCCGTCGTCAACCTCTCGGACGTGCATGCCGCGAGCGACCGGCCCGCGAATGTCGCGGCGGCCGCGCGGGTCGACGGCCACGAGAACCGCTGGTTCCTCGAGCCGCTCCGGAACGCCCACTATCCGGACGACATGCTGGCCTGGTATGGCCAGCGGGCCGACCTCGCGCCGCTCCGCTCCGGCGACCTCGCGACGATCGCGGTGCCGACCGACTTCCTGGGCATCAACTTCTACGAACGCCATGTCGTCGCGCACGACTCGAGCGAGCCGATCCACGAGGCCCGAAAGCTGCCGGTCCCGCCGCCGCTCACCGCCGGTGGCTGCGCGATCCGGCCGGACGCCTTCCGTGACGTCCTCGTCCGGGTCCACCGCGACTACGGGGCGCCGGTCATCTACGTCACCGAGAATGGGGCCGGGTTTGCCGATTACGTCGATCCGGAGGGCGGCGTCGACGATCTCGAGCGCGTCGAGTACTTCCGCGGCTACCTAGGGGCGGTCGAGGAGGCGATCGCCGCCGGCGCCGACGTTCGCGGCTACTTCGCCTGGTCGCTACTGGACAACTTCGAATGGGCCCTCGGTTACTCGCTCCGGTTCGGCCTCGTGTTCGTCGACTTCGGCACGCAGCGGCGCATCCCGAAGGCCAGCGCCCGCTTCTACTCGCAAATCGCGCGATCGCGTGGCCAGCACTTGGCGCTCACCGCGGCCACCTGAGCGCTGGCGCCCGGCATGGTCCGTCTTGCCCAACCTTGCGAGCGCTCGGAACATGGGGGTCTGTGCGCCAATCGCCGGATCGGTCCACCAAGCCTGGCTCGAGCCCGTCACCGGCAGTCGATCCCAATGAACATCGCGACCTGCTGCCGGCGGGAGGGTAGTCGACTGACCGATGCCCTCCGCCGCCCCTCATGCGCGGATCCGCGCGGCCGCCTTCGCGCTGCTCCTGATCTGTGGGCGCCCAATCGATCCGTGATGGCGGCAGGCGCCCCCGAGCGGGCCCAGGTCGGGCGTTGGGGCTGTCATTCACGCCTCGCCCTCCGCGAGCGTCTCACAGCCTCGCGGCTTCGCGCACCCTTGATCGCGCGCCGACACTCGCTGCAGTGTTGTTGAATCGGTGATGTCCGCTCGACGACTTGGTGGCATATGGCGCACTCGACCAGCGCGACCTTCAGCCATTCGCGAGAGCGCTGGGGATGGGGAAGGGGAATCTCGTTCGCGGAAGCGCCGAGCCGATTCAGTACACGGCCAGCTCCGGCCCGCGGAGCCGCCGCCTACGGACAATCGGTTAACGGCGTCCCTGCACGACCCACAACCTGCTCAAGCTCTGGCGCAGCCGACACCGGCAGGGTCCCATGCCACCGCTACCCCGGATTCGCCGCCCGCAGCACCTCGATTGTGGTGCATCCCAGCGCCCCGACTGACAGCCCGGTGGTCCGACCCGCTGCCGGAACGCTCACCCGCACCTCTCGTCCGCTCTTCCGCGACAGCCTCCCCGGTAGGCGGATAGCGGCCGCTTCGACGAGAGGGCTCGGAGCGCCGTTCATGGGCGACGGAATTGAGCACTCGTTACGGTCACGACAAGGACGCTGGCGCGATCGAGTCGCCGCCTCGAGCGGCTGCATGGACCGCCAAGATGTCGGGGCGACCTGCGTTTCAGGCGCTCTGCAGCGTGCTTCCTGACGCCGGGGACCTACGGCGAGCGCGTCTCCGAGACTTAGGGGGCTCGGCTGGCGCGAGCGTCTGATCCGACCCTCATGCCGGGACTCAGAGCGACGCGGACAACGGGAATGGTTGCGCCCGCGGCCTCGTCCGGTGCATGATGCCTGCCACGATGTCACTGCACTTCCGGTCGATGTGTATGCGCTGGCGGCCCCGCCGTGCGGAGGATGGGGTCTGGAGGTCCCGCGCAGTCGACGAGCAGTAGGAGCGCGGGACCACAGACGAGGTCCCGGGGCCGCGGATCCTGAACGCAGGAGCCGCGGCTTTTCGTTTGTCCTCCGAGCCACGCGACGGGTGACCGCCAACCCCCAACCAGCCCTCCCCAGGCTCTCGGGATCGACACCTTCACCCTCGGGCGTCCCGGAGACCACCGCCCCATGACATCCGTTCCTCTCCCGGCACCCCGCAAACGGCATTCCAGCCACGCGGCCGACCTTCCGCGCGATCTGCTGCACCGTGACCCTCGACGGGCCAGCGCCGGCAAGGCCGAGATGGTTCGCCACGAACGACACATCAGCGCCGAGGGCCGGTCCTCGACCCTCTCCGCCAGACGGCGTCGGTCGAGCCTCAACCGCCGCCCACAGGCGGGCGCCTCGACACGCGTCGACGTGACCCCAAGGCATCGACTGGATCAGAAAGGACCGTTCGACGATGACCACCCTCGACCCGGCGACGTTGCACGCTGAGACGCTCGCCCTCCACGCCGGCCAGGCCCCCGACCCGGCGACGAACGCCCGGGCCGTCCCGATCTACGCCACGACCTCATACGTCTTCAACGGCGCCGACCACGCCGCCCGCCTCTTCGCGCTGGAGGAGTTCGGCAACATCTATACCCGGATCATGAATCCCACGACCGGCGTCTTCGAGGAGCGGGTCGCCGCCCTCGAGGGCGGGGTCGGGGCGCTCGGGCTCGCGTCCGGCCAGGCGGCCGAGACACTGACCATCCTCAACCTCGCCCGATCGGGCGACAACCTCGTCTCGTCCGCCAGCCTCTATGGTGGGACGTACAACCTCTTCGCCTTCACCCTGCCCAAGCTCGGCATCACGACGCGCTTCGTCGACGGGACGAGGCCCGAGGCCTTCGCCGAGGCCATCGACGAGCGGACGAAGGCGGTCTATCTCGAGACGATCGGCAACCCGCGCCTCGACGTCCACGACCTCGCCGCGATCGCCGACGTTGCCCACGCCGCGGGCGTCCCGCTCGTCGTCGACAACACGTTTGCCCCGTTGCTCGCGCGACCGATCGAGCACGGGGCGGACATCGTCATCCATTCGGCGACGAAGTGGATCGGCGGCCACGGCACCGCGATCGGCGGCGTTGTCGTCGACGGCGGCAACTTCGATTGGGCGGGCTCGGGCCGATTCGCTGAATTCGTCGCGCCCGACCCCAGCTACCACGGCGTCCGGTACGTCGGCGCGTTCGGTCGGCTCGCCTTCATCATCAAGCTCCGGGTCCAGCTTCTCCGCGACCTTGGGCCGGCGCTCTCGCCGTTCAACTCGTTCCTCTTCCTCCAGGGCCTCGAGACGCTGCCGCTCCGGATCGCTCGCCACTCGGAGAACGCCCTCGCGATCGCCCGCTGGCTCGAGGCTCGACCCGAGGTGACCTGGGTGAGCTACCCGGGCCTCCCGTCGCACCCGTCCCACGCCCTTGCGAGGCGGTACCTCACCGGCGGCTTCGGCGGGATCGTCACGTTCGGCGTCCGGGGCGGCGCGGAGGCCGGCCGCCGGCTCATCGACGCGGTCAAGCTCTTCAGCCTCCTCGCCAACGTCGGCGACGCGAAGTCGCTCATCATCCATCCGGCGAGCACGACCCACCAGCAGCTGTCCGCGGAGGATCAGCTCGCCTCGGGCGTGACGCCCGACCTCGTCCGGCTGTCGGTCGGGCTCGAGCATCCTGACGATCTCATCGCCGACCTCGAGGCCGGTCTCCGGGCGGCCGTGACGGCGGAGCCGGAGCGCCCGCTCGCCGGCACCGGTGCCGCCTGATGGGCTCCACCGCGGATGCGCGCCCGATCGAGGTCGCGTCGCTGCCGCTCGGGACAGGGGGCATCGAGCTCGCCGGGCTGGGGCCGTTCCGGCTCGAGTCAGGGACCGTCCTGCCCGAGCTCGTCGTCGCCTATCGCCACGACGGCCCGGCGCCACCCGCGCCGCAGGTCCTCGTCGTCCACGCGCTCACCGGCTCCGCGGACGCGGCCGGGGACTGGTGGGCGCCGCTGATCGGGCCAGGCCTGGCCCTCGATACGCGCGGGGCCGGCGTCCTGTGCGCCAACCTCCTCGGTGGGCGCTACGGGACGACCGGCCCGACCTCTCGCGACCCT
>VEOW01000174.1 GCA_012026785.1 Chloroflexota bacterium | reverse complement strand
GCATTTCGCGACGGCGGTCGAGACGGGTGCGCCCTTCGCCATCTCGGTCGACGACGCACTCGCCGCGATCGCGATGATCGAGGCAGCCGAGCGCTCGGCCGCCAGCGGTCAGCCCGAGGCCGTTCGACCGTGAATGCCCGGGTTCGGCTCGGGATCGCTGGCTTCGACCACCCCCATGTCCTGCGCTTCGCGCCGATGCTGGCCGCCGATCCGCGGGTCGAGCTGGCCTGGATCGCCGAGGACGGCGCCAACCGGGCCGCAGCGACGACGATGGCCGAGCGGCTGTCCGTGCCGCTCCTGGCCGAGCCGGCGACCGATGTCGATGCGGCGTACCTCGCGGTGCGGCCCGGGCGCCACCTCGCGGTCGTCCGCCGCCTCGCGCCGGCCGGTGTCCACCTGCTCGTCGACAAGCCGATCGCCCTGACGGCCGAGGACGGCCAGGCGATCGTCGAGGAGGCCGCGCGATCCGGCGTTCGGCTGATGGTGCCATTCAACCCGCGCGGCCAGGTCGGGCCACGGCTGGTCAGGGAGCGGATCGAGCGTGGCGAGCTCGGCGAGATCCGCCTCGTCCACGTCGTCAAGGTCGGCAAGGTCCCGCTGACCATCCCGGGAATCGATGCGTCCTGGCTGACTGATCCCGCCGAGGCCGGATTCGGCGGCTTCGGCGACATCGGGATGCACGCCATGGACGCGCTGCGCTGGCTCATCGGAACCGGGGCGCGTCGGGTCTATGCCCGCATCCACCGCGGAGCCCGGCCGGAGCTCTCGGTCGATAGCATCGGGACGGCGACGATCGAGTGGGTCGGCGGGGCGGTTTCGACGCTGACCGCCGGGTGGGCCAACCCCGACGGCTACCCGTCGTTCCTCGACGCCCGGTTCGAGGTCGTCGGGACGCTCGGGGCGGCGCGCGTCGACCACCCCTACCAGGAGATCCGGGTCGCCGACATGTCCCGCTCCGAGCGACTGGCCGCGGCCCGGACCGACGCCGCGTGGAGCCTCGACGCGTTCATCGACAGCGTCCGCTTCGACCGGCCGCCACCGATCAGCGGCGAGGACGGCCTGCGGGCGCTCGAGCTGATGTTGGCCTGCTACCAATCGGCTTCGACCGGGGAGCCCGTGGAGCTGGCCTGATCCACCGAGAGCCTGAACGACGGGTCAGCGCCGGAGGTAGGATGCGCCGAGCGAGGGCGGCGGGACGGTGGCCGCACGGGGGATGACCTTGGCTGAGTCCACAACCTACCGCGGGGAGATCCGGGCTCCGGGCGCCGCGTCCGCCGCGGCGTCGGTGTCGCTCGAGGCCGATGGGTTTCGGGTCATGACCGCCGGCGGCCCGGCATGGGGCGCCGCCTACCGCGACGTCACCACCCTGGTGCTCGATGCCGGGACGATCCTGATCGAATTGGGCACCGGTACAACGGCTGAACGCTGGCTGCTCGAGCGCTTCGGGCCGGGTCTCGCGGCCGTCGCTCGGGGCCTCCGTGACGGTCGCATGCGGCAGTGGCTCGGCGACGGTCTCGTGGAGCTCGATCACGACGAGCCGATCGAGCTGGTGGAGGTCACTGACGGCCCCCTGGCGGGCGTCGCGCAGCTGCGCTATCACCGGCGCGGGGTGGCCCTGGCGCCGCTCGACGAGCGTCGACCTCGCCTTCGAATCAGGCGGGCCGACATCGGCTCGGTCGAGGCCGACCCCGTCGGCGGCCGACTTCGCGTCCGGGGGCCGGCCGGCCCCCTGGCCGGCGATGTCGAGACCGTGGAGCTTCGGGGGCTTGGCCAGTCGACCACCGCCCACGCCGCCCACTGGACCGACCTTCGCGATGCGGCGGCCGCCGACCAGGCGGCGAGCATCGCGTCGTTGATTCCCGACGCCTCGTTCTCTGCTCGACGGCAAGCCGAAGCGGTCCTTCGCGAGGGCATCCCGGCCGATCCCGGGGAGCTCGGGGAGGCCTGGCCACTCCTCGAACGCGCGGCGCTCGCGGAGCCGACCTTCGCCGCCTCGTACCGTGCGCTGCTCTCCCGTGCCGGCGGGGCGGCGGCGAAGCGCTGGTTCGCGACCGCTCCCGAGGCACCGGGCGCGCCTGATCCCGCCAGGGCGTGGTTCCTCGTCGGCCTGCCCGGCAACCTCTTGGCCCTCGAGCTCGTCAGCGAGGGCGCCCACGCCACCTATCTCTTCCGCGTCGAACCGCGGGCGTCGTTCGACCCGGAAGGTGCGCGACCCGAGGCCCTGCGGGCCGCCGTTCGGGACGTCTCGGAGGCGCTCATCGACGCTCGCTACCTGCGCGAGCCGATGGCGCTCCCGGCAGCCCAGCTCGCCAAGCCGGAGCACCTCCGGTACCGGCTGGCGCTCGCGGCCCTGCCCAGCCTCGCCGCGGCTCGATCCCGGTTCGTGGCGCGCATCACCCATCGCGACGAGACGTCGTGGATGAGCGCACTCGACGACCTGATCGGGTGGCATGCCTCGGCCCGCGACGAGGCGGCGGAGTGGCCCGGGCGCGGTGCCCAGGAAACGGCGATCGACGAGACGACCTGAGGAGCCCGAGATGCCGACGTACAAGCACCCCTGCCCCGGCTGTGGAACGTTCATCGAGCGCGACGTCGTCGCCTGCCCGGCCTGCGGTCGACAGGATCCGTTCGCGCCAGCGCGCTGTCCCAACTGCCGGACGACCGTCGAGGCGGGCTGGGTCGCGTGCCCGAAGTGCGGCGCCAACCTCACCCCTGCAGCGTCGGGCGACGCGACGCCGCGGGCAGCCCCGACAACCCCGTCGACGCCGCCCGCAGCAACGGCACCGCCGGCTGTGGCGGCGCGGTCGTGCAGCGGCTGCGGTTCACCTCTCCCCGAGGGTGCGCGATTCTGTCGGGAGTGCGGAACCCTCGCCGCTCCTGCCTGACGCCGCGCGGGCGGCGAGGAGACCGTCGGTCAGGCGACCGCCGTTCCGCAGTTGCCGCAGAACCGAGCGCCGGGCGGCAGGTCGTTGCCGCAGCCGGTGCATTTCGCCTGGCCCGTCGGCTGGCCGCAATTGGAGCAGAAGCGCTCCGAGCCGACGGGCTTGCCGCAGTTCGTACAGACGGTCGTCCGAGCGGTCGTGTCGCCCGAGAAGACCGTCTGGGTGCGCATCGCCTCGCGCATCTGGGAGATCTCGACCTGGGCCCGCTCCGCCTCCATCTCGGTCGCCAACTTCGGGGCGTCGCTGATGCACAGGCCGCGAGCCTCGTTCCAGCAGGTCTCGTCGACCCAGCGGTTGCAGCGTGGGCAGCGCGTGAAGAGCGGCATGATCTCGTTGGCCGCCTTCTTGAGCGCCTCGTCCCGGGCGCCCCGATCGGTGATGTCCTTGGCCCGATCGGCGACGTTGGAGGCACTGCCGAGAACCCCGCCGAGGAGGCCGCTCGCGCCGCGCAGCAGCGTGCTCGCGGTGCCGAGGTTCGAGCGGATGAACTCGCTCCGGTAGCCGGAGCCGCAGATGTCACACCGGAACTCGAACTGGTAGCCGCTCTCGTCCGACAGGTCCGTGTAGTTGTCGGTGAACGGTGTGAAACCGGCCATTCGTCGCCCCCTCGAACAACCTGGACGCGAAGCGCCCAGCCCTCCAGCGGAGGATAGTGCGCGGCGGGCCCATCGACGAGCACCTTTTCGAAGACCGGGCTCGGCCACGAGTGGGGCGACCCCGGCCCGCAACGCTCGGGTAACGGTGCAAGGCTCCTGTAACCCGAGGGCCGCTGCCCGCAACTCCGCCGGGTGCTCCGTCGCGCCATCGTTCTCGGCCCACCCGCTGGAGGCGCCATGTCACGGGCAGGCGAGGCGGTGGCCGAGTGGCGGCGACTCGTGGACCACGACCGCTACGGCCCGATGACCGCCGACGACGCATCGTTCACCAAGCTCACCGGACTCGTGAAGCTGCGCTACGCGGCCCGCCGGTTGGGTGTCACCCCCAATGACCTGCGTGGGCGCATCGAGACCGGCACCATCCGGGGCCGGAAGCTGGGCTCGATCTGGTACGTCTCCGAATCAGAGGTCGACCGCTATGCCCAGCGGCGCCTGTCGCGGTCAACGTCGCTGCCGCTGGCTCGGCAGTAGGCGGGACTGCGGCCCCGCGCCTCGCGCGGCTCGACTTCGTCGCGAGTGAACCGGCCGGCCCAGCTCGACCGCCTCCTCCTTCGACCGGAATCTGCTTGAAGTCAACGCCTCCGGGTGATTTCGATTGGCACGCGCGGGTGACCGCCCCCGGCCCTCGTTCAGATCGGCACATCTTTGAGCGTGCGCGAGCGGCTGGAGGCCGTCTGTCCCTCAACTCGAGGTCGGCAGGCACCGCCAGGCCGTCGAAATGCGCCCGAGGTGTCGACTTGAGGTGGAATCCGGTCGCGTTCGAGGACAGCGGAGGTCGCGCGGGCACTCGCGTCGTCGGTCAGGCCACCAGCGCCGCCACCGTTCGCTCGATCGGCACGCCGACGAGGCTGCCCCATTCGGTCCACGATCCGTCGTAGTTCCGGACCCGCCGGAACCCGAGCAGCTCGTGCAGGACGAACCAGGTGTGCGAGGAGCGCTCGCCGATGCGGCAGTAGGCGATGACGTCCTTGTCCTCCGTGATGCCCTTGGATGCATACAGCTCCCGGAGCTCCTCGGCCGACTTGAACGTGCCGTCGTCACGCACGGCCTGGCCCCATGGGATGTTCGCGGCGCCCGGGATGTGGCCGGCACGCTGGGCGCCCTCCTGGGGCAGCGCCGCCGGCGCCAGGAGCTCGCCGCTGTACTCGGCCGGGGATCGAACGTCGACCAGCGCGCGGTCGGCGGCCTCGAGGTGGCGCAGGACGTCATCGCGGAAGGCCCGGGCGCTGAAGTCGGGCTCGGGCAGCTCGTAGCCGGTCTCTGGGTACGAGGCCACCTCCGTCGTGGTGGGCAGGCCGCGAGCCAGCCACAGCTTTCGGCCGCCATCGAGCAGGCGGACGTCGCGGTGGCCGTACAGCTTCAGCTGCCAGTAGGCCCAGGCTGCAAACCAGTTGTTGTTGTCGCCGTACAGGACGATCGTCGTGTCCGGGCCGATCCCCGAAAGGCTCAGCAGCCGGCTGAACTCGCCGCGGCCGGCGACGTCGCGCTGGATCCCGTCGGTGAGCTGGCTGGTCCAGTTCCAACCGACGGCGCCCGGAACGTGGCCATCCTGGTAGGCGGTCGTGTCGACGTCGACCTCGACGAAGCGGACGGCCGGGTCGTCGAGGCGCTCCAGCGCCCAGTCGGCGCTGACGAGGACATCGTTGGCAAAGCCGGGAACGGTCAACGGATTCTCCCTTCGATGGCGACGCGGACGTCGCCTGGACGGACGAGGCGGTCGAACAGCGCCGGCAGGAACCAGCGCAGGAAGTACAGGCGGCAGCCAAGGCAGTAGCCGGTGACGGCGAGGACGGTCTGCAGCGCGGCCACGGCCAGGACGAACGCCCAGCCGACAACCGATGCTCCGGCGGCAAGCAGCAGCAGCCCGGCCCCGAGACCGATCGTCCCGAGGGCCTGGGCGAAGCGCGGCGGGAACTCCGCTTCGAGCTCGGCCGGCGGAGGAAGTCGGAGGGCCTGTCGGACGAACGGCCACGGCCGGCTGAGGACGGAGTATTGCGTGCCGAAGAACGCGCTCGCGGCCAGCGCGACGGCGATCGCGAGGACGCCCAGCGGCGCGTTGGCGACGACCGCAAGCAACAGGAGGCCGGCGGACAGGCCGCCGCCGAAGCGGTGGCCGCGTGGGGCGATGCGGCGAGGGGTTGAGCTGGGGGACACGGGAGCTACCTCGATGGCCGGGAGGGGCGCGAGGCGGCTCGCATCAAGAGTCGATCAGATGATCGTCGCAAACCGCATCGCGCTGGACGCTTGGGGTCCTGCGAGGCCGGGCTGAGGTGAGCTGGCGGTCCTCAGGCGGACCGGCGCGCACTCGCAGCCGACGCTCGCCGGCTACACGCGCAGGTCTGACACATCTGGGACGCGCTCATCAGGGTCCCGACTCTAGCACAGCCGACAAGGCCGGTCCGTCGGTCGCTCGTCATGGGTACCTGCCCGCCATGTCAGACGTACGGTTGCAGGGTCTGGCCGTCCCCCCTACGCTGCCGGTCCCATGCCACTTTCCTCGCGACGCCGCGGCCGCGGGGCCGCGCGACGACGTCGCGGCCTCCAACTGTCCATCGCCCCGCTCGCGCTCGCCTGCCTGCTGCTCGCCGGCGGCCCACTCCTCGCGTCGGTCGCGTCGCCGGACGGGGCCGGCCCCGCAGCACGCGCCATGGGCCCGCTGCCGGCCTGCCGCTACGACGACATCCTCACCTCCCCTCGCGCGTACCGTCAGTGGGACCACACCCTCGTCGACACCATCCTGATGGTGCCGCGAACCTACGTTCCGCCAGATCTGGTCCCGGTCTCGGAGGCCGGAATCGAGGGCAGCGGCAAGATCCGGCTGGTCATGATCGACGACCTCAAGGCGATGGCCGACGCTGCGCGCCAGGCGGGCGCCGGTATCGGCGTCCAGAGCGCCTACCGGAGCTATGAGCAGCAGGTGAAGACCTTCCAGGGCTACGTCGCACGGGACGGCCGCGCCGAGGCCCTGAAGTTCTCCGCCCGACCCGGCCATAGCGAACACCAGCTGGGCGTCGCAATCGACTTCCGCTCCGAGTCCGGCGGCAGCCCGTTCGAGGGCGACTGGGGGGAGACGAAGGCCGGGCAGTGGATGGCCGCCAACGCCTGGAAGTACGGCTTTGTCATGAGCTACCCGAAGGGCAAGCGATCAGTTACCTGCTACGTATACGAGTCGTGGCATTTCCGGTACCTCGGCCGCGACCTCGCCAAGGCCGTCCACGACTCCGGACTGACGGTCCGCGAGTACCTGTGGGCGAACTACACGACCGCGATCGTGCCGCCACCGTCGGGCGAGCCGCTGCCGACCTACGCCCCGACCGAACAACCAAGCCCCTCGCCGGGCCCGTCCGAATCCCCGGCCGCCTCACCCGGGCCCAGCCCGACCACGGCGCACTCCCCGGCACCGAGCCCCAGCGCAGCGCCGTCGCCGCCCCTGGAGCCGAGCGCGGAACCCAGCCCCAGCGCACCGCCGCCGCCTGGCGGTGGGCTCGTGGGTGGCGTCGCTCCGGGCGTCGCCGCGGCCACGATCGCTGGGCTCGCCACGCTCGCCGCGGCCGTGTTGCTGCTCCTGCTTCGGCGTGGGCGGTTTGGGGCAGTACTGTAAGGCTAGAGACAGGTCTGGGGCGGTTCCATAGGATGCGGCCTTAGCGCACGGTCGCAGCGCTCGCGCTCCAGGCTCCCGTCGCCGCCCGGCGACGATCGGCCGCCCAGTCGGGCCCGACCCGCGTTGTGCCCGAACGCCGCTCCCGATCACGCCCAGACACCGGGGGAGATGTTCGTCATGCGCCACCGCCGAACCCTGCTGCCGCTCGTCACGGCGATCGCACTGGTCACCGCCGTGCTGCCATCGCTGGCCCAGCCGGTCGCCGCCGCGACCAGCGACTACCTCGCCAACTGCGCCGTCAACGTGCGCTCCGGTCCCAAGATCGGGTCATCGGTTCGGGCAACGATCGCAAGAGGAACGAAGGTCACCGCCTCGGCGACCGTGACCGGCGGGTCGTACAGCGCCGACTGCGGCGGCTGGGTGTCGGGCTCCACGTGGCTCAAGATCGTCGCGATCAACGGCAAGAGCGTCTCCTCGCTGTACGGGGTCAGCGCGGTCTACGCGGCCAAGGCCCTCTTCCGCAAGGCGCCGGTGACGCTGACCGACTTCCTGTCGAACTGCGCGGTGAACCTGCGACGCTCGGCGACGACGTCGGCCAAGGTCAAGAGCGTCATCCCCAAGAACACCGTCGTGACCGCCTCGGCGACCGTGACCGGCGGCTCCTGGAAGGCCAACTGCGGGACGACGGTCAAGGGTTCGAGCTGGCTCAAGATCGTGGCCGTCAACGGCAAGAGCGTGTCCTCGCTCTACGGCGTGAGCGCGGTCTACGCCGCCAAGGGCCTCTTCCGGTCGATGTCGTCGAACGGCTACATCGAGGGCATCGACGTCTCGAACTGGCAGGGCCGCATCGACTGGGCCAAGGTCAGGGGTGCCGGCAAGCGTTTCGTGATCGCCAAGGCCAGCGAGGGTATCGGCTACGAGGACGCCAGCTACGACCGAAACAAGTCCGGCGCGTTGGCCGAGGGCATCGCGTTCGGCGCCTATCACTTCGCGCGGCCCGAGAACGACCCCATCAAGGAGGCCGACTGGTTCGTCAAGGTCGCCGGCTACCAGCGCGGCATGCTCATCCCGACGCTCGACCTGGAGCGGACGGGCGGGCGGGGCCCGAAGGGCCTGACCAACTGGACCAAGGCCTGGCTGAACCGCGTCTACGAGCGGCTCGGCGTGCGCGCCATGATCTACACCAGCCCATCGTTCTGGCGCGAGAACCTCGACAACACGGCCTGGTTCGCCAACAACGGCTACGCGGTGCTGTGGGTCGCTCACTGGAAGACGACCAGCCCGTCGGTGCCGGCCTCGAACTGGGGCGGCCGATCGTGGACCTTCTGGCAGTACTCCAGCACCGGCAGCGTGCCGGGCATCTCCGGCAACGTCGACCTCGATCGCTATCGCTACACGAGCCTCGCGCCGGTCACCTACTGCGCCGCGGCGCTCGCGGCGATCGCACTCGCGCGGCTCGGGGAGATCGGCGGGCCGGGGGCGCCGGCCCGGGTGGGCGAGGTGGGCGCTGCGTGGAGCGCCCATTGCCGAGGCGGTGCTCAACTCGCTCCTCCGGAGGCGGCGGTCCGACCACGTACGTCCCGAGGGCATCCTCCGACCGCAGCTCGATGATCTCGCCACCCCGGGCCCGAATGGCGGCCAGCGCCCCAGCCACCTCGTGGTCCTCGATTGGGGCCGCCAGCAGATACCGATTGGTCCGCGACCGATAGTCGGTGCTCCCGAGGCGCTGGACCCCGCCGTCGTCGGCGCCCACGCCGAGGCGCTCGCGCAACTCCGCGAGCGTGGCGTACGCGGCTTCGGCACGGTCGAACCGGGCACCGACGACGTGCATGGTCAGAGCGTCGGTCCTGCTGACCGCCGCGCTGCGAAACGCGGGCTGGTCGGAGGCTCGCAGGTCCGTGACAGCCGTGGCTAGCATGCATCGATGACGAGCTCCCCTGCCCGATTCATGGCCGTCGTGCCGGCGCATGACGAGGAACGTCGGATCGGCTGGGTCGTCGGTGGTGCCGCGCGCCACCTGCCGGTCCTCGTGGTGGACGACGGCTCGGAGGACGACACCGCGGAGCTGGCCCGTGCGGCCGGGGCGACGATCATCGAGCAGCGACCCAACCGGGGCAAGGGGGCGGCCCTCCGGACTGGCTTCGCGGAGGCCCTGCGGGCTGGCGTGGAAGCCGCGATCACCCTCGACGGGGACGGCCAGCACGATCCGGCCGAGATCCCAACCTTCGTTGCGGCCCACGCCCGGCGCACCGTGGAGGGCCTGCCGAGCGAGCTCATCATCGGCCGCCGCAACTTCTCGCGGATGCCGGTCATCCGACGGATCGCCAACAGCCGGGGCACGATCGTGCTGTCCATGGCGCTCGGCCGCTACGTGCCCGACAACCAGTCCGGCTATCGGCTCGTCGGCCGCCGGCTGATGCGCGAGATGCTCGAGAGCAGCGAGGCCGGCTTCGCCTTCGAGGTCGAGATGATCGCGGTCTGCCAGCGCGAGGGCTGGCCGATCGGCTGGGTCCCGATCGCCACCCGGTACGGTGGCGAGCGCAGCCACATCCGCCCGCTCGCGCACCTGCGCGAGTTCCTGGCCGTGTGCTGGCGGGCTCGGCGCGTCGCGCGCGCCTCACGCCGGGCCGGCGCGTCGGGGCTGGACGGTTAGCGCAGGACCTCGAACGCGTCCAGGTCCACTCGGGGGTGCCCCGCCGTCCCCACGACGACAACCTTGATCTTGTGGTAGCCGACCGAGGACCACGTCTTCGCGAAGGCCACGAAGCGGGTTGTGGTCGTCGGCGCGTACAGGTCGACCTTGGCTGCCAGCGAACCGTCGATGTAGATCTTTGCGACGCCCCG
>VEOW01000002.1 GCA_012026785.1 Chloroflexota bacterium | reverse complement strand
GGGTGGTGACGCTGCCGCTGATCCTGCTGGCCATCCCGGCGGCGCTGCTGGGCCTCGCCCTCACGTGGGGTGGCCCGCCGCTCAACCCCGAGGGCACCGGGCTGCTCAAGGGCTGGCTGGAGCCGGTGTTCGCGGCGTCGGAGCACCACCTCTACGGCGAGCCGCACGCATACGAGCTGTTCGGGATCGACGGCATCCTGATCGTCGCCAGCGTCGCCGTCGCCAGCGTCGGGCTGGTCGTCGGCTGGGTCCTGTTCGGCTTCTTCGGCCGCCGCGGCCGCCAGAAGACGGTGGACGGCGTCGTCGCCTCCAGTGGCGCCACCCGGTTCCTGTACCGCGCGTCGCTCAACAAGTGGTGGTTCGACGAGATCAACGACCTGCTGTTCATCCGGATCGGCGGACGCGTGGCGGCGGTCCTGTGGTGGTTCGACCGCACGATCGTCGACGGGACCGTCAACGGCGTGGGCACCGTCGTGCGGGGCGCGGGCGGTGGGTTGCGCCTGATCCAGACCGGCCGCGTCCAGAACTACGCGCTGGGCATCGCGATCGGGCTGCTGGTGATGGCCGGCTCGTTCCTGCTGATCGTGGGGCAGCCCCGATGACCGGCCTCGACGGCCTGCCGCTGGTCACCCTCGTGACGTTCCTGCCGGCGCTGGGCGCGCTGGTGGTCGCCTTCATGCCCACCTCGCGGCCGAACCTCGCGCGCTCCGTCGCGCTCGGGTTCGCGCTGGCGGCCTGGGTCGTGTCGCTGGTGATGCTGGCCGGGTTCGACGCCGGGGGCGCCGCCTTCCAGTTCACCGAGGCCGTGCCCTGGATCACCGCCTTCGGCATCGCGTACGCGGTCGGCGTCGACGGCCTGGCGATGGTGCTGGTCGTCCTCACCACGACGCTGACCTGGATCAGCATCCTCGCCTCGTTCGGGCCCATCACGCACCGGGTGAAGGAGTACATGGTCTCCTTCCTCATCCTCGAGGTGGGCATGATCGGCGTGTTCATCGCCCGGGACCTGTTCCTGTTCTACATCTTCTGGGAGCTGGTCCTGGTCCCGATGTACCTGATCATCGGCATCTGGGGCGGCAAGAACCGGATCTACGCGACGATCAAGTTCGTCCTGTACACCCTCGTCGGCTCCCTGCTGATGCTGGTCGCGATCCTGGCGACCGCGTTCACCTACCAGGCGTCGACCGGAAGCTGGGACGGCGCCTTCGCCGTCGCGAAGCTGACCGCGGCCGGGGCCACCAGCCTGTTCGGCGGCACGTTCGGGTTCCTCGCCTTCGGGGCCTTCTTCCTGGCCTTCGCGATCAAGGTTCCCATGTTCCCGTTCCACACCTGGCTCCCCGACGCGCACGTGGAGGCACCCACCGCCGGCTCGGTGATCCTGGCCGGCGTCCTGCTCAAGCTGGGCGGCTACGGGTTCATCCGCTTCGCCCTGCCGCTGTTCCCGGAGGCCGCGCACACGTGGGCCCCGCTGATCATCGTCCTCAGCCTGATCGGGATCATCTATGGCGCGATCGTGGCGCTCGTCCAGCCGGACCTCAAGAAGCTGGTCGCGTACTCCTCGGTCAGCCACATGGGTTTCGTGACCCTGGGCATCTTCGTGTTCCAGGAGCAGGGGATGCAGGGGGCGATCCTCCAGATGGTCAACCACGGCCTGATCACCGGCGCCCTGTTCCTGCTCGTGGGCGTGATCTACGAGCGGACCCACGACCGGACGATCGCCAAGATGGGCGGGCTGGCCGGCCTGACGCCGGTCTACGCCGCCGTATTCGGGTTCTTCGTCCTGGCCTCGGCCGGCCTGCCCGGCCTGTCGGGCTTCGTCGGCGAGTTCCTGGCCCTGCTCGGCACGTTCGCGGTCAACCCGTGGGCGGCCGGGATCGCGGCCCTGGTCATGATCCTGGGCGCGGCCTACCTGCTGTGGATGTTCCAGCGCATCTTCTTCGGCGAGCCGTCGGCGTTCCTCCTCGGCCTCCGCTCGCACCTCTCGGACATGACCCCGACCGAGATCCTGACGCTCGCGCCGCTGGCCGCACTCGTCGTGGTCTTCGGCCTGTTCCCGGGCATCCTGCTCGACCTCATCCGGGGCAGCGTCACGAGCGCGCTCGCCGCGGTCGCGGCCGGCAGCGCGATCACGGTCGAACCGCTGATCCCCGCGGTCGGGCTCGGGATCGTCGTGGCGGCCGTCATCGTCCAGCTGGCGAACGTCGTCCTGGGTGGCGGCGGCGCCGGCGAGGAGCAGCCCGGTGAGGCGGCGCCCGAGGGTGCCTCGTGAACGACCTCGTCACCATCGCGCCGTTCGGGCTGGCGGTGCTGCTGGCCCTGGTCGTGCTGGCGGTCGATCTCGCCTGGCCCGGCCGCCGCGGACCGGTCCTCGTCACGACCCTCGTCGGGCTGGCGGTCGTGGCGGCCGTCACGGTCGCGGTCGGGGCGAGCGGCGAGCGGGTGACGGCCTTCGGCGGCAGCTATGTCGTCGATCCGCTGACGACGTTCCTGGACCTGCTGTTCATCACGATCGTGGCCTTCACGATCGTCTTCGCGCCCGACTACCTCGAGCCGCGCGGCCTGCCCCTCGGCGAGTTCGCGGTCGTGCTGCTGTTCGCGATGACCGGGGCGATGCTGATCAGCGCCTCGGCCGACCTGCTGGTGCTGTTCATCGCCCTCGAGCTGATGGTCCTGCCGGGCTACATGCTCGCGGGCTACCACAAGACCGACGGGTACTCGACCGAGGGCGCGATCAAGTACTTCCTCCTCGGCTCGTTCAGCTCCGCCATTTTCCTGTTCGGCCTGGCGTTCGTGTGGGGGATGCTCGGGACGACCCGCATCGAGGACGTCCGGGACGCCCTCGCCGGCGGGGCGCCGCTCTCGGCCGGCCTGGTCATGGGCCTGGCGTTCCTGACCACCGGGGTGGCCTTCAAGATCGCCGCGGTGCCATTCCACTACTGGACGCCCGACGCCTACCAGGGCTCGCCGACCCCGGTCACCGGCTACCTCTCGGTCGGCCCGAAGGGCGGCGCCTTCGCGCTGATCCTGCGCCTGTTCGCGGAGGCGCTCGGACCGCTCAGCGCCGACTGGGTCCAGGTCGTCATCGTCCTCGCCGTCCTGACGATGACCCTCGGCAACCTCGTGGCCCTGACCCAGACGAACGTCAAGCGGATGCTCGCCTACTCCTCGATCGCCCACACCGGCTACATGCTCGTCGGCCTCGCCGCGTTCGCGGTCGGTCGAATGGAGGGCCTTGAGGGGCTGCTGTACTACGGCGCCGCCTACTCGGTCATGAACCTCGGCGCGTTCGCCGTCGTGGCCGCGATCCAGCGCCGGGCGGGCGTGACCTCGGGACTGGCCACGTTCGCCGGCCTCGTCCGGCGGGAGCCCTGGCTGGCCGCCCTGATGACGCTCTTCCTGCTGTCGCTCACGGGCATCCCGCCGACGGCCGGCTTCTTCGCCAAGTACTACGTCATCCTCGCCGCGGTCCAGGCCAGCCAGGATGGTCACGCGGCGCTCGGCGTCCTCGCGGTCCTCGTGGTCCTGAACGCCGCTGCCGCCGCGTTCTACTACCTCCGGGTCGTCGTCTACATGTTCATGCGCGAGCCCGACGCGGAGCAGCCGGCCCTCGCCCACGGCCGCCTGCTGTGGGGCGGCCTGGCGGCGGCCAGCGTCCTGACGGTCCTCCTCGGCATCCTGCCGGGCCCGCTCCTCGACGTCGTCGGCCAGGCGGCGCGAGCGATCGGGATCTGATCGAGGGCGTCGACCGGCTGCAACGCGGCCGATGCTAGGCTTCCGGCGCCGTGGACACGCTGGCCAGCCGCTTCCGACTTCGCCTCCTGCCGGCCCTGCTGACCGCCGCCGGGGTCATCCTGCTCGGGAACGGCCTGCTGTCGTACACGAGCGCCGTCGAGGAACCGCCGCCGCCGGTGGCGCTGGCGACCTTCGAGCCGCTGCCGACGATCGACACGACCGTCGTCCTGCCGCCGCCCGGGGAAACGGCCGAGCCGACGTTCCCGCCCGATCGGGTCGTGACGCGAGTCGTCGTCCGGCGCCTCGGGATCGACCTCCCGATCATGCTCCAGGACGACGACAAGTACGGCGCCTTCCCGCTGTGCGACGTCGCGCTCTACCTGCCCTTCATGGGCCAGCCCGGGCAGGGTCGAGCGACCTACATCTATGCCCACGCGCGGACGGGCATGTTCCTGCCGCTGCTCAGAGAATCCCGCCGCAACGCCGGCCAGCGGATGATCGGCTGGACGGTCGAGGTCTACACCAGCGACAACTGGCGGTTCCTGTACAAGATCGTCGAGGTCCGCCGCCATACCAAGAGCCTCGATGCCGCCGCGGCCGCCGACTGGGAGTCCGTCTGGCTGCAGACCTCGGAGGGTCCGCTCGAGTCATCGACCAAGCTCCAGGTCGTCGCCGACTTCGACTCGGCCGAGCCCGCCGACCCCACCGAGGCCCATCCCAAGGCGAAACCGCGGGTGTGCGTCTAAGCGCTGCCTCCGAGAACCGGCTACGTCGGGGGCCGGGGTTCGACCAAATGTAGTCTTGCTGGTCGTCCAGATGTAGCGTCGTCCTCAAGGATTGGACCTCCGGGACGTCCCACCGGCTCGGCGCAGGGCCACGGCGGCCGGGAGGGCTAGCGCCATGACGCCGGCGGCGACGAGGAAGATGCCGACGAGGATCTGCGCGGCTTCCACCGAGGCCCACTGCTCCAGTGCCTGGACGACCAGCCCGTCCTCCAGCGGACGGTTTCGAAGCGATTCCG
Source organism: Chloroflexota bacterium (assembly GCA_012026785.1). GTDB lineage: Bacteria > Chloroflexota > Limnocylindria > Limnocylindrales > CSP1-4 > UBA5189. Next base: position 50,096 of record VEOW01000002.1, on the reverse strand, counting down.
GGATGAACGCCTTGTAGGCGTCGGGCGTCGAGTAGATCTGCGCCCACAGGCGGTCGATGACGGTCGAGCCGAAGGCCGTCAGGACGGCCAGGCCAACGGCCATGCCGATCATTCGAGCGACCGTGACCGTGGCCGAGGCGACACCGAAGGCCGTTCGCCCGAGGGCCTCGACGGCGGCTGTCGAGCGCGGCGTCACGGTCAGCCCGAAGCCGGCCCCGAAGGCGGCCAGCACGAGGGCGACCTCCGGCAGCCCGGTCGACGGCGTCCAGCTGGCCATTCGAGCCAGGGCGACGATCGCGAGCCCCAGCCCGACGACCGTCGTGAGCCGGATGCCGACGGCCCGGAGGGCGAGCCCCGACGCGAGCGCGCCGCCCGCGGTTGCGCCGGCCAGCGAGCCGAGCGCGACCCGTTGGACGTCGGGGCCGCCGTACAGCACGCGGTCGACGAAGACCGCCCCGCCGATGATCGCCGTGGCGAAGCCGTAGCCGGTCAGCAGCGAGATGAGCGCGGCCGAGGCGAAGCCCGGCGCTCGGAACCAACCCGGATCGACGAACGGCTCGGCGTGGCGCGCCCCCGCCACCAGGGCGACGAGGATGGCCACGACCGCCGCGAGGGCCAGGGCCGCGACGAGGCTCGGCCAGTCGAGGCCGAGCGCAGGATCGGGCGCCGCGCCGGCGAGCGTCAGCCCGACGAGCAGGAGGCCCAGACCGAGGGAGAAGGCGGTCGCGCCGACGAGATCGAGACCGCCGCCCCGGCGGGCAGTGTCCCAGTGGCTGGTCGCCGCCCAGCCGATCGCCAATGCCGCGATCCCGATCGGGACGTTGACGTAGAAGACGTACCGCCACGGCGCCCCGAGGGCATCGGTGAGCGTCGTTGCGAGCTCGCGGTCGAGGCGCAGCGACTCGAGGACCGAGGTCGGGTGGATGGCCTGCATGATGAACGCCCCCGCGAACGGCCCGGCGGCCATGCCGAGGAAGGTCAGGGCCCCGATGACCCCGAGCGCGCGCGGCCGGGCGGCGCCATCGAAGAGGTGCGACGCGGCCGCAGTCGCGACCGGCACGAGCGCGCCGCCACCGAGCGCCTGGACGAGGCGCGCCGCGATCAGCTCTTCGAGCGTCTGTGCTCGTCCGGCGAGGGCCGAGCCGAGGACGAACACCACGAGCGCGCCGAGGAACACCCGCCGCACCCCCCACCGATCGGCGAGCCGGCCGGCGAGCGGCATCGTGACGATCGACACCAGCAGGTAGCCGTTGACGATCCACGACGCGGTCCGGAGGTGGCGCCAGTCGGCGAGGTCGACGAGGATCGCGGGCAGGGCGACGGCCGTGATCATGAGCTCGAGGCCGGCGAGGAACACGCCGGTGCCCATGACGCCGAGCAGGAGGAAAGCGGTGCCGCGTGGCATCCGGGGGAGTGTATGGCGCAACGCGGCCGTTGCCGGGGCCGCCCGGCTCGCAGTCAGGGTGCAAGCGCTGGCGGGCCACGCTTCTCGGCGCGCGACGCGCTGCGCGTCGAGCCACCACCGCGCCAACCCAACGTCACAGGAGAACGGCCATCGACGCCAGGCCTGTCGCGGGCGAGCCCCGGCCCACAGCCGCGGGCGAGCCGCAACCCCCCGCAGCACGACCCGCCGAACGGCCGGCCGTTCGAATGCAGGGCGTGACCCGCCAATTCGGCGAGACGGTCGCGGTCGCCGGCATCGACCTCGAGGTCCGGCCCGGGACGGTCGTCGGGATCGTCGGGCCATCGGGCTCGGGCAAGACGACCGCCATTCGAATGATCACCGGCTCGATCGCCCCGACCGGCGGGCGGGGCGAGGTCCTCGGCGAGCCGCCCGCGGCCTTCCACCGGGGCACGCGGCGGCGGATCGGCTACATGCCCCAGAAGTTCAGCCTGTACCCCGATCTGACCGTCCTCGAGAACGTCGACTTCGCGGCCAGCCTGTATGGCCTGCTGTTCTGGCGACGCTGGGCGCGCCGGCGGGCGGTGCTGGAGCTCGTCGAGCTGTGGGACGTCCGGGGACGGCGGGCCCGCGACCTGTCGGGCGGCATGCAGCGACGCCTCGAGCTGGCTGCGGCGCTCGTCCACGAGCCCGACCTGGTGGTGCTCGATGAACCGACGGCGGGCCTCGACCCGATCCTGCGCGAGACGGTCTGGCAGGAGGTCCACCGCCTCCGCGACACGGGCGCCACGGTGCTGGTCACGACCCAGTACGTCACCGAGGCCGAGCAATGCGACGAGGTCGTCCTGATCGTCGATGGACGGGTCCTGGCGTCCGGGACGCCGGACGAGCTCCGGCGCGCGGCATTTGGCGGCGAGGTCCTCGACGTCACCACGAAGGAGCTCTTCGATGCCGCCCACCTGGGCACGGCCCCAGGCATCCGTCACATTCGCCAGACCGGCCCGCGTGACTTCCAGCTCGTCGTCGACGACGCCGGGGAGGCCAGCGCGGACGCGGTCCAGGCGGTCTCGGGCGACGGCGTCGAAGTCGTCTCGGTTCGTGAGCACCGGGCGAGCTTCGAGGAGGTCTTCACCGAGCTCGTCCGGCGCGAACTCGACGGCGAGAACGTGACGGCCGACGAGGTGGCGGGCGACGAGGTGGCGGCGGCCGAGCGAGCTGATCGCGAGCGTGCCGCGTGAAGCTGATCGTCCGGATCTTCGCCCTCATCGGCAAGGAGATCGTCGAGGTTCTTCGCCGGCCTGGCGCGGTGTTCAGCCTGATCATCGGGCCGTTCCTGATCCTGGCCGTCTTCGGGCTCGGCTACCAGGGGATCAAGCGTGACCTCAGCGCGATCGTCGTGGTCGATCCATCCTCCGAGCTGCCGACCGAGCGCCAGCGCTACGAGGCGGTCAACGTCCGCGGCCTGCGGGTCGTCGACGTCGTGACCGATCGGCCGTCGGCCGAGGAACGGCTCCGTGACGGCGAGGTCGACATGCTGATCGTCGCCCCGCACGACCTGCCCGGCGAGATGCGTGCCGGTCGCCAGTCTGACCTGACCGTGGTCACCAACGTCGTCGACCCGGTCGAGGCCAACTACACCGCGTTCCTCGCCGAGACGATCTCCTCGGCCGTCAACCGCGAGCTGTACCGCGTCGGCGCCGAGGAGGGGCAGACCTACGTCATCCAGAACGGCGCCGGCGAGCTCGCCAACGTCCCACCCGAGGTGATCGCCTCGCCGACCAAGCCGAGCGTCGAGAACATCGCGCCGATCGAGCCGACGATCGTCGGGTTCTTCGGTCCGGCGGCACTCGCTCTGGTGCTCCAGCACATGGCCGTCACCCTGATCGCCCTGTCGATCGTGCGCGAGCGCGCCGGCGGCACGATGGACCGTTTCCGGGCGTCGCCGATGCGGGCGACCGAGGTCGTCCTCGGCAAGGTTGCCGCGTTCGGCCTGCTCGGTGGCGCCATCGCCTTCGTGTCGGTCTGGCTCCTCGTCGGGGTCCTCGGTGTCCCGCTACGCGGCTCCCCGGCCGAGATCGCGCTCGTCGTCACGCTGCTGCTGGTCGCGTCGCTTGGTCTCGGCCTGCTCATCTCGGTCATCTCCGATTCCGAGCGCCAGGCCGTCCAGCTGGCCTTGATGACGCTCCTGGCAGCCGTCTTCTTCAGCGGCTTCGCGCTGCGCCTGGAGGAGTTTGAGCCGATCGTGCGCGCCGGTGCCTACTTCCTGCCGGTGCCCCACGGCGTGGCGCTCCTCCAGGACCTGATGCTGCGCGGCGACGCCACCCAGCCGTGGCAGCTCCTGGCGCTGGCGGCGATCGCCGGCACGCTCCTGTTCTTCAGCTGGATCCTGCTCCGGCGGGAGCTGCAGCCCAGGTGAGGCCGCGACCCGGCTCGCTGGAGCCGCGGTCCGTGGGCCGAGGTCCGGCGCACCGACGACGAGCCGCCGCGCGGCGTGCCCGACAGCGCCACGTCGGCACCGGGCTGCTGGGCTTCGGCCTCGCCGGGCTGATCGTCCTCGCGGGGGTCGCGGCCGTGATCATCGGCACCCTCGGGCCCCTCGAAGGTGCGGTTCGAGACATCGAACACCAGCGGATGGAGCTGGTGGCGCTCCTCGATGATGCCTCCGAGGCCCTGCGCCAGACCGGGACGGCTTCAGCGAACGCGAGCGTCAGCCTCCGGGAGAGCGCCGCCGCCGCCCGGGAGGGCGCCGCTCTCACGACCGACATGGCGACGGCGTTCGAACAGCTGGCCCTGGTCTCCGGGGTGAGCGTCTTCGGCACCCAGCCGTTTGCCGATCTCGGGACCGGCTTCTCGCAGGTCGCCGACCGGGCTCGAACCCTGTCCTCCAACCTGACCGCGACGGCCGAGTCACTGGCGACCAACGAAACCGACGCCTCGACGGCGGCCGAGGACCTCGGGCGCCTCGCCGCCCGGCTGGACACGCTCGGCCTCGGCCTCGGCGCCAGGGCCGAAGCCTTCGAGGCGATCTGGCTGGTCCGGATCGTCCTGCTCGGCCTCCTCGCCTGGCTCGCCGTCCCGGCGTTCGCCGCACTGTGGCTCGGTTGGCGCTGGACGCGGTTACCCGCCGCCTGACGGGCTACATGCTGACGGACGGGGCCCTCGGCCGTGTCCGCACCATGGACACGGCACGCACAAGCTGACCCGACAAGCCCTGCCGCGCGGCCGCCCGGCGGGTGCTGCAGCGCCCCCTTGTCCCGAGCCACGCTCACCACGGGCAGAACGGGACCGCAGCTCCCGTCGATCCGAGCCCTTGGGGGCCGCCCTCGTGCTCGCAGCGTCCATGCCCCGGTCACGCCGGTCAGCAAGCGCGTGGCCGGACGGCCGTGCCACTCTGGGTCTTGACAGCGGGCGGTGGATCAACGCATATTGATATAAACCCCCGTTGATCCAAGCCGGCCGACCAGAAGTCGTCTGCCGGACAACGAAGCCGCCGGAGCGCCCCGTCGTGGCCCCATCCCCCGCCCACATTCGAACCACCCTCGCCGCGGTCGTCGACCCGCCCGAGGAGCTGCGCGCCCTGCGCCTCGTCCACAAGGCCCTGGCCGACGTGAACCGGTTGCGGATCGTCCGCCGGCTCGCCAAGGGCGACGCGAGCGTCTCGGAGCTCATCGACCAGGTCGGGCTGTCGCAGCCGCTCGTGTCGTGGCACCTCGGCCGCCTTCGAAGCGCCGGTCTGATCGAGACGCGGCGGGTCGGCCGAGAGACGGTCTCAAGGCTCCTCCCGGAGGCCTTCGAGCGCTTCGCCGACCACGACCGGCGGGTCCTCGGCATCGGTCGGACCCGCGAGCAGACGGCCTCGTGACCGGCTCGTTCGTGTCGCCCGCCACGCGCCAGCGGGTCCGCGACCTCGCGACGCCGATCGCCCGCGGCCTCGGCCGCCTCGGCCTGACGCCCAATGCCCTGACGATCATCGGCTTCCTCGGGACCTGCGTCGCCGCGCTCGCGGCGGCCGGCCAGGCGTGGCTCGTGGCCGGCGTCATGGTCCTGGCCTTCGGGATCTTCGACCTGTTCGACGGCGCGCTCGCGAGGGCGACCGGTCAGGCCAGCCGCTTCGGGGCCTTTCTCGACTCGACCCTCGATCGGACCGGCGAGAACCTCGTCTACGCCGGGATCGCGATCGGCGCGGCAGCCGCCCAGTTCACGGTCGGGGTGATCCTCGCCGGCCTGGCGCTGACGTTCGCCTCGATGGTCACCTACACCCGGGCCAAGGCCGAATCGCTCGGCCTCCATGGCGAGGTCGGCTTCGCCCCGCGCGAGATTCGCCTCGTCTTCCTCGCGGCCGGCCTCGTACTGGCCGGGATCCCCAGCGGCGTCCTTGGCTTCGGCCAGGCCTGGCTCGGGCTGGCCCTGCTCGTCATCGCGGCGCTGGCGGCCATCACGACCGCCCAGCGCATCCTCCATGTCCGCGAACAGCTGAAGGAGGGCTGAGCCGGACGCGCCCAGATCACGGAACCACCTCGAACGCACATCCACAACGGGAGCACCAGGGAGACCACAGCATGGCCAAGACCAACGGCAAGAACGGCCACACGCCGACCAACACCTGGGCCGGCGCTGCCCGTCGCAAGGACGGCAAGATCCGCGTCGCGATCGTCGGCGTCGGCAACTGCGCCAGCAGCCTCGTCCAGGGCCGCTACTACTACGAGAACGCCAACGACGACGACTTCGTCCCGGGGCTGATGCACGTCAACCTCGGCGGCTACCACATCCGCGACATCGAGTTCGTGGCCGCCTTCGACGTCGACAAGAACAAGGTCGGCAAAGACCTGTCCGAGGCGATCTACCAGAAGCCCAACAACACCTACGTCTTCCAGCAGGTGCCCCACATGGGCGTGCCCGTCGAGCGCGGCATGACCCACGACGGCCTCGGCAAGTACCTGAGCCAGATCATCGAGAAGGCGCCCGGCCCGACGGCCGACATCGTCGGCATCCTCCAGGAGCGCGAGGTCGACGTCATGGTCTCTTACCTGCCGGTCGGCAGCGAGGAGGCGACGAAGTGGTACGTCGAGCAGGCGCTCCGCGCCGGCGTCGGCTTCATCAACGCCATCCCGGTGTTCATCGGCCGTGAGCCGTACTGGCAGCGCCGCTTCGCCGAGGAGGGCCTGCCGATCATCGGCGACGACATCAAGAGCCAGGTCGGCGCGACGATCAGCCACCGGGTGCTGACGCGCCTGTTCATGGACCGCGGCGTTCGCCTCGATCGCACCTACCAGCTCAACTTCGGCGGCAATACCGACTTCCTCAACATGCTCGAGCGCGAGCGGCTCGAGTCCAAGAAGATCAGCAAGACCAACGCCGTCACGAGCATGCTCGATTACGAGCTCGGCGACGACGACGTCCACGTCGGGCCGTCGGACCACGTGCCGTGGCTGCTCGACCGGAAGTGGTGCTACATCCGGATGGAGGGCACGACCTACGGCGACGTCCCGCTCAACGCCGAGCTCAAGCTCGAGGTCTGGGACAGCCCCAACAGCGCCGGCGTCATCACCGACGCCATCCGCTGCCTGAAGCTGGGCCTCGATCGCGGCCTGAAGGGCACGCTCGTGGCCCCGTCGAGCTACTTCATGAAGAGCCCGCCGATCCAGATCCACGACGACATCGCGTTCAACCGCGTCGAGGCGTTCATCCGCGGCGACGACAACGAGACGCTCGTCGGGACCGAGAAGCCGGTCAAGCGGACGCTCCGCAAGCTGGCGGCACGGCCGTCGACGGCAGCGCAGGCCGGGGCGACGCCCGCGCCGACCGGCCCCAAGGCGGCGACCGGGGCGTGAACTCAAGCGGCCGACCGATCAAGGCACCCCATCGGCGGGGGCCTCAGGGCCCCCGTCCGATCGAGCGTTCGGCGGTCTACGTCTACCGCCTCGGGGCGTGGATCCTGAGCAGCCTTCCGGTCCCGATCGCGCGCTGGATCGTGGCCTTCATGCTCCAGCTGTCGTTCTTCCTCGTGCCCTCGAAGCGCCGCTCGGTCCACGTCAACTTCGCCCACGTGACCGGCAAGTCGCCCGGCAGCCTCGAGGTCCGGCGACGGGCGCTGGGCGCCTACCGTTCGTACGCCCGCTACGTCGTCGAGCTGATGCGGCTGCCGCGGCTGTCCGACGACGAGGCCGAGGCGCTCGTCGATACCTCCAACCTCCTGCCGTTGGAGGCGTACTGGAAGGAGTCGGGCCGGGGGCTGATCCTCACGACCGGCCACATCGGCAACCTCGAGGGCATCGCTCGCGGGATCGCCCGTCACGGCTGGCCGATCGCCGCGGTGGCGGACGACACGAGCTTCCCCGAGCTGTTCGAACATCTCACGAAGCAGCGTGAGACGTGGGGCGTTCGAATGATCCCCTGGCGGCGCCTCCGCGAGCTGTACTCGATCCTCAAGCGCGGCGAGGTCCTGGCCCTCATCGTCGACTGGGGCTACAAGCCCGACGACGTCCCGGTTCGAATGTTCGGCGCCTGGACGACCCTGCCCGCCGGTCCGGCGGTCCTGGCCGCGAGGACCGGGGCCGACATCGTCCACATCGCGATTCGTCGCTCGGCCGACAGCAAGAGCTACCAGATCAGCTATGGCGAGCCGATGCGCGTCGCGTCGACCGAGCCGGCCGAGATCGCCCGCGCGACCCAGGCCATCGCGGATGCCCTGGAGGCGGCGATCGCCGCGGCCCCCGAGCACTGGTACAGCTTCAAGGCCCAGTGGCCCGAGACCGAGGCCGAGCGGGCCGAGCTCGCGCGACGTGCGGTCGAGGGGCACCCGGCCCTCGGGACAGCGGCGGAAGGGCTCGCCACCGGCTGATGGACGCCTCGGCGCCGCGACCCTCGTGGATCCGCCGGCTGCGCGGCCGCGCGCTCGTCGCTGGAGCCTGGCTCCTGGCGCGGCTGCCGGAGCGGCCGCTGCTGGCCGCGGCGGACCTCGTCGGAGATGTCTGGTACCGCCTCGCGCCCGAGCGGCGCCGCCTGGCGCGGCGGAACCTCGCCCGGATCGCGGCGTGGATGGCCGCGACGCACCAGGGGGATCCGGCGCGCTGGGCCGCGGCGACCGACGCGGCGGCGCTCAACCGCCTCGTCCGGGACGCCTTCCGGCACGCGGCGCGCTACTACGTCCGGCTCGCCCGGGCCGACGCCATGTCGCCCGCCGACGTCGAGCGACGCTTCGTCGTCGACACGCCGGAGCTCGTCCCGGACGCGCTCGCCGATCCCAACGGCGTGCTGTTCGTCGGCCTCCATCTCGGCTGGTTCGAGCTCGCCGCGCTCTACTTCATCCGCCGATCCGGCCGGCCCGGCGTCGTGCCCACCGAGGTCGTCGGCGATCCCGACCTCCAGGCCTTCCTGGTCGCCTCGCGAGAGCGGATGGGCGTCCGTCTCGTCGACCTGGTCGCGGCCCGCCGTGAGCTCGCCGCCGCGCTCCGGCGCGGCCAGCCGGTCGGGCTCGTCGCCGATCGGGACCTGACCGGTGGGGGCAGCGAGACGTCCCTGTTCGGGCATCCGGCACGCCTCCCCGCCGGACCGGCCCTGCTGGCCCTCGAGACCGGCGCCGTGCCCCGGGGCTTCGGGACGTGGCAGGCCAAGGACGGCATCCAGCACGCCCGCGGCGGACCGGTGCCCATCCCGGAGGGTCCGACCCGTCGAGCCCGCGTCGAGGCCTACCTCGAGGCCGAGGCGCGGGCCTTCGAGGAGTACGTCGCCGAGGCCCCCGAGCAGTGGCAGGCCGTCTTCCACCCGATCTGGGACGACCTGGCGGAGGGGGCCACGGCGACGGGTGGGCGGCGGCGGCGGAACCGTCGCCAGGCACCTGCGCCGGAGATCGCCGCATGACGCCCCGGCTGGGTCGAGCCGACCTCCACATCCACACCCTCGCCTCGGACGGGACGGCCGGCGTCGTCGAGGTCCTCGACCATGTCGAGCGCAACACCGACCTCGACGTCATCGCGATCACCGACCACGAGCGGATCGATGCCGCGCTCGCCGGGCGGCGGATTGCCGAGGATCGAGGCCTGTCGTTCGAGGTCGTCGTTGGCGAGGAGATCACGACCCTCGGCGGGCACCTCCTGGGCCTGTGGCTGCAGGAGCGGGTGAAGCCGTTCCGCTCGCTCCGCTCGACGATCGCCGAGGTCCACGCCCAGGGTGGGGTGGCCATTCCGGCCCATCCGCTGGTGCCCTATCCGCTGTGCGCCCAGGGCTTCGTCCTGCGGCGGCTGCTGGGCGACGACGATCGGTTCTGGCCTGATGGCATCGAGGCGTTCAACCCGACGACCCTCGGGCGGCCGTGGCACGGCAAGGTCGTCCGGTTCGCCGAGGAGCACGGGCTCGCCCGGCTCGGCAACTCGGACGCCCACGAGCTCGCCGCCATCGGCATCGGCTACACGACCTTCCCGGGTCGCACCGCCGAGGACCTCCGGGCCGCCATCCTGGCCCGGACGACGCATCACCACGGCTCGTTCCACCCGCCGGGCGCCCAGGTCGGGACGTTCGGCAAGCAGCTGCGCAAGTACGGCCGCGACGTCCGGGCCGAGGTGGGCGGCCGCCTGCGGCGCGACGGCACGCGCCGCGACCTCGGGTATCCACCCCACGGGCGGTCCGGCGAGCTGGTGCTCGCGCCGGTCCGGGGCGGTGGCGAGGGCCAGGCATCGTGAAGATCGGGCTGGTTACGCCGTACGTCTATCCGCTCCCGGGCGGCGTCAACCAGCACGTCCGCTACCTCTACGAGAACCTCCGGCTGCGCGAGCACGACGTCCGGATCATCACCAGCAGCCACGGCCTGCAGCGCGCCTCGGAGGGCGACGTCATCCGGATCGGCAAGGGCATCTCCGTTCCCTCGAACGGCTCGGTCGGCACGGTGACCGTCTCGCCGCGCTACCTGTCGCAGGTGCGCGAGGTCCTGGAGCGCGAGCAGTTCGACCTGCTCCACTTCCACGAGCCGTTCGTGCCGTTCCTGTCGCTGGTCACGCTGCGGCTGTCGACGAGCGTGAACATCGGGACTTTCCATGCCTACGGCGGCTTCTCACCGGCCTACGAGTTCGGGTCGCGGTTCCTGGGAAGCTACGCCCGCCGTCTCCACGGCCGGATCGCCGTCTCGGCCGCCGCCCGGCACTTCATCGACCGCTACTTCCCGGGCGACTACAAGGTCATCCCCAACGGCGTCGACACCGCCCGCTTCGCCCGGGCCGTGCCGATCGCGCGCTGGCAGGACGGCACCAAGAACATCCTGTTCGTCGGTCGGTTCGAGCCGCGCAAGGGGCTCCTCGACCTGCTCAAGGCCTACCGGATCCTGCGCCGGACCGGCTGCAACTGCCGGCTCCTGGTCGTCGGCGCCGGGCCGCAGGCCAAGGAGGCCCGGCGCTACCTCCAGACCCGCAAGCTCGGGAACGTCGAGTTCCTGGGCCGGGTCACCGACGAGGAGCGCGACGCGCTGTTCAAGACCGCCGACGTCTACTGCTCGCCCGCCACCGGGCGCGAGTCGTTCGGGATCGTCCTGCTGGAGGCGATGGCCGCCGGCACCGCCATCGTGTGCAGCGACATCCACGGCTACAAGGGCGTCGTCCGGCGCGGTCGCGAGGGCCTGCTCGTCCCACCCCACAAGCCCAAGGCCCTTGCCGCCGCCCTCGCCCAGGTCCTCGCCGACGACGAGCTGCGCGAGTCGATGGCCCGCTCGGGGCTCGAGCGCGCCGAGGAGTACAGCTGGGAGCGCGTCACGGCCAAGGTCGAGGAGTACTACGGCTTCGTCATCCGCCGCCTCGCCGCCCAGAACCAGCTCCCTTCCAGCTTCCACGCCGACGTCCCATCGGACCCGCGCCTCGCCGTGCCCGCGGCCTAAGCCGGAGCGGGCGGCCTCCCGGCGCCGAATGGGTTCTCAGCGCCTCCGCCGCTCCCGGAGCCCAACTCCCATCGCATGCCCGTCTCGCGCGCAGCGTCACGGCCATGTGGTCTCAGTTGCCCGCCAGGCAGGCATGTGAGGGGAGGTAACGCCAGTCTGGGGATCGAGGTGGGTGGCCGTGTCCGTCACGCGAGCATGTGATGGGAAACGCTGGGAGGAGGGACCTAAGCGCCGCCTCGGCCGAATGGGTTCTAGGCGCCTCCGCCGCTCACTGCCTGAGCATTTCTGGCCCTTGGAAGCGACATCGACCGGCGAGGCGGGCCACGTGCTCGGCGTTTGTCCCGGCCCGATCTCGAGGGAGCATGAAATCGGGATGCTGCGGGGGGAGCCCCGACTGAATCGAAGCCCTTGGGCCCTTCTACGCCCAGAAATGACCAGCACATGAGAATCGAAGGAGTGAAAGCGGCGCGGGGTGTGGGTAAGCGCCGGCGCCGAGCTGGGGCAGCGTCGGGCTCCGGGGCGCCCTACTCCGGGGCGGCCGGTACGCCGGGCGCTCCCGTGGCGGCCGCGCGCTCGAGGCGCCGCTCGGCGAGGGCGACCCGCCATGACCAGGTCGAGTAGCCGACCACGAGGGCGGTGAAGGCGATCGCGAGGAGCATGATCGCCGGCCCCACGTCGAACAGCGAGGGTGCATCGACCGAGCGGTCGAGGGTGCTGACCGGGAACTGGAACGGGTAGAGATAGGTCGGCAGGAAGCCCTGGTAGGCGTTGTGGAGGTTGGAGGGCATCGGCAGGCCGCTGATGTTCGGGTACCACAGCACGAACCAGACGCCGATCGCCAGCAGCGCGCCGATCACGAACCGACGCGAATCTCGCGCCGTGGCGACATACGCCGCCACCGGCGACAGCGCCAGCAGCACCACCAGCGCGATCGGCTCGACCGGCACGTTCGGGATGTTGATCGTCTCACCGCCCCGCAGGAAGGCCGTCACGAACCCGACCGCGACAACCACGCCGGCGCCGACGAGGATCGTCGTGCGGAGGCGGTCCCGGAACCCGGCCGAGCCCCAGGCCCCGCCCTCGAGTGACGCCGCATCCGCCTCGTCGGCGAGCGCCAGCAGCTCCCGCAGGAGCAACAGCACGCCGATCCCCAGGACGATCGCGAGCGCCAGCGCCCCGGGCGCGACGGGAATCTCGGGGATGACCGTCGGACAGGCCTGGGAGCCCGGGTTGACGTCGGTGACCCGCACGACCGCGCACAGCGGCCGGTGGAGCAGCCACAGGGTGAACGGCCCCAGCACGGCCAGGCCGGCTGAGACGCGCGCGAGGAGCCAGGTCCGGCGCGACGGCCCGTGCCACAACTCGGCCAGGAAGTAGGCCAGCGCCAGGAAGACGAACGGCAGCGAGGTGTAGTAGTGGTACTGGAAGGCCGCCCGGGCGATCCGGGCCCACGACAGCCACTGGAAGGCGAAGGCGATCGCGATGAGTGCGAGGGCGGGGCTGCGCCGGGCGAAGGCCTGCCAGGCCACGAACGCCAGCGCCGGCACGGCCAGCCACCAGGCGACGAGGTTGCCGGCGTCGTAGATCGCTCCCGCGCTGCCGCCGGCGAAGCTCTCCTGGTAGAACCACACCGGCTTCAGGTCGAACGGCCACGCCCACCACGGCGACGACGCGGGGTGGGCCGAGCTCAGACGGTTGTGGTAGTTGTACATGTCGGCCGTGAGATCGATGAGCGTCTGCCCGGTGTGACCAGCCGGCCAGCCCTCGATGAGCTGGTGGTTCTCGATGAAGGCCCACGGGATGTACGACACGACATAGACCGCCACCGGAACCACGACGAGACAGATCGCCAGCCAGGCGGCCGGCAGCCCGAAGCCGCTGCCCAGTCGCAGCCAGCCGGTCGGGGCCGGCGCCGGCGGATCGAGGGCCGCGCCGGGCTCGCCGGGTCCGGCGGCCTGCGCGAGCGGCCCGAAGCCGAGGCGGCCGGTGATCACGAAGCCCGTATGCACGGCCGCTCCGAACACGAGGCCCGCGATGGCCAGCTCCAGCGGGGTGACGGCCAGCGGCCCGAGGTCGAGCGGGGCGAGCGGATCGCCCCGGGCGGCTCCGACGAGCAGCGCCAGCCCCCCGGCGACGGGTGCCGCGAAGGTCGCGAGGCGCTGCTCCTCGAGGGTCCAGGCGATCGGGTGGGCGACGTTGGCGACGACGCCCGCGAGCGTCAGGGCGACCATGATCGCGAGGAACAGGTAGTTGCCGCCGGTCTCGCCCTCGGGGACCGAGATCGCGAGGTAGCCGAGCGCCGTCGACGCGACGATCAGACCGAGGATCGCCAGCAGCCGGCCGAGCGCGCTGCGTGACAGGACCAGGACGCCGAGGGCGCCGATGGCGTAGGCGGCGACCCACTTCGAGGCCAGCGCCAGCCCGAGCAGCAGGCCGACGGCCAGCATCCCGAAGACGAAGGCGAGCCAACCGCGGGCACCCCGTGGCGGCCGCAGCCACAGCGCGGCGAAGACCATGTAGGCCGCGACGATGCCGAGCCCGACGTAGGCGTCGTTCATCCCGATCCGGCTCTGGGCGAACAGCATCCCGTCGGCGAGGGCCAGCAGGCCGGCGATGACCGCGATGCTGCGGCGCCGGAACAGGATCCGGGCGAGCAGGTACAGGCTCAGCGCCATGAGGACGCCCGCGACGACACCCGGCAGGCGCCAGGCGAAGGCATGGCGCCCGATCGGCACAGCGGCGACCTCGCCGCCGGCATCGAGCGCCAGCAGCTGCTGGCGATCGCTCGAGGGGTAGCGCTCGTTGTCGTCGAGGACGATCGCGACCGGCTCGAACGGCAGCGCCGCGTCGGCGTACACAGTCGGTGGGTTTCCGTGCGGCTCGATGACGTAGACCGTCGTCGTCCCGGGTTGGTCGGGGCGGGAGCCCTCGACGTGGACCATCCGGCTTGCGGTGTCGAAGAACGCCCGGCCGGCCCGGGTGCCCGGGAGCACGAAGGACGTGCTGACCCGCGGTGTCTCGTCGGGCTTGGCGATGACGACGGCCACCCGGGGCCCGTCGGCGGCCGAATAGGGCACGAGGATGGGGTCGTCGCTGATGCCGCTCGTCTTCACCGCGCCGGTCGCCGGGCCTTCGACGTCGACGAGGTCGCCGACCTCCCCGGTTTCGGGATCGATGAACGCCAGGCCTTCGGCGGTGGCGATCGCGATTCGGCCCTGGCCGCCGTCGGCGAGCTGGGTCACCCCGGTCAGCTCGGTCCGGCCGACGACCGTGCCGGCGCCCGTGTCGATCGTCACGACCTCCTGGACGGCGGCGTCCTCGGCGGACGGCGCGAGCACCGCAGCCAGGCGGCTGCCGTCGGTCGTGATGAACAGCGCCTCGATCGGCGCGCCGAGGTCGAGGAGGTCGCGCAGGTCGAGGGGGGAGACGCCCTGGCCGCGCGTCGCGTCGAGCGGGCCGAGATCAGCCTCGAGGATCTCGCCACTCCGGGTGGCGGCATACAGCCGGGCGAGCGGCCGCTCGATCGCGACGGCCACGACGCCCGGCAAGTCGGCCGTCGCGGTGAGCTCGCGGGTGCGCAGGTCGTAGCCGAGAACCTGGCTCCCGGTCGCGACCCACAGCCGGTCGCCCTCGAGCGGGGCGCCGGCGAGCGTGTCGTCGCGGCGGGGCTCGATCGTGGCGTCGACGACGGCCTGCCCGAGCCGGCTCGTGGCGACGACCCGGTCGTCGGCGAAGGCCATGATCCCGAGGGCCATCGCGTACTTGGCCAGGTGGGGGTGGGTCCACTCGTAGATGTTGTGGTCGATGCCGTAGCGCCAGTCCTGCAGGAACTCGGTCGCCGTCCGCGGGTGGTAGACCTCGTCGAAGTGCATCTGGTACGGCTCGGGCAACCGCCACAGTCGGATGCTCAGCATGGCGATCGCGAGGACCACGAGGATCCAGACGTCGAGCTTGTCGAAGCGGCCGCCCCGCTCGTTCGACAGGCCGGCCGTCCGGTCGGCGCGCACGGGCCGGGCGCGGAACCGGGCGACGAACCAGGCCCACGGCCCCTCGCCCGCGAGCCCCGGCTCGTCCCAGGCGGGCGCCAGCGCGCCGGCCGCGGGCGGAAGGCCCGTGCTTGGCACAGGCGGCCCGGCCGGGGGACCCGGACGGACGGGTTCGAATGCGGTTGCCGTCGGCGCCCCCCAGCCAACCGTCGGGGCTGCCGGCTCCGGCAAGGGTTCGAATTCGAGCTCCTCGTCCCCGGGCTCGTCCGCGCTGGCCGTGAGCTCGTCGGCGAGCTGCTCGTCGGCCTCGGCCCGAAGCTGGAGCACGGCCCAGGCGAAGACCGCGGTGACCGCCGCGGCCGCCGCGGCGACGCCCCAGTAGGAGGTGAGCAGCGGCCCGATCCCCAACCAGTCCGAGATGCCGGGGTTGTCGGTGTAGAGCGTCGTCAGCACGGCGTACATGTTGGCGAAGACGGCCGCGCTGCCGAGGACGTACGCGACCCGCCAGCGGAGTGAGGCCCCGGCGAGGATCGCGGCGATCCCGACGAACGGGAACAGGTAGCGCTCGTGGACCCGCGTCGGCAGCACGAAGAACGCGACGCTGAGCACGACGAGGCCGACCAGGATCGTTCGGCGGTCGGGTCGGCGCCACACGACGGCCGCGACGATCGCGACCGCCGCGAGCAGCAGCAGGGCCCCGACGGCGACCGCCGGGAGCGCCCCGAAGGTGACCCCCGGATCGCCGATGCAACGCGCGTCGGGTGGGGGCGCCGGCACGTGGTACAGGAGCCAGTCGCCGATCCGGATGTCGAACGCCTCGCGCGGCACCGTCGTCGAATCGCAGACCCACTGGCGGTTGACCGCGATGCCATCGACGCCGCCATCCGGTCGGGCCTGGCCGACGAGCGCCCAGGGGTTGTAGGCGTTGACCGAGAGATACGGGTACCCGGCCGCGGTCGAGAAGATCTGGCCGATCAGGCCCGGCAGGCCGAGCCCGAACGGGAGGGACAGGGCGAGCGCCGTCAGCAGCCCGGCGGCGCCGGTCGTGAGGATCCGGATCGGCCCGCGGATCCGGGCTTCCAAGGCCGTCCGGCTGTAGGTCGAGGGATCGGGATCGTCCTCGCCGTATGCCCCCCTGGGCATGAGCGCCCGGCGGATCGTGACGACGGCCACGATCGGGATGAGGATCCCGAGCTGGGGCTTGATCAGGGCGGCGACCATCGCCAGGACCGCCGCCCGCTCTGGCCGGTCGCGCCACAGCTCCCGCACGGCCAGCAACAAGGGAATCAGCCCGACCGAGTCGACCTGGCCCCAGATCGTGCTGTCGACCCACGTGACCGGGTTGAGGACCACGAGGAGTGCGCCGACCCGGGCCGCCCGCTCGCCGGCCCCGAGCTCGCGGGCCATCGACCAGACGAGGTAGCCGAGGACGAGGTCGGCCAGGATCGGCGGGATCTTGATGAGCTCGCCGGGCCCGGCCATCCCGAGGACGTTGGCCACCGTCCCGACGGCCCACAGAACGTACAGGTAGCCGGGCGTGTAGTCAGCGAAGAAGCCCGTGACGGGATCGGCAGCGCGAGCGTAGAAGCCCGGGATGCCGTTGTCCGCCAGCTCGTTCGCCCAGAACTGGAACGAGCTGATGTCGACCCGGAATCCGGAGTCGGGCAGGAGGTATGCGATGATGAGCCGAAGGGCGAGCCCAACGGCCAGGAGGATCAGGATGCCCCACGTGGCGTCCGCCGCCTCGGTCCGCGACGCTGCCCCGGTCCGCGACGGAGCCCCCCTGCCCGGGTCGGGCCCACCGACTGCGGGACCTGTCAAGACGCGAACGATCTCCTGCGAGCGGTGAGGTGGGTGGGAGCGTAGCACAGGGCGCCGTGGGCTCCCGGCCCTCGGATCGGATCGCCACCCTGATCGAGCTGCTGCCGGCATTCGTGCCCGGCGTCGTGCTCGTCGTGCTGGCGCTGGGCGCGTTCTGGCTGCCCGGCTCGGACCGCTACTACAACCACTTCGTGTGGCAGGCCGAGGCCTTCCTCCGGGGCACGGCCGTCATCGACTGGCCCGTCGACGGCGGAGGGTTCCCGTGGGGCAACGACTGGATGCAGGACGTCTATCCGCTGCGGGAGCTGACCGGGGACCCGAACCCACGGGGCGCGCTGTTGCCGTTCCCGCCCCTGCCGGCGGTCGTCCTCGTGCCCTTCGTGGCCCTGTGGGGGCGCGCGACCGACATTCGAGCGGTGTCCGTGGCGGCCGGCGTCCTCGGCGTGTGGCTCGCCTGGCGCGTCTTCGGCCAGCTGCCCGTCTCCCGGACGATCCGGCTGGCGACGACCGTGTTCCTGGGCTTCGGGACCGTGTTCTGGTACGCCGCGCAGCTCGGCACGACCTGGTTCTTCGCCCACGTCGTGGCCGTCGACCTGACCCTGCTGGCCGTCGGAATCGCGCTGCGGTTCGACCCGACCGCCGACGAAGAGGTGGAGGCCTCGCCGGCGCCGGCTCGTCTTGCCGGCGACGTCGTCGCCGCCGTCCGCCGTCCGCTCGAGCTGCTCGACCGTCGCCAGTTCGTCGCCGGCCTGCTGTTCGGCCTGGCCTGCACCGCCCGCCTGACGGTCGTCTTCGCGGCGCCGTTCTTCATGCTCGTCGGGAGTGGTGGGTCGTGGACCCGGCGGTCGGTCTCCGCCGGCCTCGGCGCGGCCATCCCGATCGGGCTCCTGCTGGCCTACAACGTCGCCACGACCGGCCACCTGTTCCACCCGGGCTACGAGTACCAGTACCAGCGCGAGGCCGCCGGCTATGCGGCGCTCGGCTACCACCCCGAGTGGAGCATTGAGGACCCGCGCTACCTGCCGCAGAACGTCGGGGTCATGTTCGCGTCGGCCCCGGCGATCCTGCCCGACCGGCTGCCCGGGCCGTTCGGCGACGGCGATCCCGTGTGCACCGAGCCGGGTGCCACCCGGGGGTTGTTCGACCCGGCCTGCCCGCTCGCGGCGCCGCGGCCGATCGGGATGAGCATCCTCCTGACGAGCCCGGCCTACCTCCTCGCGCTGCCGGCCCTGCTGCGCGGTCGAAGCCGGCTCGTCGCCGGGGCCTGGCGCGCGATCCTCGCCATCGCCTTCGTCAACCTCATGCACTTCAGCCAGGGCTGGGTCCAGTTCGGGTACCGCTTCAGCAACGATTTCGTCGTCTTCGGCGCGATCCTCGTGGCCCTCGGCATGGCCCGTCGCAACGGCGTCGGCCTGCTGGGGGCGTGGCTGATCGGGGCATCGGTGGCGATCAACCTGTGGGGCGTCATCTGGGGCAACATCCTCGGGTGGTGACGAGCGGGTGGTAGCGAGCCAGTGCTGACCAGCGCCGAGGCCGCGACCGCGGTCCCGATCGCCGAGCGGCCGCCGACCCTCGGGACGCGGCTGGTCGAGGCCGCCCAGCGCGGCCTGCCCGGGGCCGTGCTGTTCGGCGTGGTCGTCGCCAACGGCTGGCCGGGCCTGATGCCCGGCATCGGCTTCTGGGACACCGGCGAGTTCCAGACCGTGCTGCCGATCCTCGGCACGGCCCACTCGCCGGGCTACCCGACCTACGTCATCCTCGGCTTCCTCGGCACGATCCTTCTGACGCCCCTCGGCGAGCCGGCCTTCCGGGTCACCGTCCTGTCGCTGTTGTTCACGGCCGTGGCGGCCGTGGCGGCGATGGCCCTCGTCCGCCGGCTCGCCGGCTGGCTGCCGGTCGCCTTCGCGGCCGGCCTGGGCCTGGCCATCACGCCGGTCGTGTGGCTGAACGCGACCCGGGCCGATCCGCACCCACTTCACCTGGCCCTCGTGGCACTGCTGACCCTGGCCCTCGTTCGCTGGCAGCAGGATCGCGACGAGCTGGAGACCTCGGCCAACGATCGCCGGCTCCTGCTCGCCGCGGCGCTGTTCGGGCTCTCGGCCGGCAACCACTCCCTGACCCTGTTGCTCGCCCCGGCGATCGCGCTGTTCGTCCTCGCCGTCGAGCCGGGGCTGCTGCGACGGCCGCTGTTCGTCGCCGCGTGCCTCGGGGTCAGCGCCGGGACGCTGGCGCTCGTCTACCTCGAGCTGCCAATCCGGGGGGGCGTCCTTCCGGCGCCGCTCGTCTATGGCCGGCCCGGCACCTGGGACGGCTTCTGGTACATCGCCCTGGCCCAGCAGTTCCAGGGCTCGCTGGCCGATCCGCTCTCGAACCTGCCCGGGAAGCTGGACGCGATCGTGACGCTCGCCTCCCGCCAGCTCGGCTGGCTGGCGCCGGTCGTGCCGCTGGCGTTCCTCGTGGCCGCTCGGCGGGTCCCGGCCTACGCGCTCCTGAGCGGCGTGGCGATGGTCACGACGCTGCTCTTCAACACCTCCTACTCCAATGCCGACATCGAGCGCTACTACCTCGGCCCCGCGCTGTGGGCCTGGACGTGGCTCGGGATCCTCGGGGCCGAGGTCGCCAACCTCCTCACGACCGCCCTCGTCGACGACGAGGGCCGGCTCCGCGGCCCGCTCGGCCGGCTGGTCCCGGGATCGCCACCCGAGCCGCGACGCTGGGACCGGGTCGGCGCGGTCGTCGCCGGCGTCGTCGGCCTGGCCCTGCTCGCGCCGGGCGTCGCGGACCTCGGGCCGCGCGCCGCCGTGGCGGACCGATCGAACGACACGGCCGCCCGGCACTGGCTCGACGAGGTCCTGCCGGTCCTGCCCCAGGACGCCGTCGTCATCAGCTGGTGGAGCACCTCGACGCCGCTGTGGTACGCCCAGCACGTGGAGGGCCAGCGAACCGACCTCTTCGTGGTCGATGATCGCACCATGCTCGATCTCAACCTCGGCCGGGCCCCCGACGTCATCGACCGCTACCTCGGCCAGCGCCCGGTCTTCGTCATCCGCCTCGAGCGCGACCAACCGGAGCTGCAGGCCCGCTTCGAGATGGCCCTGGTGGCGAGCGCCGGCAACACCGGCCTGTGGGAGGTCCGGGGCCGCCTGGACGACGTGCCGTGAGGGACACGCGGGCCCAGCGCCTGGCGGAGCTGACCTACTTCTTCCCGGCCCACAACGAGGCCGCCAACGTCCGCGGCCTCGTCGAGGAGGCGCTCGGGGCCCTGCCAGAGCTCGCCGAACGGTTCGAGATCATCATCGTCGACGACGGCTCGCGCGACGAGACGCCGGCGATCGCGGACGAGCTGGCGGCGGCCCATCCCGAGGTCCGGGCCGTCCACCACCCGACGAACCTCGGCTACGGTGCGGCCCTTCGATCGGGCTTCGCCGCGGCGAGCCTCGGCTACCTGGCGTTCACCGATGGCGACCGCCAGTTCAGGGTCGCCGACCTGGGCCGGCTGATCGATCGAATGCTCGAGCCGATCGACCGGGTTCGAACGCCCGACGTCGTCGCCGGCTACCGGATCAAGCGGGCCGACCCCCCGGTTCGAACGCTCTACGCCCGTCTCTACCGGCTCGCCAACCGGATCTTCTTCGGCCTCCGGGTCCGAGACATCGACTGCGCCTGCAAGCTGTTCCGGCGCGAGGCGCTGGAGGGCATCAACGTCGAATCGGGCGGTGCCTTCTTCTCGGCCGAGCTGCTGATCAAGCTCGGTGCGGCTGGACGGCGGATCGTCGAGGTCGGGGTGCCCCACTACCCGCGGACGGCCGGCAGCCCGACCGGCGCGAAGCCCCAGGTCATCCTCCGCGCGGTTCGCGACTTCTGGTCGCTCCGGCTGCGGCTGTGGGCCTCGCCGCGGCGCGCCCTCCGGCGCGGCGCGCCGATCCTCGGCTGACCGCCAGCCGGCCCGTCAGCTGCGGCGGCCGCCGCTCTCGCCGCCCGCGCCGGGATCGACCTCCAGCGAGTTCACGAAGTCGCGGAACAGGTCCAGCCGCGGATCCGAGCTCTCGCCGCCGACCGACTCGAGCGGGGCCTTCCGGCCCGGCTCACCGGATTCCTCGTCCTCGTCGGCGTCGCCGGCGTCGGGATCCATCCCCAGGGCGGCCTGGTCGAGAACCTCCTCGGCCGCGTAGATCGGGACGTCGACCCGGACCGCCAGGGCCAGGGCGTCCGAGGGCCGAGCGTCGACCTCGACGTCCTGGCCGTCTCGGTCGAGGTGGATCCGGGCGTGGTAGGTCTCATCCGCCAGCTCGGAGATGACGACGTGGTCCACCCGCACGCCCAGCTGGGCCAGGGCCGCGGCGAAGAGGTCGTGGGTCAGCGGCCGCTCCGCGGTCACGCCCTGTAGGCGCATCGCGATCGCGCTGGCCTCCCACGGGCCGATCCAGATCGGCAAGTAGCGATCACCCTCCGAATCCTTGAGGATGACCACGTGGCGATTGGAGAGCATGTGCACCCGCACGCTCTCGATGGCCATCTCGACGAGTCGACCCATGGCCCGATTATCCCATTGCCCGGGATCGCCGGCCGCCGCCCGCGCCGGACACCCGTAACAGCAAGCCGACGACGAGGCCCATGACGAACCCGCCGATGTGGGCGAAGAAGGCCACGCCGCCCTGAGCCGTCTCGGCATCGAGCGATGCCACGCCGCTCACCAGCTGCAGCACGAACCAGAAGCCGAGCACGATCAGGGCCGGCACCTCGGCCAGCTGGTAGAAGAAGCCGAGGAAGACGATCGAGACGACCCGGGCGCCGGGGTACAGGACCAGGTACGCCCCGAGCGCGGCGGCGATGGCGCCCGAGGCGCCGACGAGCGGCACGTTCGAATCCGGCGCGATCGCGACCTGGGCCATCGCGGCCACGATCCCGCCGGCGAGGTAGAACAGCAGGAAGGGCAGCCGGCCGAGCCGGTCTTCGACGTTGTTGCCGAAGATCCACAGGTACAGCATGTTGCCGAGCAGGTGCAGCCAGCCGCCGTGGAGGAAGACGCTGCCGACCAGGCCGACGATCGCCTGCGAGGTCCAGTCGCCGGCCTCGATCGCGGCGGTGATCCGGCTCGGAACGGCACCCCAGGTTCGAAAGAACGACTCCAGTGCCGCGTCGCCGCCCTGGACCTGGATCCACAGCTCGCCGCCGAAGACCACGAAGCAGGCGAGGATCAGCGCCCGCGTCACGATCGGGGCGCGACGCGTCGGGTTGCGGTCCCCGAGCGGGATCACCGGTCAGGGTTCGGGTGTCGGTGAGGCGGGCTCCGCGCTCTCGCTCGGCTCGCCGCTCGGCGAGGCCCCGGGGCCGCTCGACAGGGCCTCCAGGGTGGAGCGATGGAGGCCCGTCGCGCTGAGCCACACCAGGGCGTCCGGCTCCTCGGCGACGCCCGGCTCGACGTACCAGCCGACGAGGCCGGCCCACGCCTCCGAGCCGCCCGCCAGCCGATACTGCTCGAGGTAGCTGCCGTTGGCCTTGTTGAGCGCGATCACTCGCTCGTTCTCGGGATCGAATCCGTACAGCACGCCCTCTCGGCGGCCGCTGCCCGAGGCGATGAGCGTGTACTCCGGTGGCGCGCGCAGGATCTCGTCGCCGGGGCTCTCGGCCTCCCAGCCCTCGCTCTGGCCATTGACGAAGCGCAGGATCCGCCCGTCGTCGACGACCCAGATGTCGCCGTCGATGTAGAGCGAGCGGAACCCGCTGACGTCGCGCGTCGTCGCGAGGACCCCGGTGAAGGCCGCCGGGAAGCCGCTTCCGTCCGCGGCCGGCGAGTAGCGCAGGATCTGCTCCTCGGACGGGTCGATGATGTAGAGGTTGTAGAGCCCGGCCTCGGCGTTGCGGACGAACGTCCCGAGGCCGACGATGTCGTCGCCCCATTCGCCGGCGCCCTGGACGCGGACCCGGCGCATCGTGCCCTCGCCCTCGGTGTTGGCGGGTCGCCAGCGCCAGACGACGTTCTTGGCGTCGACGATCACGACGTCGCGGACGCCGACGGCCATGAGCTTGGGGGCGGCCTGGGTCGCCCCGTTGGCCTTGCTGCCCTCCCGGAAGATGGCCGTCGCCTTCTCTGCGGCGACATCGACTCGGTAGACCGAGGCAGTGGCGGCATCGAGCACGTACGGCACCCCGTCGGGCCCCCGAACGACGGCCCGGAGGTCGACCGCGGGGTCGTCGGGGAATTCGAAGATCGGGCTCGAGCCGACCTCGATGACTGCGTACAGCCGGTCGAGCGCGGCGACGATCTGGGTTCGAAGCGGCCCGGTCGTCGCGAGCGGGATGCCGGCGCTCCGGGCCCGGTCGATCTGCTCGAGGGCGTCGGTCAGGAGATCCTCGGCCCGCCGCGGGTCGGTCTCGACGAGGTCGATGCCCGGGCCGATTACCCGCCGGTAGTTGGCCCGGGCCCCCTCGAGCGCCTGCTGGCCGGCGTCGATCGACGAGATCGCCTCGCCGGGCGGCTGGCGACCGCCGAGCGCGAACACGGCGGCGCCGAGGCCGCCGACGACGACGACGAGCGACAGGACCGCGACCGCGGCACGGCGCTGCATCTCCCGCCGCGCGCGCAGCGGCGTGACCCGACGCGACGGCACCCGCCGCGTCGGGAGCGCATCCTGGATCCGGAGCAGCATCCGGCCGAGGGCAGTCCCCGCCGCGAGGCGCGCCCAGCGTCCGGCCGACTGCGCGGCCGCGAACCCCCCGGCGACCGAATCGGCGAGCGGGATCGGCGAGCGATCGGGGGCGCCGGCCAATGGCTCCGCCGGCCGAACGGGCACGGGCGCGAAGCCGGCCCTGGCGACCGCCACCTCGGCGGCCTCCACGACGAGGATGCCGTCGCTGCCCCGCCCGCCGCCACCGACGAACTGGCGGCTCAGGAGCTCAACGGCCGATTGCGGGTGCAGCTGTAGCAGCGCGTCCTTCAGCGCGTCGGGCCCCAACGACGCCGAGACGTTCGGCGAGATGAGCATCAGCTGGTCGCCGACGTTGATCTCGCCACGCCAGACGTCGGGATCGACCTCGCTCGACGGCAGGCCCCGCTCGCGATGCGGGTCGGGGAGGGTCGACAGGCGGGCGCTCCGGTTGAGGTAGGCCTCGGCCGGCCCGACCGTACAGACGTACAGCTCGTTGTCCCGGACAACCGCGATGCCGACGCCGATGGGGCCGGCGACGTTGCCGAGCGCCCCGCGCTCGCGGGCGTGGGTCAACCGCTTGTTCGCCGCCTGGATGGCCTTCGTCAAGCAGACCCGGATGCCCGCCGATTCGTCGTAGTAGTACTCGCTCCGGATCGAATCGGCGACCAGCGCCGTGGCCTCCCTGGCCCGCGACCCCGCGACGCGCGACGGCACCAGGAGGTACAGGGGCCCCTTCGCGCGCGTCTGGGCCCCGACGCGCGGCTCGACGTGGAGCACCGTGTCGGGCGAGTCCGGCGTTCGCTCGGTTTCCGGGACGGCGCCGAGCTTCATCTGGATGCGATGGGCCACTGCGTCCCCTCTAGCCAGGCTCCTGGGTCGGGTCGGCGATTATCGCACGCGTCCCTGATCGGACTGAGGACGCCGCCGCACCGTGACGCGCAGACCCGAGATTGCGGTTCCCGCCGGTGCGGCCGCGAAGGCCGAGGCGAGGGCCGAGGCGTTCAGCCGCAGCTCCTGGGCGACGATTGGGGCATCCGCCTCGACGACGAGCACCTGGCCCTCGACGCCCTCGTCGATCCCGGCCTGGGCCGGCACGACGCCGATCGCCCGGCAGGCGCCATGCGCCGCCGGCGCCAGCTCGGCCACGATGGCGTCGAAGGTCGCCGTGGCACGCGCGCGGCGGAGCTCGCCCTCGAGGCCCAGGCGGGCGGCCGTCGCGGGGATGATGTCGCCGATCCGCGACATCGGCCGGCGCCGGCGAGGTTCGTCGCTCATGCCCGGCCGCCCGCCGCCCGCAGCGATGCTCCCGCACCACCCTCGCGGGGCACGACCTGCCAGGCCGTGGCCGCCCGGAGCAGGGCCGGGTCGAGATCGTCGGGCGTGGTCGTGGTCACGAAGGCCTGCGGCAGGGCCGCGATGCGCCGCACCAGGTGCCCGCGCCGTGCCGGGTCGAGCTCCGAGAAGACGTCGTCGAGCAAGAGCAGCGGCGGCCGCCCGTCGACCGAGGCCAGCAGGTCCAGCTCGGCCAGCTTGAGGGCCAGGATCGCCGTCCGCTGCTGGCCCCGCGACGCGAAGTCGGCGAGGTCCCGGCCGGCCAGCCGGAAGGTGGCGTCGTCGCGGTGCGGGCCGACCAGCGTCGTGCCGTTCCAGACCTCCTTCTCGGCGGTCTCGGCCAGCCGGCGGGCGAGGGCCTCGCGGGCAGATTCACCCGCCGCGGCCGGGGCGTTGGTGGCGTACTCCAGCCGCAGTGGACCGGCATCCACCTCTTCGGGCGCGATCTCCAGATTGGCGGCCGCGAGCGGCTCGGCCAGCCGGCCAAGCAGCGCGAGGCGGGCCTCGACGACGGCCGACCCGGCAGCGAGGAACGGGCGGTCCCAGTAGCGCAGCTCGTCTCGAGTGGCGGTCTCTTCCCGGATCGCTCGGAGCAGGCCGTTGCGCTGCTGCAGCGCCCGGCCATAGGTCGACAGCTCGGCCGCATACCCCGGCACGGCCGCGGCGGCGAGCTGGTCGATGACCGAGCGACGGAGACCGGGCGACCCGACGACGAGGAGCATGTCCTCCGGCGCGAACAGCACGACGCGGAGGCGCTCGCCGAGGGCAGCGGCGCGTCTCGCCACGCCGTTCACCCGAATCCGCTTCCGGCCGCCCTGGGCGGCCGCCGGTGACCCGGGCCGGACCAGCACGACCTCGAGCGCGTTGTCACCCACGGACCCGGCGAGCCGGGCCACCTCCGCCCCCCAGCGGATCAGCTCGGCGTCCCCGCCGGTCCGATGCGAGCTCCCGCGGGCCAGGACGACGATGGCCTCGAGCAGGCTCGTCTTGCCCGCCGCGTTCGGCCCCCAGATCAGCTGTGGGCCGTCGCCGAACCGGGCCGCGAGCTCGTCGTACGCCCGGAACCCGACGAGGTCGAGCGCCTCGAGCCGCACTCTCGCGCCGTCGCCCGTCCCGCCGTGACCGGCCGGCTACGACGTCGTTCGAACGGGCATGACGACGTGCACGTAGCGGTCGTCGCCCACGGGCTTGAAGACGCCGGGCGCCAGCGGCCCCTGGAGCTCCAGCGCGAATTGCTCGGCGGCCACGTTGGTCAACACGTCGGCGAGGTACTTGGCGTTGAAGGCGATCGACGTCCCGTCGCCTTCGACGTTGGCCTCCACCTGGCCGACGTGGTCCCCCACCTCGGCATTCGCGCTGACGGTGATGCCGGACTCGCCGTTGGCGCTGATCTGGAGCTTCACGATGTTGGCCGACTCATGGGCGATGAGGGCCGCGGGACGAACCGCTCGCAGGAGCTCCTCGCGATCCAGCACGGCCCGCGTCGTGTGGGCCTTCGGCAGGACCGACTGGTAGTTCGGGAATTGGCCGTCGATCAGCCGGCTGACGAGGTCGATGCCCTCCATGTGGAACATGACCTGGTTGCGGCCCTGGGCGAGCACGACGTCGACCGGGTCGTCGGTGTCGCCGAGGATCCTCGCGAGCTCGTTCAACGCTCGCGCCGGGATGACGACGCTCGTGTCCGAGACCGCGTCGAGGATGGGGATCGTCTTGACCGCGATCCGGTAGTTGTCGGCCGCGGCCAGGGTCAGGGTGTCGCCCTCGAAGCGGCACAGCACGCCGGTCAGGATCGGCCGGGCCTCGTCGGTGGCCGCGGCGAAGGCCGTCTCGTCGAGCGCCCGCTTGAGGACGTTCTGCGCGATTCGGGTCGTGGGTCGCTCGCCGGCCACCTGGATCGATGGGAACTCGTCAGCATCGATGCCCTTGATGTGGGACTCGAAGCGACCGGACTTCAGGTGGAGGGTCTCGCCGGCGCCGGTCTCCAGGTCGATCCGGTCGCCGCCGCCGAGCGAGCCGACCAGGTCGGTCAGCAGCTTCGCCGGCACGGTCGTCGCGCCGTCGGTCTCGACCTTGCCGGGCACCCAGTACACGAGACCGATCTCGAGGTTGGTGGTCGTCAGGCGCAGACCGCCGTCCTCGGTCTTGAGCAGGACGTTCGCGAGGACCGGCAGCGTGCTCCGGGCGGACACGGCGCGGCTGACGACGGACAGGCCGCGGGCCAGGTTCTCCTGCATGACCGAGAGCTTCACGTCACGTCACTCCAAAAGCGCGGGGCGGACATCGTTCCGGGCAGCTTGCACGTCCGCGGCGCGATGGCCGCAGGCCGCCGCGGAGCCCCCTCTGGGTAGGTGTGAGTATCTTCGCCCATTCTCATTGGTCCGTCATCACCATCATCATCCTGTGGACGTGGTGGATGCCCGTGCTCGACCACGCTCGAAGTGGCGGTGGACGGCCGTCCGATCATCGTGTACCGCCGAGAGCCCACCCGGGATACGGCGTGGTTCTGGCCGTGGACAGCTGCCCCGCACGACGCACCGGCCTCTCGTGTTCCAGCCCGGCATCCACGGCCCACGCCGACTTGTCCGACATTGCATCCGCATGTCATGACGCTCGCTTGGCATTGCGAGTCCACCGGTAACCCACCGTCCGGCGTCCGGCATCGTGGATAACCCGAGGCTGGCCGTTCGACCCGGGATCCCGCGACGACTCCGCCCCCCAACTGGGCTGCACCGGGCGACCACCCCGCATCCCGTGCACGATTCTTCGCCTGAACGGTCGCCGACAAGTCCCCGGCCTCGAATTCTTCGACCTCAGCCGACGACCCCCGCACCGGGCGCCCCGTTCGACGGCTGAAAGCCTTCCGCGCGACGCCGGGTGGCCGGCCATGGCCGTTCAGCCGAAGAATCGAGAGTCCCGTGCACGGTCGACGGCTGAATCACGGGGCGGCGGGCGCGGCACTCCGGGCGCCGGGCGGCTCAGTCGGCGTAGATGAGCTCGCGGACCGCGGCGATCTCGCGCCGCAGCTCGTCATTGCCGGCCGACTCGCGGCCGATCTTCTCGCAGGCGTGGAGAACGGTCGAGTGATCGCGGCCACCGAGCTCGGCCCCGATCCGGAGGAGGGACACGTCGGTCTCCTCGCGCATCAGGAACATCGCGATCTGGCGCGG
Organism: Chloroflexota bacterium; assembly: GCA_012026785.1. Lineage (GTDB taxonomy): Bacteria > Chloroflexota > Limnocylindria > Limnocylindrales > CSP1-4 > UBA5189. The sequence goes on along the minus strand of VEOW01000002.1, from coordinate 21,879 downwards.
CACGACGATCGCCTTGTCGCGCTTCTGGCCGCGCAACGCGTCCAGCCCGACGCCGTAGTACTCGGAGACGGCCTTGGCGATCCGCTCGGGCGTGATTTGGCGCTTCTTGGGGTTGTAGAGGACGTTCGAAAGGACGGCCTGGGCGAGCTCGATCGAGATCGGCATGGCGCCCATCGAGGCGTAGGCCACGATGCGATTAAGGGCACCCTCGAGCTCGCGGATGTTCGAAACGACCTTGCGGGCGATGAACTCGATGACGTCCGAGCTGATCGGGACGGCGCCCTCCTCCGCCTTGGCCCGGAGGATCGCGATCCGGGTCTCGAGGTCCGGCGCGGTCAGGTCGGCGATGAGGCCCCATTCGAACCGCGAGCGGAGCCGCTCCTCGAGCGTCAGGATCGCCTTCGGCGGCCGATCCGAGGACAGCACGATCTGCTTGCCGTCCTCGTGGATCGCGTTGAAGGTGTGGAAGAACTCCTCCTGGGTCCGCTCCTTGTCGGCGATGAACTGGATGTCGTCGATGAGCAGCAGGTCGATCCGCCGGTAGCGGGCCCGGAACTCGTCGATCTTGCCCTGCTGGATCGAGGTGATGAACTCGTTGGTGAACTTCTCGGAGGTCGCGTAGACGACCCGCTTGCGGGGGAACTTGGCGATCACCTGGTTGCCGATGGCGTGCATCAGGTGGGTCTTGCCGAGGCCCACGCCGCCGTACAGGAACAGCGGGTTGTAGGCGTGGCCGGGGCGTTCGGCGACCGACAGCGAGGCGGCGTGGGCGAGCCGGTTGGCCGACCCGACGATGAAGTTGGCGAAGGTGTAGCGCGGGTTGATGTTGCTCGCGCCGCCCTCGCCGCCGACGCGACCGGGCTCCACGCGCACCTGCGGCGAGGCTGGCGGCGCGGGCCTGGCGACGGGGCCGACCCCCGCATCCCCGGCGGGCGCCTCGGCGCCGGTACCGTTGCCGTTCGAGCTCGACTCGACGGGTCCGACGACGAAGTCGACCTGGACGCTGTAGCCGACGATTCGAGCCAGCGTCTGGGAGATCAGGGAGCGGTAGCGGCTCTCCAGCCAGTCCTTGGCGAAGCCATTCGGGACGGAGATCCGGAACCGGGTGTCATCGACCTCGATGAGCGCGGTATCGCGAAGCCAGGTCTCGAAGTTGGCGGGCGACAGCGACACCTGCAGCTCGCCCAGTGCGGCGCGCCAGACCTGCTTCGCGTCCATGCTCGATCTGGAATCTCCGTTGGGCCGGGTGGGGCGAAATGGCTGAGCGCGGGGCTGTTCGGGGTCGCGGGCCGACGGCCTCGACCGGGCTCGGGACGGACGAGTTGACCCGTCGCCGGGGTCGTCGGGTGGCGAAAGGTAGCACCGCGGGGGAGGCCCCGCAAGGCGATTCCGCGATACTCCCCGGGAGTATCGGACGATGGCCGCAGCGCGCCGCTCCGTTTGACGATCGAAGCCGGCCAGACCTATGATCCGGCCGACGATGGACGCGCCACGCCCTTGATTTCGGGCGCCCGGCGCGTCTGCGTGCCTTCTGGGGGCGAAGACGGACGGAAGCCCCGAGGCCGAATGAAGAGGATCCCGGTCAAGCCAGATGACGAAGCGAACCTACCAGCCCAAGAAGCGCCACCGCGCCAGGGAGCATGGCTTCCGCGCCCGAATGAAGACGACGGGCGGACGACGCGTCCTGGCCGCGCGGCGGGCCCGCGGTCGCAAGCGCCTGACAGCCTGACGACTGGACGCGGCCCCCGGCCGCGGCTGGTGATGCTCGCCCGTCCACGAGACTTCGAGGCGCTCCAGGAGCGCGGGGCGATCCGCTCCAATGCCCTGCTCGCCGCGAGGACCCTGCGGACAGAGAACGGGATCACGCGGTTCGGCCTCGCGACCGGACGGACGCTCGGGTCGGCCGTGGTTCGAAACCGCGTCCGACGGCGGCTTCGGGAGGCGATCCGGTCGATGCTGCCGTCGCTGCGACCGGGGTGGGACGTGCTGCTGATCGCGCGACCGGCGATCCTCGGCGCGGACCATCAGGCGGTGATGCAGGCGCTGCGGCGTCTCCTGGCCAAGGGAGGCGTCCTGGACGAGGAGGTCCGGTGACACAGGTGGCGGAAGACGGATCCGACGGACGCGCCGGCGTCCTGGGTCGCGCCGGCATCGCGCTGATCCACGCCTACCGCTTCGTCTTCGCCTGGCTCCCATCGTCGTGCCGCTACCAGCCGACCTGCTCGGTCTACACCGAACAGGCGATCGAGCGCTACGGCCTGGTGCGGGGCTCGTGGCTCGGCGCCAAGCGAATCGCCCGTTGCCACCCGTGGCACCCCGGCGGCTTCGACCCGGTCCGTTGAGCGAGTCGCGGCGCCTGTTCCGCATCGGCATCGGGCTCGGCCTGCTGGCCGTCCTGGTCATCGTCCTCGCGGCCTGCAACCCGATCCAGGTCAGTCCCTCGCCGGGGGTGACAGCGGCCCCCGGTGCATCGGCCGTCCCCGGCGCCACCGCGACCCCGGCCCCAGCCTCGACCGTGACGCCTGCGCCGACGCCGTTCGTCCTTCACCCGGCGCCCCTCAAGGCCGATCCGATCAGCGTCCTGGCATGGCTCTTCACGCCGATCTACCAGGCCTTCCTGCTGCTCCTCGTGGCGATCGACCTGGTCGTGCCGGACATCGGCATCGCGATCATCCTCACGACGATCGTCGTCCGGACCCTGATGGTCCCGCTGATGCGGCGCCAGATGGTTTCGATGCGCCAGATGCAGGCCATCGGGCCCGAGATCCGCGAGATCCAGCGACGCTTCAAGAACGACCGGCTCAAGGCCCAGCAGGCGCAATCGGCGCTGATGAAGGAGCGCGGCATCAGCCAGGCCGGCTGCCTCGTCGCGATGCTGCCGCTGTTCCTCATTCTGCCGATGTACCAGGTCGTTCGCGAGGGCCTGACGGCGTCCGACATCACCCCGATGCTGACGATCTTCGGGTTCAAGGTCCTGCCCGTGACGTGCGACCCGACGTCGATCCAGCCGTGCCTGGATCCCCACGTCCCGTGGCTCGGGGGCATCAACGCCGCCCATTTCGAGGGCATGATCCCGCTGCCGTTTGCGCTGCCGATCCTCGGCGCCGGGATCTCGATCTTCGCGCTCGTCTACACCGTCATCCAGCTCGCTGCCTCCCGGATGGCGCTGCCGCCCCACACGCCGGGAGCGCAACTCGACCAGAACGCCCGAACGCAGCGAACGATGGCGATCTGGCTGCCGTTCATCACGATCCTCTACGGCAGCGTCATTCCCGTCGGGGTCTTCATCTACCTGATCGTGTCGACGATCTACCAGGTCATCCAGCAGTTCCTGACCACCGGCTGGGGCGGGATGTTCCCGCTCTTCGGCTGGACCCCCGGCTTCGCCGTGGACCACAAACCGCGCTTCCCGGTCGCCATGCCCACGGCGGCCGCATCCACCGCCACCCAATCGCGTTCGGCGGGAGCGCCGGCGCGGCCCAAGCCTGAACGACCGGCCCTCGACCGGAGCGCCTCGGCGGAGTCGACCATCCGCCGGCGCGGTCGCCAGGGTCGGCGTGGGAGACGTCGATGAACAGCAGTGCCTATCGAGAGTTCACCGGTAAGAGCGTCGAGGAGGCGCTTCGACTGGCCCGCGAGGAGTTCGGCGTGGGCCTCGACGACCTCGACTTCGAGATCCTGACGCCCGGCAGCCGGGGCGTGCTCGGCATGGGCGCTGAGCCGGCGCGGGTGCTGGCCGCGCCTCGCTCGGAGCTCGGCGGCGCGGCCCCCAAGCGCGAGGCAGCCGCGGCCCGCCCGCTACCGCCAGCGCCGATGCGGGAACGAGACGATGAGCGAGGCCGGGGTCGCGGCTTCGGGCGCGGTTTTGACCGCGACCGTGGCGAGCGGGGCGAGCGGGGCGACCGCGCTGGTCGCGGCGAGCGACCCGACCGTGGCGGACGGGGATTCGATCGAGAGCGGGGCGGTCGCGGTTTTGACCGTGACCGCGGCGACCGCGGCGACCGCGGCGACCGCGGTGGTCGCACCCTGGAGGGCCAGCAAGTCGAGACCAGCCCCACCGCGACGGAGCCCGCGCGCCATCGCGGGCCCGACGACCGGCGCCGGGACGAGCGGCCCCGGCGCGACGACCGGCGCGAGGGCCGGCGCGAGGATCGACCCCGGCCGGGCGGCGACGCCAGGCGCGGCACCGGCCTCAGCGAGCGCGAGGAGGCCGAGGTCACGGCAGCCCGCGGCTCGGTGGCCGCCGAGCGCGCCGAGCTGGAAGCGGCCGAGGCGTCGCCCGAGGCGCTCGAGGCGGGCAAGGGCATCCTCGAGAAGCTGCTCGACCACATGGGCTTCGACGTCAAGGTGGAGGTCGAGGCTGGCGAGACGAGTCGCCTCAACGTCGTGGGCGAGGGTCGCGAGCGCGACGAGCTCGGGGCGCTCATCGGTCGCAAGGGTGAGCGGCTGTCGGCCCTCCAGCACCTCGTCAACCTGATGCTGTCCCGAGAGATGGGGGCCTGGACGCGCGTCCTCGTGGACGTCGAGGACTACCGGGGTCGCCGCGAGCGCCAGCTGCGAGAGATCGCGAATCGCGCCGCCGGTCGGGTCATCGAGACCGGCAAGATGCTCCAGCTGGAGCCGATGCCGGCGCTCGAGCGCCGCTGGATCCACCTCGCGCTGCGCGAGCACCCCGAGGTGGCGACGCAGTCGATCGGCGAGGAGCCCAACCGCCGGGTGGTGGTCCTGCCGCGCGCCTGAGTGAGGGTCGGTTCTCGACCCCGGGTCAGTTCGACCCCGGGTCAGCTCGACCCAAGGCGCCGGAGCTGGCCGGGCGTCAGGTCGAGTTCGGCCCGAACAGCGTGGGCGAGATGGCTCTGGTCGGCGAAGCCCGCCTCCTGGGCCAGCGCGGCGATCGGCACCCCGGCCAGGAGGCCCTCGATCGCAGCCCGCACTCGCAGGCGGGCGTGATAGCGGCTGAGCGTCAGCCCCACCACCCGCCGAAACGTCCGGGAGAGGTGATACGGCGAAACGCCGACGCGGTGCGCCAGGCTGCGCAGATCGAGGGGCGCTGAGGGGTCACCCGCCATCAGCTCGATCGTGCGGCGCACGAGGCGCCGGTGCGCGGGTCTGATGGTGACCCACCTCGAGGTGCCGCTGCCGTCCGCCGACGCGCCGCCCACCGCCATCTCGAGAATCCGCAATCCGAGCTCCTCGGCCTCGAGCGCCGGCAGCCGGTCCCGCTCGAGGCCGCGGACGAGCCGGCGGTGGGCCAGATCGAGCGCCGCCGGGACGAGCGCGTGCGTGGGCAGGCCGCCGCCGCCACGCAGCTCGGCGGCCAGCTCCGGCGACGGCGCGATGACCGTCGTGCGGTCGCCGGTTCGCGCGCCGTGGCGAGCGACATACGGTTCGCCGGCTCGGAAGGCCAATGCCCGGTTGGCGTCGACGAGCTGCTCGTCCTGTCGGCGCCGCACCGAGAAGCTGCCGGTCCGGGCCAGGACCAGGACGTCGAGGACGCTGCATTCGACGATCCCGTCGCGGTCTCCGTCGCAGCGGACATCCTGGATCGCGAGCAGCGGCGTGCGGAGCAGCGTCGTAACCGCTATCGCCATTGATGCAGGTTACTCGATCGCGAGACGCGAATCCACCACCCCGACCTGCGAGACCGACGCGTCGTCGAGTGCCCGGGCCACGAGCCCGACTGCCCCCGGCACGGCGATGGCGAGCGATGCCAGGACGAACGCCGCGTCGATGCCGGTCCGGGCGATCACCAACCCGCCGGCGAGACCGCCGAGCGGTGGCGCCGATTGCATGAGCGTGCGCAGCAACGCGAACGCCCGGCCGCGCTGGTCCGCGGGAATGAGGCGCATCCGGATCGTCTGGGCCCAGATCGTCAGCGGCGACGCGCCGAGCCCGAATGCCGCGCCGAGGGCGAGGCTGACCGGCAGCTCGGGGCGGCCCACGAAGCCCAGCAGTACGAGACCGGCCGCGAACTGGGCCGCGGCGATGGCCCTGCCGAGCCGGAGGGGGGTCCCGACCGCCCCGACGACGATCGAGCCGAGGAGCAGGCCGCCGGAGAAGGCCGCCAGGATGGCGCCGTAGGCGGCCGCGTCTCGCCCCAGCACGTTGACGGCGTAGATCGGCACCGCGACCGTGAAGATGCCCTGGCCGACGTTGGCCGCCATGAACATCAGGGTCGTCGCCACGATCGGCGGCGATGACATGAGCATCCGAAGCACCGCGCCGATACCACCCCCACGGGGTACCGCGCCGGCTCTGCCGTGAGCGGCGGGGATGGGGCGGATCAGCACCAGGCAGCCGAAGAAACCAAGGTAGGTCAGCGCATCGAGGCCGATGACAGCCGGCGCGCCGATGATCGCCACGAGCAGCCCGGCCAGGGCCGGCCCGAGGATCCCGCCGACGCCGTAGGAGATCGATTCGAGGGCGTTGGCGCTCGTCAGCTCGTGGTCGTCGACAAGGCTCGGGATCAGCGCCGGAACGCCGGCGAGCGGGACCATCATCAAGGCGCCATAGCCGGCTGCCACGACGTACAGCCACCACGTCGGCAGCCCGACGGTGGCGTCGAGGATGGGCACGCTGGCCATGAGGGCGGCCCGGGCGACCGTGTCGGCGGCCATGACCCGGCGTCGGTCGAAGCGGTCGAGGAGCGTGCCCGCGACGACGCCGCCGATGACGACCGGGGCGGTGTACAGGAACGTCAGCCAGCCGACGGCGATCGGCGAGCTCGTGCGCTCGAGCACGAGCCAGATCAGGGCGACGATCGTCATCCCGTCGCCGAGCGTGGAGACGGTCGCGCCGACCCACAGCAATCCGAAGTCACGGCGCCGTAGGACCTGCAGATAGGCATGCATGCGCGGATCCTTGCCGCCCGCCGGGCGCCCGTCTTGGATGTCGTTGCTCGCCGCGCGAGATCTCAGCCCTGCGGCGCCTCCGGTTGGCGCCAGTCGCCGGGAAGCGGGCCGGCGGCCAGCAGCGCCGCCACCGCTGCCGGGGTGAGCCCGGCCTCGGTCGTCACCGGGATTCGGAGGCCCCCCGAGGCGTTGGTCCCGTCGATCGGCACGGAACCGATGACCCGGCCGTCGATCACGAGGGCCAGCGCTTCGCCGGCGTGACTCATCGTCCAGGTCGACAGGAGCGCGGCGCCGGCGTCGCTCAGCTGCACGTCGACGGCTGGCCCCTCGACCGTGGCGCCGGCGATCGCGCCGCTGTTCGGATCGACCACGGTCGTGAGCTCGTCGGGCGGCGCCAGGCCGACGACGACCTCAGCCGCACGGGTGGGAGGCACGGCCACGATCGAGGCCAGACCGGACCCGAACAGGACCGCACGCAGCGCGTCGTCCTCGGGGGTCCCCTCGAGCGCGACGTCCAGGCAGCTCCCGATCGTCACCTGGCCGCTGATGCCGAGGGTCGCCAGCCGACCCTCGATGACCGAGATCGCGGCCTCGTTCTCCGTCGAAGCGGGCAGCTCACCCGAGGGTGGGCAGAGCGTGTAGGTCGTCGGCTCGAGGTCCGGGCTCGGGGTGGGCGTCGCGTTTGGTCCGGCTGAGCAGCCGGCGCCCAGCAGGCTGACGCCCAGTGCGAGCGCGAACGGCCATCGAGTCGCTCGTCTGCCATGGCTCACGAGCGCCGAGGATAGGCGGCCCGGCGATCGCGGGTCTGTCGGGCGCTCCCGGTCAGGCCGCCCGGAAGGCGCCGCTCATCGACAGTCGCGAACCGGCTTCGTAGAAGGCCAGCGTTCGACGCATCGCCTCGTCGCGCCGACCGTCGCCGGCGGCGATCCGCCACAGCACCGCGGCGAGCTCCTCGGCGCGCGACAGCAGCTCGGCCTCGCTGCGCGGGACGGGGATGTCCGCGTAGGTGCGGTGCGGCTGCGGCCAGGCCACGGCCTCCGGCGGCAACCGGGGGATGATCGAGAACACCACCCGGGCGTGGCCAGCGGCCAGCATTGCCCGGCCGTCGACCGCCCGCAGCGCCCGAGGTGCGGATGCCCGCTCGAGCTCGGCCAGCTGGCGTTCCGCGGCCGCCTCGAGCTCGGCCACGATCGCGTCCGGCGTCCCGGGTCGCGGGCGCTCGACGATGCCGGCCCGGCGCACCAGGGCCCGCAGCTCCTCGCCCGTGAACGAGCCGGCTCGGGCCAGGAAGGTCAGGCCGTCGAGGACCGCGTCGACGTGCTCGAGGGCCTCGTTCGCGAGAATTGCCCGCACCTGTTCGCCGTCGTCGGCTCGTTCGTGGACAACCGCGACGAGGACGGCCCGCGTTCGACGGCACGTGTCCAGGAGCCGGTCGAACGCGGAGAAGGACGTCGACTCGGCGTCGCGTGGCGGCTCGTGGTCCCGCTGGCCGGGACCGGGACCGGGGGGGTCCATCGTTCGATCCAGCCCGATGACGGCCTTCGACGGCGCTAGGACGGCGCCCGGGAACGCGACAGCCGCATGACCGCAGGATAGTCGTCACGTCGAGCCGCGGAATGGTCAGCCTGCCGTTAGCGGTGCGTCAGCGCTCCTCGCACTCGGGCAGGCCGAGCAGCCCCTCGGGGGAGTCCATGTCGATCTTGGTCTTGAGGTACAGCTTGCCGACGCCGATGCCAACCGTCAGGCCGACCCGCTGGCCGCCCGCGCCTTCGATGTAGAACGACGCACGCTCGTTCTCGATCGCCGCGATCGCGGCCTCCTCGCTCAGCCGCCACGAACGACCGTCTCGCCCGGTCCCGCCGATCGCCCGGATCCGGTAGTGGGGGGCCGTCCGGTCGGAACGGACGATGCAGGCCACGCGGATGCTGAGCCGCGGCTCCGCCGAGCTGAAGTCGGCCTTCACGGTCACGAGCGGTGGACGGAGCTGAAGGTGTTGTTGAAGCTGCCGAGCGAGGCCACCTGCTGGTTGCAGCAGAAGTAGTAGCCAGTCCCGCTGTAGAACCAGTCGGTCCAGAGGTACCCGCGTTGACTGTTGCGGGCCATGAACGAGCTGATCCGGTCGTTCCAGCCGAGGAACACCAGGGCCGTGTAGTCCTGCGAGATGTACATGTACGGCCCGGCGAACCAGGTGTAGTCGAAGACGACGACGTAATCGACCGCGGCCGCCGCCAGCGTCACCGCCGTCGAGGCCTCCAGGTCGGCCGAGTCTCGGTAGCAATGGATCGCCGGGTAGTCGAAGTCATGGCAGTAGAACTCCGCCGCTCGGCCGGCGTCGATCGGCCGGCCATCGAGATCGACGGTCACTCTCGGCGTCTCGCCACCGCCACCCGCGTCGCTCGGCGGGCCTGCCGAAACGAGCCCCGGCATCGCCACCACCATCAGCCCGAGAATTCCGATGCCCCCGATCCGCTTGCGCACGATGCGTCCCTCCGATCAGACCCCCCACGACCCTCCAAGCCGCGTACGCTCTGACGCTATGGGTTGGGCAGCCCCGCGTATATGGAGGAAAACCCTCCGCTTTAGGGCGGGATCTCCTCCATTGCCACCCAGGGCGATCGGCTACAGGCTTCGACGGGGCGGCCTGACGGTAATCGCGATCGGCGCCTTCGTTCTTGCGGTCTTGGCGACGTCAGCCGCCTTTGACGGGTATCCGCAGCCAGGGGTGGAACCGAGTGGCGATGGTCGATCGATCGCCGCTGTCTCACCGAGCGGCTTCGCCTGGGGCAGTGGAGTCAAGCCTGGACAGCGAGTCCTCGCGTTCCGGTCCGAAATCGAGCCTGGCGGTTGGTATTTGGAGGTCGAGGTTCACGGCGTTGCCCAACCCATCTCCGCCGCAGTCGCTGAAACAGCCCTGCGTGGGAGCCTCCCCGCGGCCATCGTCGCCCTGCTTGCCGGCGGCCTTGCCGTGGTCTTCCTGCGAACGAACCGTCGGTGGGTCCTCCCCGCAGCCTGCGTCGCGCTCCTTGCCGCCTCGACCCCGCTGGAGCTGCTCGGCGAGCCGCAGCTGTCGACCGCCTCGATGGCCGCCGCTCCGCTTGTTCCGTCGCTGTGGCTCGCGACCCGTCGGGGCCGGCTCCCGCTCCGTGCCCTCGCCGTGGCCCTTGGCGTCGCCGCCGTCACGCTCGTCGCGGCCTGGGTGGCCGCCCGCGCCAGCGCCGATGCTGGCTACGACGATCTCGAGCGCGCGAGGTCCCTCCTGGCGGTCTGGGCCACGCTGGCCGTCCTGGCGGCCTACACCCTGATGCCGCTCGTCCGTCGCGAACCGATCCACCTCGCCCGCCCGGCGCTCGTCGACGCCGTGTTGCTGGCCGTGATCGCCGGGCTGGCGCTCCTCGGGGTCTATGTCCTGCTGCTGCCGGCGGCGCTCGTGTGGGTCGTCGCCCTGCTCGCACTCCTGGCGCTCCCGGGGCTCCGACGGGCGTGGTTCTGGCGGCTCGGCGATGCGCTCGTCGCCGACATTCGACGCGAGGCGGCCGAGGAAGCGTTCGAGGCCGAGCGAGCCCGGATGGCCCGCGAGCTGCACGACGTGCCGCTCCAGGAGCTGACCGGGGTCATCCGCCGCCTGGAGCTCGTGCCCGAGGCGCGCGCCGAGAGCGACCAGCTGCGACGCGTGGCAGGGCACCTGCGGGCGGTGGCCACCGAGCTTCGACCGCCCGTGCTCGACGACCTCGGCCTCCCGTCGGCGCTCGAGTTCCTCGCGGAGCGCTCGACCACCGATGCGGTCGCAGTCGCCGTGGCGCTGAAGGACGCCACCGGGATCGATCGTGACCACCGGCCGCCCCCGGCGGTCGAGCTCGCGGCGTTCCGGATTGCTCAGGAGGCCGTTTCGAACGCCCTCCGACACGCCAGGGCCAGCAGCGTCGCCATCCGCGGGGCGATCGCCCCGGACGTCGTCGAGCTCGAGATCGCCGACGACGGCGTGGGTATCGGGCGCAACGCCGGTCGCGAGGCGGCCCAACGGGGACGCCTGGGCCTGGCTTCCATGCGGCGCCGCGCCGAGGCGATCGATGCCGATCTCGCGGTCACCGGCTCCGATGCCGGCACGACCATCCGGCTGACCTGGCGTCGATGAGGATCCGGGTCGCCCTCGTCGACGACCACCCGGTCGTGATCGGGGGCCTCCAGGCCGCCCTCGGCTCCATCGACGACGTCGAGATCGTCGGTCGGGGTGGGACGATCGCGGAGGGACGAGCCCTGCTCGCCCGTGACGACATCGACGTGGTCCTGCTCGACGTTCGCCTGCCGGACGGCAATGGCATCGAGCTCGTGGCCCAGTCGTCCCGCGATGACGGCCCCGCCGTCCTCATCCTGTCGTCCTTCGAGACACCGCAGTACGTGGCCGCGGCGCTCCGGTTCGGCGCGATGGGCTTCCTGCTCAAGACGGCGCCGCTCGACGAGCTGGTGAGCGCCATCAGGCGCGTCGCGAACGGCGAGTCGCTGTTCACGACGGAGCAGGTGCGGCAGGGCAGGACGGGCCTGGCCGTGCTGACCCAGCGCGAGCGCGAGGTCCTGCGACTCCTCCTCGAGGGTCATTCGAACGACGAGATCGGGCGCCGGATCGGCGCGGCCCGCAAGACGGTCGAGAAGCACCTCCTGCACATGTTCCATCGGTTCGGGGTCGCGAGTCGGACCGAGCTGGCGATCCGGGCCGACCGCGAGGGCTGGCTGGACGTCCCGCCGGAACGGCCGATGGGCTAGCTTTCGCAACCGCCCATAGACTCGACGAGTGAAGAAGATCGGGTTCCTGTCGTTCGGCCACTGGTCCGACTCGCCGTACTCGCAAGTCCGTTCGGGCTCCGACGCCCTCATCCAGTCGATCGAGCTCGCCGAGGCCGTCGAGGACCTCGGCGCCGACGGCGCCTACTTCCGGGTCCACCACTTCGCCCAGCAGCTTGCGTCGCCCTTCCCGTTGCTCGCCGCGGTCGGTGCTCGAACCAGGCGGATCGAGATCGGGACCGCCGTCATCGACATGCGCTACGAGAACCCGCTGTACATGGCCGAGGACGCCGGCGCGGCCGATCTCATCGCCGGCGGCCGCCTCCAGCTCGGGATCAGCCGCGGCTCACCCGAGCAGGTCATCGACGGCTTCCGCTACTTCGGCTATCAGCCCGGCGAGGACGACCCGGTCGGCGCCAACCTGGCGCGCCAGCACACGGAGGTCTTCCTCAAGGTCATCACCGGCGCCGGATTCGCCGAGCCGAACCCGACGCCGATGTTTCCGAATCCTCCCGGGCTGCTCCGCCCGGAGCCGTACGCTCCCGGGCTGCGCGATCGAATCTGGTGGGGCGCCGGCTCGCGGGCGACCGCGGAGTGGGCAGCCCAGCAGGGCCTGAACATGATGTCGTCGACGCTGATGACCGAGGACGCCGGCGTGCCCTTCCACGAGCTCCAGGCCGAGCAGATCCGGCTGTTCCGCGAGGCCTGGACGGCGGCCGGGCATCAGCGCGAGCCGCGGGTCTCGGTCAGCCGGAGCATCTTCGCCCTGGTCGACGACCGCGATCGGGCCTACTTCGGGCGTGGCAACCAGGACACCGACAAGGTCGGCTATATCGACCCCCAGACGAAGGCCATCTTCGGGCGCTCGTACGCCGCCGAGCCGGATGTCCTCGTGAAGCAGCTCGCCGAGGACACGGCCATCCAGGCCGCCGACACGTTGCTGCTGACGGTTCCCAACCAGCTCGGCGTCGAGTACAACGCCCACGCCGTCGAAAGCATCCTGAAGTACGTCGCCCCTGAGCTCGGCTGGCGGTAAGGGGAGGCTCCGATGAAGCTGACGGCATCGATGATGATCACGCTGGATGGCGTCTACCAGGGTCCCGGCGGACCCGACGAGGACCGGCGCGGCGGGTTCGAACGGGGCGGCTGGACGGCGGCGCACGCCGACGAGGAGTCCTGGCCGTGGCTCCTGTCGTGGTTCGCACGGGCGGATGCCCTCCTCCTCGGGCGTCGAACCTTCGAGATCTGGGAGCCCTACTGGCCGAACCACGACTCGGGCGACCCGGTCTCCCACGGCATCAACGTCCTGCCCAAGTACGTGCCGTCCACGACCCGCACCGACTCGACGTGGCAGAACACGCACTTCATCTCGGGTGACGTCGAGGCAGCCGTGCGCGAGCTCAAGGCGCAGCCCGGGCGGGAGGTCCAGGTCCACGGCAGCGGCGAGCTGCTGCGCTGGCTGCTCGAGCGCGACCTCGTCGACGAGCTCAACCTGCGGCTGACCCCGGTCGTGCTCGGCGACGGGCTGCGGGTCTTCCCGGAGCATGGCCAATCGCACGACATGGAGCTCGTCGAGTCGCGGTCGTTCCCGGGCGGGATGACGATCCTGACCTACCGCCCGAACGGCCGCGCGCGCCTCCTCGCCGGAGATCGCACCTGATCGGGAGTTGGTGGAGATGGGGGAGAGTCGAACTCCCCGTCCAGGACCCTTCGCCAGCAGCCACTACGAGCGTGTCCGATCGTTTTCGTCAACCGCTGGGCCGAGGATCGGCACCCTGCCCGGCGGTCCAGTCACGTTCCCCTAGATCGGGCTTGGTCCCGGACTACGCGACGCTCGTCCGGTCTGCAGCCCCGCTGCATGACGCTTCCACAGCCCGCGGGGCGGAGGCTGCTTCCACGCTCACCTTACGGCCTTAGGCCGCGAGGGCGAGAGTCGACTGCTTGTTGGCAGGTACTTCGTTTTGCCGCCTGTTTAGCGAGGCCTGACGGCACCTCGGCTCGCGTCCGCTGACAGCCAGACCCTGTCGAGACCACGCATCCCCACAGCATCGAACGGCTGTTCGCGTTCGAAGGCATAGTCTACCGCAATGGCGCCTCAAACCCAACCCTCGGCCCTTCCGCCCGAGGCCCTGCTCGAGCCACTGCCACCGCCGCTGGTCGAACTTTCGAACCGGCTGCGGGCGATCGTGCGCCGGACGGTGCCCGACGCCGTCGAGCGGGTCCGCGAGGGCCAGGGGATCATCGGCCTGGATCTGCCGGTCGAGCGGCGCGAGGTGTACTTCGCCTGGATCTGGCCCCAGCCCGGCGATTTCCACGTTCACATCGGCTTCGTCCACGGCGTCCTGCTCGACGATCGCAACGGCGAGCTGGAGGGCCGGGGCGTGACCAAGCGGGCCAGGTGGCTGACGTTCGTGCCGGGGGACGAGATCGATGAGCGGACGGTCGAACGGTGGCTGCGCGCGGCGGCCGCCCTGGCCGGCCTGCCACCGGCCGTTCGAGCCGGGCTGCTCCGCGAGGTGGGCTGACCGCGCGAGGCGGCTCCGTCGTCGGCCGCGTTTGCGGCGGACGCAACAACGGACGGTTGAGGATTGACCGGGGCAACCGCAAGACGTCCAATCGAGGCCTCAACCGACAGCGATTGCACCCGGCGAATGGCTCTGACGGTTGGGGGCGTCAGGGGGCACCGAGACGGCGCGCCAGGCGCCAACCAACCGTCGCTTGTTGCGGCGGGGGCAAAGGCGACGGATTCGACCCCGCGGCCGCCGTCAGCTCGAGGGAACGAGGCGACGCAGGACGTGGGGCGCGTCGACCGATCGGTCCGGGACGGTCGTCGGCAGCTCGAGGTGATCGGCGCCGGACGGAAACAGGCCGGCGCCCCCGAAGCGGGCCATGACCCGCTGCTGGGCCAGAACGTCCTCCCCGGCATGCTGCTCTGGCAGCTCGGACCAGAAGTCGAACCCGCCCGCCGCTCGGAGCTTCGCGGTGTCGTACAGGACGCAGCCGCCGATCCACGCGACCCGGTACAGCCGGTCATGATCGCCGGGTCGCGCCAGCCGCAGGTGCTCGAGGTTGGCGGCGTTGTGGAGACGGTGACGATCCCATGCCGCCGACGCTGGCTCGATCCGCTCCGGTCGAACGGGCCCGTCCCAGAACTCGATCGCCTGCTGATTCGGCCGGACGTCGTCGCGGTGGCTCAGCCCGACGACCGCCGAGCCGACGACCCCGCAGGCCGCGTAGCGCAGCGCGGCCAGCAGCCGGCCGACGAGGTCCGGTTCGATGAAGACGTCATCGTCGAGGCAAAGGGCATATGGCGCCCGCGCCAGCCGCAGCAGGAAGTCGCGATTCTCGGCCAGCCCGCGGCGCGGCAGGTGGCGGTGGGTCTCCACCTCGCGGCCGTGCGCCTCGAGCACCCGGACCATCGCCCTGACCGCGGGCGAGCCCGACGACGTGGCCTCGTCGTCGGCCTGGTCGGACACGACGATCCGCAGCGACGGGTGGACCTGGGCCGCGAGGCCAGCGAGGGTGACGGCCAGGCCGGCAGGCCGGGCGAACGTCGGGATGAGGACGTCGACCGGGGTGGTTGGGGTCACGAAAGGAGTCTGGTGGAGGGGCCGGAACGGGCCCCGGGCGCTTCCCCGGAGCGTTGCTATCAGCCCTCTAACAGGACTTCGGCTCGCGAGGGCGGTACCCCCACGGATGTCCCGAGCAGCTCCCGCGCGGCCGCGACGATCTCGGCCGGCTCAACCGGCGCGAGGCAGGCGTGGTGGCCGAGCGGGCAGACGCTCCGGAGGCAGTCGTGGCACGGCACGTCACGGGTCAGGACCCGGCTCGGCACAGCCCACGGCGTGTGCTGGAGGTTGGTCTGGGCATACAGCACGACGACCGGCGTTCCCACGGCCGCGGCGAGGTGGGCGGGGCCGGTGTTGTTCGAGACGAGCAGTGGGGCGATCGCGATCAGGGCCCCGAGCTTGTCGATGCCGAGGCGACCAGCCAGCCCAACCGCCCCGGGGACCGCTCGGGCGATGCGCTCGACGAGCGTCGCCTCGCCGACCGTGCCGGTTACCAGGACCCGCAGCCCATCCCGGCTCGCCAAGACCGCGGCGGCCTCCTCGAAGCCGTCGGGCCGGTAGCGCCGCGAGGCCGCGGTCGCCCCGGGATGGACGACCACGAATGGCGACCCGGGCCCAATGCCGAGCGAGCCGAGGAGGGCCCGAACGGCGCGGCTCGCGCCGGGGTCAACCCGATACGAGAGGTGCTCGTCGGCGGTCGTGCAGCCCGCCGCGGCGACGAGGTCCAGCTGCCGCCGAACCTCGTGTCGGGCGGGCGCCGGCCACTCCGGATCGCGGACCCAGTCGGACACCAGCGCGTACGGGTTCTCTCGAACGTGGGCCAGCACCCGGGGGATGCCGGCCAGGTGGCAGGCCATGGCGGCGGGCAACGGCGACTGCGAGAAGGTCGTGAAGATCACCGCCGCGTCGAAGCCCCCGCGGCCGAGCCGGCGCGCCAGGGCCGGCAGCCCCTCCGCGTCGCCGGCCTCGGCGGCCGCCTTCATCCATGGGGCACGGTGGACCACGACCTCGTCGACTTCGGGAATCCGACGCGCGACGGCGGCTCCGGACGGCGACGTCAGGAGCGCCAGGTGGGCGTCCTCGGCGAGCGACTGGCGGATCGCCCGGAGCGCCGGGGTGGTCATCAGGACGTCGCCCATCGAATCGAGTCGAATGGCGAGGACCCGGCGGCGGTCGAACCACGGCGCGATCGGTCCGGGTGGCACGGCCTCCGCGGCTCCGGCTCGGGCTCCGGCGTGCGCTTCGCGTCGGGCCGGCCGCCCCGGCGAGGTCCTGGCGTCGTGCGCGGCGGCCGCGTCGGCGAGACCGGCGGCGCTCGGCCGGGCCCGCGGCCGCGGCCTGGACCCGGGCGACGATGGCCGTCGTCGAGTGGTCCTCGACGTAGGGCAACAGCCGAATCTCGCCGCCGAGCCGTTCCACGAGGTCGGCCTCCGGCAGCGTCTCCCGACGATAGTCACCGCCCTTGACGAAGACGTCCGGCCGGACCGCCTCGATGAGCCCCTTGGGCGTGGCGTCCCCGAAGGGCACCACGAGATCGATGCAGCTCAGGGCCTCGAGGACGTCGAGGCGGTCGTCGAGGGTGTTGATCGGGCGGTCGAGGCCCTTCAGGCGGCGGACGCTGGCATCGTCGTTGACGGCCACGACCAGCACGTCACCCAGGGCCTTGGCCCGGTTGAGGTAGGTGACGTGACCGCGGTGGATGATGTCGAAGCAGCCGTTGGTGAAGACGATGCGATGGCCGGCCGCCCGCTCGCGGGCGACCCGGCGGGCCAGCTCGGCGGCATCGACCCGCTTGCCGCGGACGGTCGCGAGGACCGCCGCGAGTTCCTCGGCGCTGCAGGTCGAGGTGCCGTCGCGGGTCACCACGACGCCGGCCGCGGCGGAGGCGAGCTCGACGAGCGTCGGGGCATCGAGCTCGATCGTCGTCCCGAGGGCGAGGGTCGCCGCGAAGGTGTCGCCGGCGCCGGCCGCCCGCGACGACGCGGCGGGTCGGGCGTAGGTTCGGTACGGCGGGCGGCCTTGCTCGAACGCGATCGCCCCGTCGCGGTCGAGGGTCAGGGTCACGATCCGGGCGCCGGTCGCCTCGAGGAGCGGCTCGCCCAGCCGGCCGACCTGGTTGGGCCGGGTCGCCTCGTCGTGCAGCTCCGGCTCGCCGACGAGCCGCAGCGCCTCGGCGTAGTTCGGCTTCACGACCGTCGGGCTCGCGTGGCGGTAGGCCCGCAGGTCGCGGGCGTCGACGACCAGCGGCAGCGGCCGGGAGGCCTGCAGCTCGGCGAGCACGGCCCGGATCCGGGGCGTGACGACGCCGTAGCCGTAGTCGGATACCAGTACGGCGTCGGCCTCGGCGTGGGCATCGCCGAGCGCCGCCAGGAGCCGCTCCTCGGTCGCCGCGTCGATCGGCTCGGTCGTGCCGGCGTCGAAGCGAAGCAGCATCTGGTCGCCGGCGAGGAGGCGCTGCTTGGACAGCGTCCGCCGGCCGCGCACCCCGACGACGCGCGCGTCGTCCACGCCGGCGCCTCGCAGGGCGGCGCGGAGCCGGTCACCCTCCCCGTCGTCCCCGACGACCGACACGAACAGCGGCTGCCCGCCGAGGCTTCGAACATTGGCGGCGGTGTTGGCCGCGCCTCCCGCGGCGTCGCTCTGGCCGCCGACGTCGAGGATCGGGACCGGGGCCTCACGGCACAGGCGCGAGACGTGGCCGGTCACGTAGGCATCGAGGATCGATTCGCCGAGGACGAGCACCCGGCGGCCGTGGAGCGAGGCGAGGATCCGGTCGCCGCCGGTCACGCCGCGGCCCCCGTCCGACGCTGGGCCCGCTCCCGCGAGCGCCGCTCCCGCGACTGCCGCTCCCGCGAGCGGCGCTCGCGGCGGGCCTCCACCCGGGCCCGCTCCGCGGCCTCGTCCCTGGCGGCGTCGGCGGCGAGAATGATCCGGGCCGCGCCGCGCAGGTCACGGGCGACGTGATCGGGTCGCCGACCCTCGGGCAGGGCGTGGGCCGTCGCCGCGTCCGGGCCGACCATGATCGTCCGGCAGCCCGCGGCTCGACCGGCCGCGGCGTCCATCCAGGTGTCGCCGATGAACCAGCTCTCGGCGAGGTCGATGTCGAGGTCCCGGGCCGCCCGATGGATCAAGCCCGGCAA
This sequence comes from Chloroflexota bacterium, assembly GCA_012026785.1. Taxonomy (GTDB): domain Bacteria; phylum Chloroflexota; class Limnocylindria; order Limnocylindrales; family CSP1-4; genus UBA5189. The sequence continues at coordinate 3,543 of VEOW01000002.1, read as the reverse complement.
CGGCTTTCGGCAGTCGCATTCGAGCGCGAACTCGTTCACGCCATCGGGCAGGTGGGGGCAGGCGTAGAAGCCGGCGAGCGTTCCCCCGAGGTCCTCGATCAGCCATTCGAGATGGGCGTGCACCTCGGCCAGGTCGGCCTCGGTGAAGTACCCCCGCGCCACCCCGGACTGGTTGGTGACGACGACGAACCGGTGACCGGCCGCGGCCAGCGTCCGGATGGCCTCGCGGGCACCGGGCGCGAGGCGGATCCGACGGGGGTCGACGTTGTACGGCAGGTCCTCGATGAGGGTGCCGTCCTTGTCGAGCAGGATCGCCGGCCGCCGCTGCGGCGCCAGGCCGTTCGAGCTCATGGCCACGACGTCTCGCCCATCGGGGTGATCGTGATCTCGGGCACGACGCTGTCGTGGGCGGCCTCGATCAGGCAGCGCAGGGTCCGGGCGACGTTGGCCGGCTCCTGGAGGTTCTCGAGCGGCGTGTCCGGGAAGCGCTCGAGGATGAACGGCGTCCGCATCCCGCCGCAGATGACCGCGGTGACCCGGACACCGTAGGCCCGGGCCTCGGCATGCAGGGCGTGCGAGAAGCCCAGTAGGCCCCATTTCGAGGCGTGGTAGGCGGACGCGTTCGGCCAGGCTCGCTTGGCCGCGGTCGAGACGATGTTGAGGATCATCCCGCGGTCGGATTCGCGCAGCGCCGGCAGCGCGGCCCGGGCGAGATCGATCGGACCCCGCAGGTTGACCGCGAGGATGCGGTCGAAGTCGTCGGCTGCGATCTCCTCGAACGGGCGGGTGCTGTCGACCCCGGCGTTGTTGACGAGGACGTCGAGGCCACCGAAGCGCTCGAGGGCGCCCCGCACCGCGGCCTCGCCGGAGTGACGGTCGGTCACGTCGAGCCGCATCGCCGCGATGGTCCCGCCGGCCGGGTCGAGCTCCCGCGCCAGCCTCGTCGCCGCGTCCTCGCGGACGTCGCCGACCAGCACCGCCATGCCGGCCGTCGCGAGCTCAGCCGCGATCGCCGCGCCGAGGCCCTGCGCGGCGCCGGTCACGAGCGCGACCCGCCGTCCCTCGGGTCGGCGGCCGGCCGGGGCTGGGCGCTCGATCCGCCCCACGCTCATCGCCGATCCCTCCGGCCCGTCGTCCGCTCGCGGCGGCGTGCCGATCGGGCCACAGGAGCCGCTGCCACCTGGACCGCGACCAGCTCTCGGGCCTCGCCGCGTCGCGGGGTCTGCCCCGTTGAGGGGGCATCGGGCGCCACGACCCCTGGCCCGAACCAGCCGGCCTCCACGAGCCGCCGCTCCACGAGCTCGCTGACGACGTGGACGAGGAGGCCGTGGACCTCCTGGATGGCCTGGGTGTCGCGGGAGGGCACGATGACCGCGTGGTCCGCGAGGCGCCGCAGGTCGCCGCCGTCACCGCCGGTGAAAGCCAGCGTTCGAAGCCCGATCGAGCGGGCCTGCTGGAAGGCCCGCACGACGTTGCGCGACGTCCCGCTCGTCGACAGGCCGAGGAGCAGGTCGCCGGGCCGTCCGATCGCCTGGACCTCGCGCGTTAGGGCGTCGTCCCAGTCGACGTCGTTGGCCCAGGCCGAGAGGACGGCCCCGTTCGAGCCGAGGGCGATCATCGGCAGGCCCGGCCGGCCCGGGATCCGGAAGCGACCGACGAGCTCGGCCGCGAAGTGCTGGGCCTCGGCAGCGCTGCCGCCGTTGCCGCAGACGAGCACCTTGTGGTCCCGGGCGAGCGTCCCGGTGACCATCTCGGCAGCCTCGATGACCGGGTTCCGGAGGCGGCTTCGAGCGGCCCGAAGGGTCACGATCAGGTCGTCGAATCGACGATCGAACGACGCCAGGCGCTCGGCCTCGTCGCGCCGCTCCAGCCGCCGGGTGATGAGGACCTCGTCGTAGACGGCGGCCATCGAGGCGGCGACGCGCTCCCAGGTGAACAGGTCGCTGACCCGCCGGATCGCCTGTTGGCCGAGGACGGTCAGCAGCTTCGGGTGGCGGTACAGGTGGGCCGCCCGCTCCGCGAGCGCGGCGGGGGCGTTCGGTGGCACGAGGTAGCCCGTCTCGCCGTCGCGGACGCTGAACTTGATGCCGCCGACGTTCGAACCGAGGACCGGGGTGCCGCAGGCCATCGCCTCCAGCGGGGTGATCCCGAACGGCTCGTACCACGGCGTCGAGATGAAGATGTCGGCGGCGTTGTAGTAGGTCGCCAGCTCGTGCCGGTCGCGCCGTCCGACGAATGTGACCTGGTCCTCGACGCCGCACTCCCGGGCGACGGCCGCGAGCCGGGCGAACTCCGGGTCGCCGGCGAGATCGGGCTCTCGGGACGCCCCGCCCACGATGAGCAGGCGGGCCGCGAGATCGTGGTCGTGGACCAGGGCGGCCAGGCCCCGGATGGCGTTGTCGATGCCCTTGCGGGGCACGATCCGGCCGAGCTGGAGGAGGATCCGCTCGGCGGGATCGAGACCCAGCTCCAGGCGGGCGAGTGGCCGGCTCATCGGCGCGAACTCGGCCGGGTCGAAGCCCGCCGGCACGACCGTGATCCGGGCCGGGTCGGCGTTGTAGAGCCGGACCAGGTCCTCCTCGTCCTGGGGGCACTCCGCGACGACCGCGTCGGCCTCGTTGACGACTCGCTCCTCGATCGCGAATCGCTCGTCGCCGAAGCGGTCGGCGTCGCCCTGGAACTGGCGCCGGACGCGGCCGAGGGCGTGGAAGGTGATCGCGAACGGGATCCCGAGGGCGGCCTTGATCTCGGCCGCGACGAGGCCCGACATGAAGAAGTGGCCGTGGACGAGGTCGTAGCCGCGATCGTGCTGGAGGCGCCGCAGCATCCACGACCGGAAGGCCGGCATGTACGGCGGCAGGTCCTCCTTGGCCAGCGCCGAGGCCGGCCCGGCCGGGACGTGAATGACCCGGATGCCGGGCAGCCATTCGACGATCTCGGGCTGCTCGGGGTCTTCCCGGCGGGTGTAGATGTCGATCTCGTCGCCGAGGGCGGCCAGCTGGCGCGCCAGCTGGGCGACGTAGACGTTCTGGCCGCCCGAATCGACCCCGCCGAGGGTCGCCAGCGGCGAGGCGTGCTCGGAGACGAACGCGATCCGGTGGCTCATCGGGCCGGTCTCCCGGCCCCGGCGGTGACGGTGTCGGAGCCCGTGGCGGCCCGTGCCCGGCGGGCAACTGACGGGATCCCTGCTCGCGGGCGGCCCGCGACCTCGGCGAAGGCGGCGTTCCAGTCGCGGACGAAGCGCCCGATCCCGAAGCGATCCCGGGCGACCTGGCGTCCGATGCGCCCGCGCTCGCGGGCGCGGGCACGGTCGCCCAGCAGCAGGCCCATGCCCTCGACGAGCCGCTCGGGCCGGTTGTCGATGACCCCGGAGATGCCGTTCTCAACGACCGTCGGCAGCTCGGTCGTCGAGAGCCCGACGACCGGCAGGCCGATCAGCATGGCCTCGATGACGCCGAGACCGAGGCTGGTGTAGCGCGCCGGGTGGAAGTAGAAGCGGTAGGCCGCTTCGCGCCGGACCAGCTCGCCTCGCGGCAGGGCTCG
>VEOW01000065.1 GCA_012026785.1 Chloroflexota bacterium | reverse complement strand
CGCTGGCGATCTCCGCGGCCGGGACACCCTGCCCGGCCAGCTCGACCGCCAGCTCGGCCAGCACGCCCTGGCCCATCGATGCGGCCATCGAATCGACGACGTGGATCTCGCGATCCTTCATCGACGCCTGGGCGATCTCGGCGCTCTTGATCGTGCCCGACAGTGTGCCCGCCACGTGGACCGAGACGATCGCCTCGGCACCCTCGTCGAACAGGCGCTGATAGGTCGTCTGGAAGTCGCCGGGGCTGCACGCGGCGGTCGTCGGAAACGGGGCGTCGGGCGCCGTCATTCGGGCCCAGAACTCGTCCTTCGTGAGGTTGATGCCGGCCGAGAACGTCTCGCTGCCGAAGTTCACGAGCAGCGGCACGATCGTGATGCCCAGCGCCTGGGCTCGCTCCGGCGACATGTCGGACGCAGAGTCGGTGACGACGGCGACGCGGGACACGGGTGGGGCCCTCCCTCTGGTCTCTCCCGGCGCCGCCGATCGTTGCCCGCGGTTCGCGGCGCTCCGCCCGATGATACGGCCCCCGCTACCCTGTCGGGCAATGGATCGCTCCCTGTGGGCCGTGCTGGCCGGCACGTTCACGCTGCGCTTCAGCACCGGGCTCACCGGGGCGATGCTGGCCTTCTATCTGGCCAACCTCGACCAGCACCATCGGCCCCTGGACCTGCTCCTCGGCCTGGGTCCCGGCGTCGAGGTCGGGGCGCTCGCGTTCGCGGTCATCCACGCGAGCTTCTATCTCTCGGAGCTCGCGCTGTCGCCGATCTTCGGCGTCCTCTCGGACCGGCTGGGCCACTGGAAGGTCATGCAGTTCGGGCCATTCTTCGGGGCGGTGGCGGTCGTCGCGACGTGGGCCACGACGAACCTCCCGATGATCGTCGGCACGCGCCTGCTCGAGGGCGCCGCAACGGCCGCGAGCATCCCGTCCATCCTCGGCTTCATCGCGGCGGCGACCGCGCTGGACGAGGGCCTTCGCGGCCGGGCCGTGGCGCGGTTCGAGGCGGCGACGCTGGCCGGGCTGCTGGCCGGCTTCGTGGCCGCCGGGCCGCTGTTCCAGCTCCTCGGCCCGGAGGCGTTCCTGCTGAACGGCGCGTTCTACGGCGTCTCGCTGGCGATCTACCGCTACGGCGTGGATCCGCGACTCGACGCCAAGCCCGACGAGCACGCCCTCGAGCGGCGCGGGCTGGACCTTGGGCGGTACGCCCGGATCCTCCGCCAGAGCCACGTCTGGCTCCTGGCCCCGACGTGGATCGCGATCAACGCGGCGCTCGGGCTGTTCACGACCCAGACGATCTTCCAGCTCGTCCAGCGCGAGGCGCCCGACCCGCGCTTCGCCGACCAGCTGCTGATGGGCGGCTTCGAACCGATCCAGATCAGCATCGGCCTGGCGATCGGCGGGCTGCTGTTCTTTGCCGGCCTCATCTACTGGGGCAACCGGTTCAAGAGCCTCCGGAGAACGACGATCATCCTGTACGGGCTCGGTGGCGGCGCGCTCCTCGTCGTCGGCGCCGTCGGCATCAACCACAGCAGCGGCCTGGCTCCGATCGCCATCGCGTTGTTCGGCGTCCCCGCGGTGTTCGGCCTGTTCGTGCTGGCCGGCGCGACACCGGCCGCGATCGGCCTCCTCGCCGACGTGACCGAGGCCTACCCCGAGGACCGTGGGGCGATCATGGGGCTGTACAGCGTCTTCCTCGGCTTCGGCCAGATCGGCGGCTCGCTGATCGCCGGCTTCGCCGCCGAGCGGTTCGGGCTCGACGGCATCTTCGGTGCCTCGATCGTCCTCCTCGGGATCGCGGTCGTGCCCCTCATTTCGCTGCGGCGCTACGAGCACTACCTCGCTGGACCGGCCCGGCCGGCGACCGTCGACTAGGACGACGAAGCCACTGGCGGGCGTGTGCGATACTCGGCGGCAACCGGTGACGCGCCGCGCTCACACGAAGCCGTCACCGGCCTTCTTTGCCCAGAGCGCACACGTCCGGAGCACGTGCGGCGGGAGGACCCGGTGACCTCGAACGTCGGGCAGAACTACCCATACTCCAGCGAGCCTGAGCCCACCCGCGCGGCCAAGGTCGAAGCGGCCGTCGCAACCCACCCCGAGCTCGCCGACAAGATCGCCGCCGAGACGACGCCGCTCGACGCGAACCAGCGCTGGTGGGTCTGGAAGGATCCGACGCCCGGCTGCCCGGGGTTCCTCCACGCGGCCGGCTACGCACGCAACCTTCACGCCGTCTACGTCGTCTGCGACACCTGCGGCCGAACCTTCCTGCGCTGACAGCCGGCGACCATGGCGCCGGGCGCTGCGGGCGGGCGTGATCCGGAGCTCCGCGCGTCGCGGCGCCGGCTCATGCTGGACTCCCTCGGGATCGTTGGCTCGGCGACCGGCTTCGGGCTCGTCTATGGCCTGACGGCCCGGGCCGCGGGCTTCTCGCCGATCGAGGTCGGCGCGATGGGCATCCTCGTGTTCGCCGGCGCGGCCCAGTTCGCGGCGGTCGGCTACGTCCTCGGCGGCTTCTCGTGGGCCGGCGTCGTGCTGCTGACGGCGTTCATCAACGCCCGTCACCTGCTGTACTCGGCGGCGCTCGCGCCGTACCTCGCCGGGCGGCCGTTGGCGGTGCGCGCGATCGTCGCCCACCTCCTGACCGCCGAGGCCTTCGCGCTGGCCCTGTCGCATTTCCGGCGGATCGGCCGGGGCGACCTGTGGGGCTACTGGTGGGGGGCGATCGTGGCGACCTTCATCCCGTGGAACCTCGCGACGCTCGCCGGCGTCGTCCTCGGCGGCCAGATTCCCGAACCGGGTCGACTCGGGCTCGACGTCATCTTCCCGGCCGCGATGGCGGGCCTGGCAATCGGGCTGATCAGCGGCCGCCGCGAGCTCGTGGCGACGATCGTGGGGGCCATGTCAGCGGTGGGCGTGTCGCTGGCCTGGGATCCGGCCGCCGGGGTCATCGCGGGCGGGCTGCTCGGCCCGCTGGCCGCCATGGCCACGCCGCGGGCAGCCGGCGAGCGGGCGCGCGAATCGATCCTGCCGTTCGGACCCGTCCCTGCCGGTACCGCCGATGCGCCGCACGACGATCGGAGCCCGTCGTGAAGACCGACCTCGTCGCGCTGGCCTTCCTGATGGGCCTGGCGACCTATCCGTGGCGGGCCCTGCCGCTGCTGGCGCCCGGCATCGAGCGGCTGGCGCCGCCGATCCGTGACTACCTTCGCCTCGTCGGCCCGGCGATGCTTGGCGCACTCGCCGCGGTGAGCGTCAGCGTCGTCATCGACGCGGCCCGCCGACCGAGCCTCCACGTCGGCATCGAGTGGCTGGCCGGCGCGGTCTGCGTCGTGGCCGTCGCCTCGCGCCGCGGACTGCTGACCGGCCTGCTCCTCGCCGCCGGCCTCGTCGCGGTGCTGCGCGCGATGGGCCTCGCTCCCCTGCCCTGACCCGCCCTGCCGCGCCGAGTCCTTCAGCCGCCGACCATGCACCACACGCTCGATTCTTCGGCGGAACGCTCGCCCTTCCCTGCTCGCCCGACGAACCGTGCGTTGGACGATCGACTCGTCGGCTGAAACGCCTCGAACGGCTGGGCGGCGGCGGTCGCGGACCGTTGACCGAGGTTCCAGCCGAAGAATCGTGCGTCAGCCGCGGGGTGGTCGGCCGGGAAGGCCCGATTGGCGCCGGGCCTACCCGAGGCGGCTGGCACGGCCGGCCCGCCACGCCGCCACGACGGGATCCCGGGCAGTGGCCAGGATGAGCGCCGCGATCAGCGTCGTCCGCGGCACGATCGACGCGATCTCCAGGTATTCCCGCGGCGAGTGGTCCCAGCCCCCGACCGGCCCGAGGCCGTCGATCGTCGGGACCCCGGCCCCCGAGGTCGTGTTGGCATCCGACGCCCCGCCGGTCGCGGCATCGCGGGTCTGGAACCCGATTCGACCGGCCAGCTCGATCGCCTGTTCCACCAGCCGCCCCGATCGTTCGAGCTTCTCCATCGGCGCCCAGCTGTGGGTGACCTCCAGCTCGATCGTCACGTCGGGCAGGGCGGGCGCGGCGGCCAGGGCTTCGAGCGCGGCTCGGGCAGCCGCAAGCGTCTCGGCGGTGACGGCCCGGAGGTCGACCTCGAGCTCGGCCCGGTCGGGCACGACGTTCGGGCGGATCCCCGAGCGGAAGACGCCGACGTTGGCGGTCACGCCCGGCCAGCGTCCGTTGAGGTCATGGATGCCGTTGACGAGCGCCGCCCCTGCGAGGATGGCACTGCGGCCCTTCTCCGGCTCCACGCCGGCGTGCGCCGCCCGCCCAAGGACGACGAGGCGGGCGTCGATGATTCCCTTCCGCGACGAGACGAAGTCGCCGTTGGCCCGGGCGCCCTCGAGGACGAAGGCAACGTCAGCCTCGGCGGCCGCCGCGCGAATGTGGGGCGTCGACGACGGCGATCCGATCTCCTCGTCGGGGTTGGCGATGAAGGTGACTCGGCCCGGTCCGCCGAGACCCGGGGCGCCGGCGGCGACATCCCGCAGGGCGGCCAGCGCGTACAGCCCCGCCAGGAGGCCGCCCTTCATGTCGCTGACCCCCGGCCCCAGCGCGTGGCCGTCCTCGATCCGGAACGGCCGCTCGGCGGCGGTGCCGTCCGGGAAGACGGTGTCGGTGTGCCCGATCAGGAGGATGTTCGGCCCGGAGGCGGCGTCGCCAGCGGAACCATCGAATGACGCCACGACCGTGTCACCGAAGCGGCCGCCGGGGTCCAGGCGGCGTTCGACCCCGGCGCCCAAGCGCTCGAAGGCGGCTGCGACCCAGGTCGCGACCTCGTTGACGCCGGACGGTGAGTAGCTGCCGCAGTCGATGTTGACGAGCCGCTCGAGGTCGGCGAGGTACTCCGGCAGGCTGGCTTCGATCGAGGTCCGGAGCGCGGCGAGCTCGGCATCGGCGAGGAGGGGGGTCACGGCGAGCAGTCTACGGCGGGCAGCGGGTTCGCCATTGCTATCCTCGCCCGACCGTGCGCCTCATCGAGATCCGCCCGCTCGATGGACCGAACCTGTACCGGCTCGAGCCGGTGCTGAAGCTCGAGGTCGCGGTCGGCCGGCGTCGGAGCTGGTTCGGCAGTCGTGAGCCCGCCCCGCACGCCGTGGTCCGTCTCGGCACCCACGTCGCGCGGGCCGAGCAACCCCGCGCCGTCGTCGCCCTCGCCGGATGGGGCGGCCGGTTCCGGCGCCGCCATCCCGACGCACCGGGGCGCCTGACCGTCCACCGCTCGTCGGATCCGGGTCACTGGATCCTCGCCTGGCCATGGCGGGCGGAGGACCGCGCCCGCGCGATTGCCGACGCGGCATTCATGCTCGTGGAGCGTGGCCTCGCGCCCAGCGAGCGGGACGGATCGTCGCGGCTGATCGCCCGCCTCGACGAGCGCATCGCCGCCGCCGGGGGCCGGGCCCCGGAGTGGCTTCGCGACTCCGACCGCCGAATCCCGATCGTGTCGATCAGCGGCACCAACGGCAAGACCACGACGACCCGGCTGATCGCCCACATCCTCGCGGCGGCTGGGCGACGCGTCGGCATGACGACGTCCGACGGGATCATCGTCCGCGGCGAGCTCGTCGAGGCTGGCGACTGGACCGGTCCGGCCGGCGCGGCCGCGATCCTGAAGCGGGACGACCTCGACGTCGCGGTCCTCGAGACGGCCCGTGGCGGGATCCTGCTCCGTGGCGTCGGCTACGAGTCGAACGAGGTCGGGGTCATCACCAACGTCTCCTCGGACCACCTCGACCTGCAGGGCATCCACACGCTGCCGGAGCTCGCCGAGGTCAAGGGCCTCGTGTGCCGGATCACCCTGCCCGACGGCTGGGCGATCCTCAATGCGGACGACCGCCACGTGGCCGCCGTCGCCCGGACCGTCCGCGCCCAAGTGGCGCTGTTCAGCCTGGCCGGCGACCGCTCACCTCGGCTGCGGCGCCATCTGCGTCGCGGTGGCCGCGGCTATCTCGTCCGCGACGGCTGGTTGGGCCAGGCCGACGGGTCCGCGTGGCAGCCGATCGTCGCCCTCCGCGACATCCCGATGACGCTCGCCGGCCTGGCCCGTCACAACGTCGCCAACGCCCTCGCCGCGGCCGGCGCCGCGATCGCAATCGGCGCGACGGCCGAGGAGGTGCGCCGCGGCCTCCAGACCTTCGGGCTGACCTCGGACGCATCGCCAGGGCGGCTCAACCTGTTCCGGCGTGGGGATCGCGTGGTCATCGTCGACTTCGCCCACAACGAGGCCGGCGCCGAGGTGCTCCTCGACGTGGCCGTGGCGGTCGCACGAGGGCTCGCTGGGGCGTCAGGCATGCCGGCCCCGGTGACGGTCATCGTGGGGCTGGCCGGCGACCGCCCTGTCGACACCATGCGGGGCGTCGGCCGGATCGCGGGTCGGCGGGCCCAGCGGGTCGTGATCAAGGAGCTGCTCCACTACCTGCGCGGCAGGACGCGGGAGGCGATCGTCGGCGAGATCCGGGCCGGGGCGGCCGAGGCTGGCTACCTCGATCCGATCCCGGTCTACGAGTCCGAGCCGCTGGCGGTCGCCGGGGAGCTGGACCTCGAGCTCGAAGACGGGCCGCGGGTGATCGCCGCGACGGTCCACGAGGAGCGTTCGAGCGTCTTCCGGCTGCTCGAGGAACGGGGTTTCCGGCCGGTCAGCGAACCCGCCCAGCTCGCGGAGCTGCTCGGCGCCTGCCGCCACGGCGGCGCGATGGGCGCTCGCGGCACCCGTGGGCCGCCCGGTCAGCCGATCGGCGCCTCCAGCTCCCCGGGATCGGCGAACGCGGTCGTGCCGGCGGGCTGGCCGGCGAGGGCCATGACCTCGCGGTGGACCGCCAGCGCGTCGTCGACGCACATGACCACGAGATCGCCGGGGTTCGCCCGCCGGAGCGCGGCCTTGACCGCGGCGAGCTCGTCGAGGATCCGCTCGACCCGCGTCGCCCGTCCCGTGGCGCTGGCGCGGGCGCGGTGCACGCCGTCGGCGACGAGGGTCGCCGCGGCCCCGGGTGGCCGACCCCGCAGGTTGCGATCCTCGCGAATGACGATCTCGTCGAAGGCCGCCGCGGCGAGCGCGCCGTAGTCGCGCATGTCGTCGTCGCGCCGGTCGCCCGGCATCCCGATGACGCCGATCGCCCGACCGCGGCGGGTGGCGCCGTTGCCGGCATCGGCGACCATCCTTCGAACGAAGTCGGAGAGGTTCCGCATGCCGTCGACGTTGTGGCAGTAGTCGATGATCGCCCGGACGCCGCCGACCTCGAGGTAGTTCAGCCGCCCGGGGGCCTGGAAGAACGACGTCGTGAAGGTTCGAAGGCCCTGCCGGATGTCGTGAAGGTGCGCGCCGCCGGCCCATGCCGCCGCAGCCGCGGCGAGGGCGTTGGCGACGTTCATCCGGGCCCTGCCGCCGAAGGTGGCCGGGATCAGGTGGGTGTACAGCAGCGGCATCGTCCGCGGCCCGTGGCGCAGGACGATCTGGTCGCCCTCGGGCGTCGGCCGGACGACGAACGCCGCACCGCCGCGGCCGCAGTGGCCGTCGACCCGGTCGAAGCCCGGCTGGCCCTTCTCGGTCTCCATCGAGAAGTAGATGACCGCGCCACGGCAGACGTTGGCCATCCGGGCGACGTACGGGTCGTCGGCGTTGAGGACCGCCGTACCGGTGCGCGGCACGGCCTCGACGAGAACGCCCTTGACGTCCGACAGCTGGCGCAGCGTCTCGATGCCGCCGAGGCCGAGGTGGTCGGCGGTGACGTTGGTGACGACCGCGACGTCGCAGCGGTCGAAACCCAGGCCCTCGCGCAGGATCCCGCCCCGGGCGACCTCGAACACCGCGGTGTCGACGGTCGGGTTCTGGAGAATCATCCGGGCCGACTTCGGGCCGGACATGTCGCCGCGCTTGATCATCCGCCCGTCGACGACGATCCCGTCGGTCGAGGTCAGGCCGACGCGGCGGCCCATCAGCTTCAGGATGTAGGCGATCATCCGGACACTCGTCGTCTTGCCGTTCGTGCCCGTCACACCGACGATCGGGATGCGGGCCGGCGCCCCGGGCGGGAAGAGCAGGTCGATGACCGGCTTCGCGACGTACTGTGGCTCGCCCTCGGTCGGATGGCTGTGCATTCGGAAGCCGGGGGCGGCGTTGACCTCGACGATCGCGCCGCCGGTCTCACGCACGGGCACGCTGATGTCGGGGCAGATGAAGTCGATGCCGGCGACGTCGAGGCCGATGACCCGGGCGGCCATCTCGGCGATCTCGACGTTGTCGGGATGGGCCTCGATGGTTCGATCGATGGACGTCCCGCCGGTCGACATGTTGCCCGTCAGGGCCAGCTTGACCCGGGCATCCTTGGGCGGCACGTCATCCATCTCGAAGCCCTGGGCTCGAACGAGCTCGACCGCCGCGTCGTCGATCTTGATCCGCGTCAGGACCTTCTCGTGGCCGATGCCGCGGCGCGGGTCGGCGTTGGTCGCCTCGACGAGCTGGGCCACGCTGTGTTTCCCGTCGCCGACGACCGAGGCCGGCACGCGCTGGGCGATCGCCGCGACGCGACCGCCGATCACCAGGCAGCGGTAGTCGTTGCCGTTGATGAACGTCTCGACGACGAGATCGCCGGAGCGACTCTCGGCGCGCGCACCCTCGACCGCGGCCCGGACGGCGTCGTCGGACCGCAGGTCGAGATGAACGCCGCGGCCGTGATTGCCGTCGAGCGGCTTGACGACGCACGGGAAGCTGATCCGGTGGGCGGCCGAGACGGCGGCATCGGCGCTGCGGACGACCTCGGACTTCGGGACGGGAAGGCCGGCCGAGTCGAGCAGCCGATTGGTGAGGTTCTTGTCGCTCGCGATGTCGACCGCGATGGCCGGGGTGCGGCTGGTCATCGTGGCCCGGATTCGCTGCTGGTGGACGCCCTGGCCGAGCTGGACGAGGGAGTAGCGGTCGAGGCGCAGGAACGGGATGTCACGTGACGCCGCCTCGTCGAGGATCGCCTGGGTCGACGGCCCGAAGGCCTGCCGCTCGGCGAGCCGGATGAGGTCCTCGAGCTCGGCCAGGTAGTCGAGGGCGTGGTCGGGATCGTCGGGCGCGACGAGGTGGTTGACAATCCGGACGGCGAGCTCGCCGGCGGCCAGGCCGACCGTCTCCTCGCGGTACTCGTAGATAACGTTGTAGCGGCCCTCGACGCCGGCACCGCGCGTCTTGCCGTGATGAACCGCCGTGCCGGCGAGGTTCTGCAGCTCGAGGGCGATGTGCTCGGCGACGTGGCCCATCCAGGTCCCGTCGCGCAGCCGGGTCACGAAGCCGCCGCGGCGGTTCAGCGAGCAGGCGTGGTCATCCAGGCTGGGGATCCACTCGAGGAGAGCATCGTTGAACCCGGGGATCGCGGTGCTCGGGAACCCCTCGAGGACGCCCAGGTCGACGGTCATCTTCACGACCGGGGCGCGCGACCAGTAGTTCGGGCCGCGCAGGACCCGGGTCGCGAGGATTCGCAGGCTCGGCAGCGGCTTGGCTGCCGCGGCTCCTGTCCTGCGGGAACGCGCCGGACGGGGCGCCGAGCCATTCGAACGGGCGGCAGGCGCCGACCCCTTCGACCGTCGGCGGGTCGCGCCCGGTGCCTCCTTCGCCACGCCGTCCTCCATCGCGCTACCGAGGGGCACCAAGCCTAGCGGACGATCCGCCGCAACGACGTTCCGAAACCGCTTCCGCCGATCTCAGCGGGGGTTGTTCCCCCTGGATACCTAGCCGAGCGGAACATCGGGCTGCCGCTGGGGGCTCGCCTCGGTCAGCTCGAGGCGGCGGCGCCGCCCTTGAGGGTCTTGAGCGCCGGCGCCGCGACGCGGTGCCGGCGGCGGAGGTCGAATCGGTATCCGGCCGGCAGGGCGTGGAGGACGACGCCGCTGATCATCAGCGGCCGATGGCCGTGGACGTCCCACGCGTCGGTCTCGGCGGCCGAGCCGTCGACGATCGTGATGCTGCCGCGCCCGACGACCTCCATGATCCCGTCGGGGCCGACGATCCCGGCCGTGTCCTCGTCGACGCCGAGGCCGAGCAGGCTCGGGTTGTTGGCGATGACCGACAGCAGCCGCCCGAGTCGGTTGCGCTGCTGGAAGTGCTGGTCGACGATCACCCCCGGAAGCACGCCGAGGCCAGCGGCCAAGGCGGCCATTCGATGCTTGGGCGTCCCGCCCGAGGCGCCGAACGCGATCATGTGGGTCGACATCGCCGAGGCCCCGGCCGAGGTGCCGGCCACCGCGGCACCTTCCCGAAACCGCTCCAGGACCGCCTCGGCGAGGATTGTGCCGCCGATCGTCGATGACAGCCGGAGCTGGTTACCGCCGGTCAGGAAGATCCCCGTCGCGTCGCGCACGGCACGGGCGAAGGTCTCGTCGTTGGCCTGGGCACGCGTCGTGGCGTGGAGCGGCCGGACCGTCGTCGCGCCGAGCTCGCTGAACACGGCGCGGTAGCGCTCGCCGGCCGCCGATCCGAAGGCCGAGGCGCTGGAGATGACGGCGATCGTGGCGTCGGGACCGCCGGCGAGCTGGACGAACCGAGCCAGGATCAGCCGATCGCGGATCTTGTCCTCCGCGCCACCGATCACCAGGACCGTTCCGTCGCCCACGACGCTGCCGTCACCTCACGCTATGGGTTGCGCGAGAGGATACGGCACGGGGCCTGCGCCGAGCGGGCCGGCGGCGGCCGCCGCCCGTCAGGCGCCAGACAGGGAGGCCTGGAGGCGCTGCTCCCGGGGCCTCGGATCGACGGGCCGCAGCAGCGCCGCGGCCAGCACGAACAGCAGGCTGCCGGCCAGGAACGCCGCGCGCGGCCCCTCGCCGGTCTCGGCGACGCCGCCGACCAGGTCGATCAGCGGTCCGGCCACGAACCCCGCCGTCGGGCCGGCCAGCCCGACGGCGAGGTTGCTGATGCCCATGAACCGCCCTGACGAGGCCTTCGGGATGATGTCGGTCATGAGCGCCCAGTCGACCGCGAGGAACGTCCCCGATCCGACGCCGACCAGGATGGCGCCGACAAGGACGATCTCGATGGACGGCGCGGCGCCGATCGTCGCGAGCCCGGTCGTCCCGACGAGGCAGGCCAGGTAGATCATCGGTTTCCGCCCGAAGCGATTGGACAGGATGCCGGAGGGAATGGTCGTGATCGCCGTGCAGATCGCGACCGTGGCGGTGATGACCGGCACCCACAGCTCCTTCTCGCCGGGCCCGAACCCGAGGGAGCGCGTCAGGAACAGGATGTAGAAGCCGAGCAGGACATTCACGCCGGCGAGGAACAGCAGCCGGCTGACGCACAGGAAGACGAAGCTCCGCTCGCGCAGGATGTCGAGGCCCCAGGCCGAGCGGCCGATCAAGAGCCACGAACGGCCGTTGCGCGGCTTGGCCGCGCTGCCCTCGCGGACCGTGACCACGGTGACGAAGCCCGTCGTCAGCTCGACCAGCCCGAGGACGATCATCGGCAGCACGAAGTCGCCGAGCCGATAGGCCGTGGCGATCACGATGTTCCCGGCGACGAAGCCGACCGTCTGCATCGCGCCCATCAGCGCGCTCGCCAGCGCGACCTGGGGCTGCGGCACGAGGTCCGGCACGTAGCCCTGGAATGGCCCCTGCGCGAAGTTCGAGCTGAACTGGAGGAGCGCCAGGAAGGCGACGACCGAGAGGTACGTCTGCGACGTCGCGAGGCCGGTGATGAAGACCACATCGAGGATGGTGCCGATGACGATGTACGGCTTGCGGCGGCCCCAGCGGCTGATCGTGTAGTCGCTGAGCGCACCGACCGTCGGCTGGACGGCCAGCACGATCGGCAACGTGACCCAGCCCGTCAGCGCGAGGAAGAAGCCGGCCTGGCCCTGCGGCACGAGCTGCGGGATCCGCTCCTGGCTGAAGACACTGACGCCGCCCCAGATCGCCTGGATCCCGAACCAGTAGATGGAGATCTGGACCAGCTGGAGCAGCGGCAGCCGCTCGGTCGGCCGAGCCCCGACCTCGTCCTCGATCAGCTCCGTCCCCGGCACCGCCACGGCCGTGTCGGTCGCCATCCTCAGCCCTCCGTGCCCAGGCGAGCGCACGCTGCGCCGAATGGGACGCGGCTGTCAATGATCTGTTACGAAGCCGGGCCACCCTCCGCCTGGCAGACCGGACACCAGTAGGTGGTGCGCGGGACCTCGTCCCCCTGCGAGGCCGATCGGATCATCGTGCCGCAGCGGTGGCAGGGACGACCGGCCCGGTCGTAGACCCACAGCCGTGACGGGGCCAGCTTCGCGCCGGTCTTCGGATCGACCGTCGTCGTGCGGCCGGCGGGCGCCCCCGGTCTGGCGTTGGCCTGGAGCTGCTCCCGTGCGCTCGCCAGGATCCGCTGCAGCGTCGCCTCGTCGAGCGTCCCCAGCTTGGCGTACGGGCTGACCCGCTCGATGAACAGGATCTCGCTCTTGAACACGTTGCCGATGCCGGCGACGGCCCGCTGGTCGAGCAGCGCGTTGCCGACCTCCATGTCAGCGCGCGACGGGTCCTTGAGCCGCCGCACCGCCTCGGCCATGTCGAAGTCGTCGTCGAGGAGATCCGGCCCGAGCGTCGACAGCGTCGGGTGGACCGGCTCGGCGCGGGCCTCGAACAGCTCGACGACGGGTGCGTCGAAGCAGACGGCGACGGCGCCCGGGACCTCGATGACGAGGGCCGCCCGGCTGGCCGGCCGGCGCCACGTCTCACCCGGACGATAGCGATGCCACGAGCCGTGGAGGCCGAGGTGCGTCCGCAGCTCGAGGCCGCCGTCGAACCGGATCAGCAGGTTCTTGCCGACGGCGTCGACGGCTTCGATCTTCGTGCCGACGATCCGCGAGACCTGCGGACCGGGCAGGCGCGCGCGGGCGGCCTTGACCACCCGGCCGGCAAGGTACGGCCGGAGGGCCACGGCGATGCGGGAGAGGGTGTCGCCTTCTGGCATTCAGGCGATCATCGCTGGTGTGGGCGCTCGACGCAAAACAAGCCCTCGATAGCCGGGACCGAAGCCGGCCTCCAGGAGGCGATCGCGGTGGGCCGATTCGGCGACCGGAAGGCCGTCAACGCGGGCCACGACGAACTCTCGCCCGCGGCCCTCGGCGAGGCTCGAACGCAGCGCCGCGACCGCGAGGCGGGCGTTCTCCGGCTCGTCGAAGGCCGGCAGGGTCTGCAGCGAGCGGCCGCCGCGCTCCAGGTACAGGACGGCGACGCCATCGACCAGGACGACCGAGGCGCCCGCGGCCCGCGGCAGCGGCCGACGGTCGTCATCGCCACGCCGAGGCCACGCCAGGGCGGCGCCGTAGGGATTGGCGGGATCGGTTGCCGCGAGGACGTGCACGAGCGCAGTGTCGCCGCTCTCGGCCGCGCGTTCACGGCCGGCCCGCAACCGGTCGATCGCGCCGGCCAGCGCGAACTGGGCTGCACCGAGCCCTTCGACGAAGTAGCCGCGCCGGATTCTTCCCGCCTCCTCGAGGGCCCGGAGGACCGGGTAGACGGCGGCGTACCCACCGTCGTGGCCCTCGGCCATGACGGCCTCCCGGACCAGCACGCCGTGCCGATCCAGGAGCGCGAGCGCGAGCGCGTGGAGCCGCTCGGTCGCCTGGCCCGGCGTGGCCGGCGTCACGGGCTCGACGAGCGACCACCGACCGGCGGCTTCCGGTGGACCCAACGAGGTGATCCGGCCAGCCCGCGGTGGGCGCGCCGACGGTCGGCTGGGCCGCTTCCAGCGCAGCGCGCGGAGCGGGGCAAAGGTGTCGTTGGTGACCTCGCCGGCCCACACGAGGTCCCACAACGCGTCGAGGATGGCCCGATCGCCATCGCCGCCGGCTCGCGCGGCGGCGACCGCGAGGACCCGGTAGAAGGACGCGCCCCGAAGCCGTAGCTCCTCCCGGATCGCGTCGTGGAGCGGCCCCGACGGCGCTGGTCCGGCGTCCGCGCTGGGAGGCCGGAGCACCTCGCGACCGGGCCTGAAGAGAACGACGCGTCCGTCGTCGCGACCCAGGCCGCCATGCCCGACCCAGGCCACCTCGCCCAGCGCGCCGAGCTCGTCGAGCAGGCGGGGCTGGTAGCCCGGGACGCGCGCCGGCAGGACGTCGTGCTCCAGCACCGAGGCCGGGATGGGCACACCCGAGAGCTGGTCGACGACCTCCGCGAGTCGCTCGAGGGCCGCGCCCCCGCGGAGCGGCGCGGGCTCCGCGCCGGCCGGCGTCACGCCCTGCCAGGCTGGCAGGAAGCGGCCCAGCGCCTCGGGCGGGACCGGCTCGACCTCGTGTCGCAGCCGGGCCAGCGAGCGCCGGCGGAGCATCCGCAGGACCTCGGGATCGCACCACTCGCGCTCGCTGCCACCCGGTCGGAATTCCCCCCGGACGAGGGTCCCGGCGGCAAGCAGCCGGGCCAGGGCGTCCTCGACGACGCCGATCGGCAGGGCCCAGCGCCGGGCCGGCTCGGTCGTGAGGAACGGGCCGTGGACCCGGGCCCACCGGGCCAGCAACCCCTCGAGGGCGTTGGTCGCCGGCACCAGGAACGCGTCGGGCACGCCGCGCGGCGGCGCGGCCCCGACGCCGTCCCGGTAGCGGGCGACGTCCTCGATCGCGACCCAGCGATCCTCGCCGCCGACCCGCAGCACGACGGCACGGCGCGCCGCGGCCAGGTCGCGGAGCCAGCCGTCCGCGACGGCCGCCCCACCGTCGACGCGGTCGCCGACTTCGACGGGCGACAGGTCGCCGAGTCGCCGCAGCAGGTCGTGGAGGTGCTCGGCGGAATCGGCTCGGCGGTCTTCGGCCAGGGCCTGGAGCGACAGCTCGAGGTCGGCCAGGGCCGCCGGGTCGAGCAGCTCCCGCAGCTCTTCCTGGCCCAGCAGCTCGCGCAGCAGATCGCGATCGAGGGCCAGTGCGCCGGCGCGCCGCTCGGCGAGCGGGGCGTCTCCGTCGTACATGTAGGCGGCGACGTAGTCGAACAGCAGCGACGAGGCGAATGGCGAGGCCTTGACCGTCTCGACAGAGTGGACCGCGACCTCCCGGCGCGCGATGCCGGCCAGCAGCTCCCGCAGCGCGTCGAGGTCGAAGACGTCCGACAGGCACTCCCGGTAGGTCTCGACGAGGATCGGGAACGAGCCGTAGCGCGAGGCGACCTGGAGGAGGTCGGCCGAACGCTGGCGCTGCTGCCACAGCGGCGTGCGCGAGCCGGGACGGCGGCGCGGCAGGAGCAACGCTCGCCCGGCGTTCTCGCGGAAGCGCGACGCGAACAGGGCCGACCCGCCGACCGCCTCGACGACGAGGTCCTCGATCTCGTCTGGCTCCGGGAACAGCAGGGCCTCGATCTCGGCCAGCCGGCGCGAACTGCCGTCGCCCTCGCCCTCCGGCAGGCGGACCGCGATCCCGTCGTCCGACCAGATCGTCTGGGCCTCGATCCCGAGCCGCTCGCGGAGCCGGGCCTCGATGGCCAGCGTCAGCGGGGCGTGGACGCGGCCACCGAACGGGCTCAGGATCACCAGCCGCCAGTCGCCAAGCTCGTCCCGGAAGCGCTCGACGACGACGCGCCGGTCGCTCGGCAACGCGCCGGCGGCCTCGCGCTCCTCGTCGAGGTAGGCCACGAGGTTCCGCGCGGCGAGCTCGTCGAGGTCGTGCTCGGCCGCCAGGCGCCGGGCCAGGGCCACCGCGCCCCGGTCGCCGCGCGCCAGGTCCGACTCGGCCTCGCGGAGGAACGCCCCGATCGCCCGGCCGAGCTCGATCGGTCGCCCGACCGCGTCGCCCTTCCAGAAGGGCAGCTTGCCCGGCACGCCCGGCGCCGGCTCGACGATGACCCGGTCGGGCGTGATGTCCATCACCCGCCAGCTCGACGCGCCGAGGATGATCACGTCGCCGTGCATCCCCGCGCGGAGCTCGTAGACCATCTCCTCGTCGAGCTCGCCCACGCGCCGGCCGGGCTTCTTGGGCTCCCCGGCAAGGAACACGCCGAAGAGCCCCCGATCCGGAATCGTCCCGCCCGAGGTCACGGCCACGACGCGAGCGTCGCGCCGCCCCTCCACGACGTCGGTCACCCGGTCCCAGGCGATCCGAGCCTTCAGCTCGGCGAACTCGTCCGAGGGATAGGCGCCGGCGAGCATGCCGAGGACGGCCTCGAGGGCCTCCCGCGACAGCGTCTCGAACGGCGCCGCCCGGGTCACAATCTCGAGCAGCTCGGCGACCGTCCAGCGGTCCAGGACCGCCATCGCCACGAGCTGCTGGGCCAGGACGTCGAGCGGGTTCCGCGGCAGGACGGTCGATTCGATCGCCCCCTCGTGCATCCGCTTGACGACCACCGCAGCCTCGAGCAGGTCGCCACGGAACTTCGGGAAGACGATGCCCTTCGACGGCTCACCGACGCGATGGCCGGCCCGACCGACGCGCTGCAGGCCCGACGCGACGCTGGTCGGCGACTCGACCAGCACGACGAGGTCGACCGCGCCCATGTCGATACCGAGCTCGAGCGACGAGGTCGCGACGAGGCCCGGGATCCGGCCGGCCTTGAGATCCTCCTCGATCCGGACCCGCTGTTCCCGCGCGATGCTGCCGTGGTGGGCCAGCACCAGCTCCTCGCCGGCGGCCTCGTTGAGGCGCGGGGCGAGCCGCTCGGCGAGGCGCCGGCTGTTGGTGAAGACGATCGTGCTGGCGTGGCCGCGGATCAGCTCCAGGAGCCGCGGATGGATGGCCGGCCAGATGCTCGTCCGGAGGTCACCGAAGGTGACCGGGCCGCCGGGCTGCTCCTCGGGCGGCAGGACCTCGCCGAGGCGGCTCATGTCCTCGACGGGGATGACGACCTGCAGCTCCAGGGCCTTGCGCGACCCCGCGTCGACGATCTCGACCTCGCGGCCGGGACCGACGCCGCCGAGGAACCGAGCGATCGTCTCGAGCGGCCGCTGGGTCGCCGAGAGGCCGATCCGCTGGAGCGGCGCGGCGCCGTCCGGCCGGAGCCGCTCGAGGCGCTCGAGCGACAGCGCCAGGTGCGCACCGCGCTTGGTGCCGGCGATCGCGTGGACCTCGTCGACGATGACCGCCTCGACCCCCCGCAGGACCTCGCGGGCCTGGCTCGTCAGCAGGAGGTACAGGCTCTCGGGGGTCGTGACGAGGATGTCGGGCGGCCGCTTCGTCAGCTCACGGCGCTGCTCCTGGGGTGTGTCGCCGGTCCGGCTCGCGACGTGGATCCGCGGCTCGGCCTCGTCGAGCTGCTTCGCCGCCAGAGCGATGCCGTGGAGCGGCGCTCGCAGGTTCCGCTCGACGTCGTAGGTCAATGCCTTGAGCGGCGAGACGTACAGGATCCGGACGCTCCCGGGCCGGCCGCGGGTCGGCTCCGGCGAGGGGTCGCGAACGAGCCGGTCGAGGCACCACAGGAACGCCGCAAGGGTCTTGCCGCTGCCGGTCGGGGCGTGGATGAGCGTATGCCGGCCGGCCGCGATCGCAGCCCAGCCACCGGCCTGCGCCGGCGTCGGGGCTTCGAAGGCTGATTCGAACCACGCTCGAACGGGCGCCGAGAAGGGCGCCAATGGGTCGCCGAGGGGAAGCCGGGTCGCGGGCCCGGCGGTCGCGGTCACGGGGCGAGAAGTCTACTCCGTCGACCACATTTCGACCGGATGTTCGAATGAGCCCCGGGCAGGCACCTCGATTCGGAGTACCCTGAACCCCATCGCACACCAGCGCGAGAAGGGAGCGCGGTGGGCCCCGGGGCTGGTGACCGGGCCACCCGAGAAGGGAAGCCCAGGCGCATGTCGACGCTCCGACGGTTCGTGACGCCGCTCGCCATCCTGGCGGCACTCGTCCTCGCCTACCTCGCGAACCCCTGGCTGCGACCGCCCGACTCCATCGCGCCGATCCTGAGCGTGGTCTTCTGGATCCTGGCGATCCTCGTGATCGTTGGCCTCTTCCAGGATCGCCACAACCCGGGCGCCGAGGTGGTCGAGGTCGAGGGCCCGGCGTTCACCCGATACCTCTTCAACAACACCCGCGCCGGGTTGTTCTGGCTGCCGATCCGCTTGTTCGTCGGCTTCGCCTGGCTCAGCAGCGGCCTCGGCAAGCTCCTGCCGGAAGGCAAGCCGATGGGCGCCGGCTGGCTGGATGGCGGAAGCGCGCTGCTCGCGTATTGGGAGCGCGCCGTCGCCATCCCCGACGCGCCTGCCAGGCCGGCCATCACCTACGACTGGTACCGCGGTTTCCTGCAGATCCTGATCGACAACGATGCCCAGGCCTGGTTCGCCTACCTCATCGTGCTGGGTGAGCTCCTCGTCGGCGTCGGGCTGATCGTTGGCGCGCTCGTCGGCTTCGCGGCCTTCTTCGGCGCCTTGATGAACATGTCGTTCCTGCTGGCCGGCTCGGCGTCGACCAACCCGGTCCTGTTCACGATGGCGATCGGCCTGATCCTGGCCTGGCGGGTGGCCGGCTACTACGGCCTAGACCGCTACCTCCTGCCGCTCCTCGGCGTCCCGTGGCGGGCACCGGTGGCGAGCCCGGACGCCACCGAAATCCGGCGCGCCCCTAGCTGACGGTCAGCGCCCGCTCCACCAGCTCGAGGACGCGGTCGGCGATCTCGATCGCTCGCTCGTCGGCTCGCGCCGAGGCGGCGTCCTCGCGGTGTCCGGCATTCGGCGGGTCGGTGAAGGCCGTCGGGATCGGCGCCTGCCCGTGGCGGTCTGCATCGGCCGCCCAGCGCTCGCGCCACGCCTCCGGCAGCGCATCGGGGACCTCGCGGTGGGCCTGGGCGAGCCACACCAGGGCCCACGCCCGGGGCACGACCCGGTAGGCGTCATAGCCGCCTCCGCCGGTCGCCAGCCAGCGGCCGTCCGCCCAGCGGTGGGCGATCGCATCGACGAGCCGCGCGGCCGCGCCCATGGCCGGCGTCGTGACCCGCAGGTGCGCCAGCGGGTCGAAGGCATGGCTGTCGGCCCCGTGTTGCGAGACCACGATCTCGGGCTGGAATCGCTCCGCGAGCCGGGGCAGCGCCCGCTCCAGCGCCGCCAGCCAGCCGCGCTCGCCCGTCCCGGGCTCCAGCGGCAGGTTGACCTTCGTGCCTCTCGCCTCGCCCCCGCCCAGCTCGTTGGCGAAGCCCGTCCCGGGGAACAGCGTGGCACCGGACTGGTGAATCGAGACCGTCATCACGCCGGGATCGGACCAATGGATCGCCTGGACCCCGTCGCCGTGGTGGACGTCGAGGTCGACATACAGGACGCGCAGGCCGTCGGCGCGAGCCCGGGCGACCGCCAGCGCCGGGTCGTCGTAGACGCAGAAGCCGGAGGCACGGGCGGGCATGGCGTGGTGGAGCCCGCCGCCGGGGTGGAAGGCGTGCCGCACCTCGCCGCGGAGGATCGCCTCCATCGCTCGAAGCGAGCCGCCGGCGACCGCCGCCGAGGCCTCGTGCATCCCCGCGAACGGCGGCGTGTCGCCGGGTCCGATGCCCGCACGAGGCGAGCCGAACGGCGTCTCCGAGAACATCCGGACGGTGGCGACGTAATCGGGCTCGTGGATCGCCGCCAGCTCTTCGTCGGTCGCCGGCTCGGGCGCGAGATTCGGCACGGCGCCGAGGGTCTCGAGGAGGCTGATCCCGGTCCCGAAGCGACGCGGCGTGAGCGGGTGGCCGGGTCCGAAGTCGTAGGTCGTCGAGCGTGGCCCGTAGACGAGCAGCGGCGCGTCGTCAGTGCTGGTCATCGAGGATGACGATACCTGCCGGGCACGGAGATCGCCGCCCCGGCAGCGGCCCGGGAGTACCATCGTCGCGTGGACCTGTTGCTCGTCCTGATCGTCATCCTCCTCATCGTCCTGATCCTGCGCGGCCCGAAGACCCTGCCCGAGATCGGTCGAATGTTCGGACGCGGCGTCCGCGAAGCGCGCCTCGAGGCGTCCAAGCTCGGCTCGCACGAGGAGACGAAGGACGACGAGGGCCGCCCAGCGAGCTAGGAGCCGACGAGTCCCTCCGGGCCTTCGAACGACACCGTCCCGGGCCATCGCCCGGATTCATCCGTCGTCGCCCAGCTCCGACCCACCAGGGCCACGTCGCCGAACGGGACACGCTCGCCGTCGGCGAGCTCGGTGATCGGATAGGGAGCAACGGCGGCGCCCGGGCCGCCGACCACGGGCAGCCCGAGCCCGGCGGCGAACATCTCGCCCCCGGCATGGCGCTCGGGCCGGAGGTCCCGGACGGCGACACCGGCGAGCCGGGCGCCCGCCGCGACGGCGGCACGAGCAATCGCCTCGGCGGTCTCGCCGGTCGGGTCGGCGGGATCGACGATCACCCACTCGCGTCGCCCGACGATCCAGCCGGTCGACGTTCGACCCTCGATCCCGGCGGCCCACGGTTGCTCGACTCGCCGAAGCCCTTCGTCGAGGGCGACGATCTCGGGCGCTCCGGCACTGCCCCCGTCCCCGAACGCTCCCGGCAGGTCAGCGTCGTCCCCCAGCCCATCGAGCTGCTGCAGCGTCACGAACGTCGGCAGCCACATCGGCAGCTCGCCCCGGGCATGGGCCGCCAGCGCCGCCGCCGGCTGCACCCACGCCACCGCCGCGACCTCGGGAGAGGCAATTCGCGCCTCCGTGCCAGGAGCCACGACGGCGCCGAAGAAGCGAGCGTCGAACCGCGAGGGCAGGCCCGGTGGGGTCACCCAGCGCGTGAGCGGAACCAGGTCGTCGGGCTCGACGGCCACACCGCTCTCCTCGGCCGTCTCGCGAACGGCCGTCACCCGGTGGTCGGCGTCGGTCGCATCGACCCGGCCGCCCGGAAAGACCCACATGTCGGCCCCGAACCGGAGGTTCGAGGCCCGTCGGGTCAGCAGGACCTCCAGGCCCCGGGCGCCCGGCCGCAGGACGACGAGCGTCGCCGCCGGGCGGGGCTCGACGACCGGGGCGCCCGGGCGTCGCTCGGGACGGCCGTGCAGTTCGAGCGCCATCGTCAGCCCGCGGCCTCGTGCTCGGCGAGCTGTTCCGCGAGCGCATCCGGGTCGGTCACCGGCTCACGACACGCGAAGCCCCGGCAGACGTAGGCCGTCGGCCGGCCGCCGCGAAGCGGGCGGTCGCGCAGCAACGGCACGTCCGTACTGCCCGAACCGTCACCGGCGGCCACCACCCGGGCCGGCGCGTAGCTCCCGTGGGCGACCGCCAGCAGTGCCCGGGTCTCGTCGGCCTCGGGCGGGCCGACCACGGCGACCTCGGCGATCGGCGCGAGCGCCAGGTCGCTGGCCTGGAGCCACATCGCGAAGGCGGTCGGGTAGCGGGCCACGAACGGGGTGATCGTCGTCAGCGCCCGCTCGGCCGCGGCCCGATAGCGCGATTCGCCCGTCAGCGCGGCGAGTCGCAGCAGCGCGAAGGTCGCCATCGCGCCGCCCGACGGCGTCGCGTTGTCCTGGACGTCCTTGGGTCGGGTGACGAGCCGCTCGTGGTCGTCGGCGGTGTCGAAGAACCCACCCTCGGGATCGGCGAACCACTCCAGGACGGTGTCCAGCAGGCCGTGTGCCGTCGTGAACCAGCGTTCGTCGAACGTCGCTTCGTAGAGCGCGAGCAGGCCCTCGGCCAGGTTCGCGTAATCCTCGAGGACGCCGCGGCCACTGACCCGGCCGTCCTTCCACGATCGACCGAGGCGGCCGTCGTCGGACAGCAGGCCGTCGAGGATCGTGGCCGCGGTCCGCTCGGCGGCGGCCCGATAGCGCTCCGCCGCCGCCCGCAGGCCGGGATCGCCGGCGTGGGCGAGCAGCCGAGCCGCGTCCGCGAAGGCACCGATCGCCAGGCCGTTCCAGGCCGCGAGCGCCTTGTCGTCTCGGGCCGGCTGGGGTCGCGTCGCCCGATGCGCCAGCAACCGATCACGCGCATCGGCGAGCCGCCGCTCGACATCGCCCGCCTCGAGGCCGTACAGCGTCGCGAGCTCCGAGGCCGGGCGGACCCGGGACAGGATCGTCACGCCTTCCCAGTTGCCGCCATCGGTGGCGCCGTAGGCGGTCGAGAAGAGGGCCGCCTCGTCGCCGAGGACGGAACGGATCTCGTCCGCCGTCCAGCTGAACGTTCCACCTTCCACGCCATCGGTGTCGGCATCCTGGCTGGCCGCGAACGCGCCGGCGTCGCGCCCGAGCTCGCGCAGCAGGTAGTCGAGCGTCCCGCGGGCGACCTCCAGGTACCGCGCCTCCCCGGTCGCCGACCAGGCGTGGACGTAGGTTCGGGCGAGCTGGGCGTTGTCGTACAGCATCTGCTCGAAGTGCGGCACCAGCCAGTTGGCGTCGGTCGCGTAGCGGTGGAACCCGCCGCCAAGCTGGTCCCGGATCCCGCCGTCGGCCATCCGATCGAGGGCTCGGCGCGCCACGGCCATCGGGCGCGGAGCGCCGGTGGCGACCGCGCGCCGGAGCAGGAACTCGACCGTCATCGGCTGCGGGAACTTCGGCGCCCCGCCCCAGCCGCCGGTCGCAACATCGAACGAGCCTTCGATGAGCGTGACGGCCGCCTCGAGCAGGTCCGGCCGCGGCGGCTCCTGGACCGCGGGCAGCCGCGAGCCGGCGGCGAGCGAGGCGACCATGCGGGAGGCGGCCTGTTCCAGCTCGCCGCGCTGGTCGCGCCATGCCTGGGCAACCCCTTCCAGAACCTGGCGGAAGCTCGGCAGGCCGTGGCGCGGCTCGGGCGGGAAGTACGTGCCGCCGTAGAACGGCCGGCCCTCGGGCGTCAGGAAGACCGACATCGGCCAGCCGCCGCCACCGGTCATCGCCTGGACCGCGCTCATGTAGACCTGGTCGAGGTCGGGCCGCTCCTCGCGGTCGACCTTGATCGGGATGAAGTGGGCGTTGAGGTCGGCCGCCGTCGCCTCGTCTTCGAACGACTCCCGCTCCATGACGTGACACCAGTGGCAGGCGGCGTAGCCGATCGAGAGGAAGACCGGTCGGTCGAGGAGGCGCGCCCGCGTCAGCGCCTCGGGGCCCCACGGCCACCAGTCGACGGGGTTGTGGGCGTGTTGCAGGAGGTAGGGGCTCGTCTCGCCGGCCAGTCGATTGGCGGGCCGCGCGGCCGACGGCTCGTCCGTCGGCTTGCCCGTTCGCTCGGTCATCGACCAAGCCTAGCCCAGGGTTGGCCGTCCGCCCGTCGACGGCCTCGTCGTTGACACCACTCGGCGTGCTGCTAGAGTCGGGCGCCGTGGACGACCGCGCGACGATCGAGCGCCTGACCCGCCTCGGGTTGACCTCCTACGAGGCCCGGGCCTACGTGGCCCTGGTGCGGCGCGATTCGTTCACCGCGGCCCAGATCGCGCGGACGGCCGGCCTGCCGCGCCAGCGGATCTACGACGTGCTGGCCAGCCTCGTCGAGAAGGGGCTCGCCTCGGCCAGGCCGGGAACGGTCGTCAAGTACGCCGCGCTTGCGCCCGACCTCGCGGTCGAGCGATTGGTTGCCAACCGCAGGGCCGAGATGGCCGCACTGGAACGGGATGCCGGCGAGATCATCGGCCGGCTCGGCCCGGCGTTCCAGGCCGGCCGGGCCCACAGCGATCCCCTCGAGTACATCGAGGTGCTGCGCGACCGCGGCGCCATCAACGAGCGCTTCGCCGAGCTCCAGGCCGGCGTCAAGCGCGAGATCCTCGTCTTCACCAAGCCGCCCTATGCCACCCCGCCCCAGGAGAACGTCGAGGGCATCGAGGTCAGCCGGAGCCACGCGGCGCGAAGCGTCTACGAGCTGTCGATCCTCGACGACCCGGCGACGGCCGCGGGTGTCCGGCGCTTCGTCGAGGCCGGTGAGGAGGCCCGGTTCGTCGAGGAGGTCCCGCTGAAGCTGGTCATCATCGATGAGGCGACGGTGATGTTCGGGATGCAGGACCCCATGGCCGGGGCCGAGGAGCTGACCATCATGGTCGTCGAGCACCCGGCCCTCGCCCGGACGCTGAAGCTGGCGTTCAACTTCGTGTGGGATCGCGGCCTGACCCTCGAGCAGGCCCTCGCCCGGCGCGAGCCGGGAGCGAACGGGGCCCTCGCCCAGTCGGCCTGACGCCGCGGCGCTCGCCGGGCGGTCCCCCGTGCAGGTTTGCAACGCTCCGGCCCATCCTGAAATGCGTCTGTAATGCTGCCACCCCTTCCAGTGGTGTAACCTCCGGGACCTCTTGATGGCGATCGAACCACCAAGAGTGGTGTCAACGGAGGAAGCTGTCGCGATGTCGCACCCCCAGTCTCGACGGCGGCGCGCGCTGACGACCCTGTCGGCGTTCGTCCTCGTCGGCGCCCTGGCTGGTCCGGTCACGGCCGCCGAGAGCGCCACGGCCCGCTACCTCGTCGTCTTCGGCGGCACGTATGCCCTCGACGGCTCGTACGCCCTCGGCGGCGACTACGCGCTGAACCACGACTACGCCCTGGGCCTCATCGAGGCCGCGGGCGGCACGGTCACCAGCGACCTGTCCAAGCAGATCGGCGTGATGATCGTGGAGTCCGCGAATGAGGACTTCTACGCCCTCGTCTCCGGCTACGCACTGGTCGAGGAGGTCGGCCGCGATTGGGCGTGGCAGGGCATCCCGTCGTACGCCCTCGGCGGCGGCGAGGGCCCGGCCCCGGAGCCGGTCGACGATCCGACCGAGGCCCTCCAATGGGACATGCAGATGATCCGGACCGACGAGGCCCACGAGATCCAGGGTGGCCGGCCCGAGGTCCAGGTCGGCGTCCTCGACTCGGGCATCGACGGCCACCACGCCGACTTCACCAAGGATGGCGCGAGCAATGTCGACTGCGAGCTCGGCCGGAACTTCGTCCGGTTCGTCGCCGATGGCGGCCCCGGTGTCGGCGTCGCCGACCCCTGCGTCGACAACCAGTTCCACGGCACCCACGTGGCGGGAACGATCGCCGCGCGGGCCAACGGCATCGGCCTGACCGGGGTCGCGCCAAACGTCACGCTCGTGCCGGTCAAGGTCTGCGACACGAGCGGCTACTGCTACGCGAGCGCGGTCGTCGACGGCATCACCTACGCCGGCGACGCTCAGCTCGAGGTCATCAACATGAGCTTCTTCGTCGACGACGACGCGTTCCAGGCGTCGACGGAGTTCAAGTGCTCCAGCGACCCGACGCAGCGCGCCTTCCGGCGGGCCGTCGAGCGGGCGCTCCAGTACGCCCGCAAGCAGGGCGTCGTCGCCGTGGCGGCACTCGGCAACTCCGACCAGGACCTGGCCCATCCCGAGACCCAATCGGACGATCCGACCGGGGTCGTCGGTGGGACGGGTGGGGTCTTCGACGAGGGCGGCGAGCAGATCCCGAACGAGTGCGAGGTCGTGCCGGCCGAGGCGAGCGGGGTCATCGGGACGATGCGCCTCGGGCGGAACAGCCAGAAGGCGAGCTATTCCAACTACGGCACCGGCGCGACGGACGTCGCCGCTCCGGGCGGCGCCGGCACGACCGGCGACTGCACGACCACGATCCCCTCGACGATCCCGGGCAACCTGTACGCCTGCATCCAGGGCACCTCGATGGCCGCGCCGCACGCGGCCGGCGTCGCGGCGCTGATCGTCAGCCAGTTCGGCTCGCTCGGTGCCGACGGCGACTGGAAGATGGCGGTCACGAAGGTCGAGTCACGGCTCCAGGCGACCGCGGTCGACATCGGCCTCCCCGGCTACGACGAATGCTTCGGGGCCGGCCGGATCGACGCCCTGCGAGCCGTCACCGGCGACACCTCGAGCGTCTACGACTCGAGCGCGCCCTTCTGCCCGGAGTACGACAAATAGCCCACTAGATGAGCCGTCGCGCGACCGACGGCTTCCTCCGGCGGCGCGCCGTCCAGGGCGGCGCGCCGCCACTGACCCCACAGGAGGCCTTGCCATGCCCAGGCAATCCCCGGCCCAGCGTGCCCTCATCGGTCTTCCGCGAACCGTCCGCGCCGTGCTCGCCGCGGGTCTCGCGGCGGCCCTGGTCGTCGGTCCCATGGTCGCGGCCAGCCCGTCCATCACGATCACGACGGCCGGCGGCAACGACGTCACCGGGGCCTCCCTGAAGACGCCGCTCAGCGGTGACGTGACCGTCGGCGGCACGAGCAGCCCGACCGGCGGTGGATCGCCCGGGCCTGCGGCGCTCGTCGCCGACGCCGGCGACAGCCCGTTCATCGCGTCGGGCCAGAAGGGCCTCCTCCTCGGCACGGCCTGGGGCGGCACGCAGCCATACAGCTACCGCTGGTCGCCCCCCGTCGGCGATCTCGACGGGGCCGACGGGGCGACGGCCCGCCTTGATACGGCCGGCGTCGACCCGGGCACATACAGCGTCACCCTGCGGGTCACCGACGCGGCGGGGCGGGTTGCCACCGACACGGTGCAGGCTGTCGTCGCCGAGGCCGCGCGCGAGACGCTGCTCGACGAGACGAAGGTCGATTCGCTGCCCGGCGCCAGCCTCGGCGTGACCGACCTCATCACCTACCTCGACTTCCCGTTCGAGGTCCCGGCCGGCCTGAGCTCCCTCGGCATCGCCGTCACCTGGGACAACATCGCCAACGACTACGACCTGCACCTGTTCGATCCGGCGGGCAACGAGGTCCCCGGGGCGTATTCTGGCAACGGGGCCACGAACCTCACCTTCCAGGTCGAGGCGAGCGGCGTCGACGGGCCCGCTCCCGGCACCTGGACGCTGCGCATGGAGCGCTACCTGACCGCGACCGATAGCGTCCACGCGGTCGTCACCGGCAAGCGCCTGTCGCCCGATCCGCGGCCGACCGTTCGCAGCGGCGGCCCATATCGCTTCGAGCTGGGAGCCACCCAGGCGCTCGACGGCACGATCAGCGGCGGCTCGGAACCCGTCACCGCTGCCTGGGATCTCGATGCCGACGGCATCTTCGAGACGGATGGCGTCGACGCGACGCCGAACCTCCCGGGGGGCCGGACGCTCGTGACCCTCAAGGCCACCGACGCCAACGGCCTCGAGCGGCGCGAGACGACGTCCGTCCTCGTCGCCGACCCCGAGCGCCTCGCCGAGGACACGACGGCGATCACCGTCATCGGCATCGCCGACTCGGGGATCAATCCCTATCACCTGGAGTTCAGCGCCACGACCTATCCCGACCCTGACGTACTGGCGCTGACCCGTGACTTCACCCGTCACCCGTCCGAGTACATCCCCGGCTACCCGGCCGACGCCGAGGCGCTGCCGATCACCCTCGGCAAGGGCTACTACCCGGCCGAGGACGAAGCGCTGTGGGCTGCCGTGGAACAGGGTGCGCTGTACTGGATCCCGGGAACGAAGATCATCGGCGCGGTCGATGCCGACAACAACGCGGCCACGAACGCCGCGGCCGATGCGACGCCGATCATCGACGACGACGGGCACGGCACGGGCTCCACCTCGGTCTCGACCGGGAACCGCTACGGCTACTGCCCGACCTGCCTGCTGTTCTTCGTCGAGGGCCTCGACGAGACGGTCGCCGCGCAGTACCCGTTCGTCGACATCACGTCCCACAGCTTCGGCTACGTCGGCGGCGCGCCCATCGGCCCGGTGGTCGGTCCGAACGAGGCCACGCGCGCCGCGGCCGAGCGCGGCCAGACCGTCCTGTTCGCGGCGGGCAACGGCGTCGGCAACGCCTTCGACGTGCCCGTCTCCACGTGGAGCTCCGACCAGACCGGGGCCTCGTGGGTCATCACCGTCGGGGCCCTGCGGCGTGACAACCAGCGGGCGGTCATCGGCGACGGCATGCCGGTCGACATCAGTGCCTGGGGCGACGGCAACCTGCCGTCGGCCTGCCGCACGGGCACGGTCGGCCAGTGCGCCTTCGGGGGCACGAGCGCCGCGACGCCGTACACCGCCGGCGTCTTCGGCACCGTCCTCACCGAGGTCCGCCGGGCGATCGGCGACGGGCGAGCCGGCCAGCGGCCGGGCCAGGTCGTGGCCGAGGGTTCCGCGATCCCCGGCAGCGTCTACCTCGAGGACGGCCGGCTGACGCGCGCCGAGCTCCGCGAGGCAGTGCTGGCGACCGCCTTCCCGCTCAACCAGGACAACGAGGTCTCGCCGTTCCCCTACCCGCTCACGGCGCCATACCTCGGCGACGCGAACTTCCTGTTCGAGGGCTACGGTGCGGCCACGCCGGAGAGCGCGAAACGGGCCGTGGACGTCATCCTCGGCCGGACGCTCGTGCCCGATCGGTCGTTCGAAGACCAGCTGAACGCGCTCGACCAGGCCGTCCGCGACACCCTCTACGGCGGCTACGACCGTGACGGCGACGGCGACGTCGACTTCGAAGGCCTGGCCGGGACGACGCTGACGCCCGAGGGCGTGAGCGGCTGGCAAGCCACGATGGCGGCCTTCGGCGTCGCCGCCGAGAAGCTCAGCCCCGCGATCGCGCTGCCGGCCAACTTCGGCGACAACGCGATGCAGTTCTACCTCCATCGCCACTTCGTCGCCGAGCCAGGCAAGACGCCGTCGTGCAGCGCCGACGACAACGAGTCATACATCGACCGCGAGGACACGCCCGGCGACCTCGAGTGCTTCGAGAACCGGATCACCAGCGTGGCCGCCGCGTTCCGGCCGCTCGGCATCTACCCGTCGTTCGAGACGCTCGATGCCCCGCTGCCGGCGGGCTCGGACGTCTACGCCACGATCTACGTCGCGGCGGAGAACCCATCGCTCGTCCGGCCGACGGGCGTGCTGATGGCGACCGATCGCGAGATCGGACGCGGTGCCGGCACGATCCAGCCCGTCCTGGGGACGGGTCCGGGCGCGGGTTCGAACATCCAGGGCAACCCGCTGCCGGCGGCGTCGCTGTGCGAGACCGTCGGCGAGCTGTGCTGGACGAAGTACGACCTGTCGTTCGAGACGACCCGGCCGGCCTTCAGCGGCGAGCCGCTCACCTTCCAGATCGAGCTCCTCGGCGCCCGGGCCTGGGCGTTCGGCCACGAGGGTGCTCACGCCTCGCGCTTCGCGATCGTCCCGGCGCCGATGCCCGATTCCGGCCTCGAGTTCGGCGTCACGATCGAGACGCCGGCGGACGGCTCGCGCGTGCCCAGTGGCAGCGACGTCGTCGCCGGCGGCCGGGTGGCGTTCCCCGACCTCGGCTCAGACCCGACCGGGGCAGGAGATCATCCGAGCCAGCGGGCGGTCGAGGTGTCGCTCGACGACCCATCGTTCGCGTCGCCGACCGAGGCCCTCGTCGACGAGTCGGGCGGAACGTGGAGCCTGGCCCTCGGCGAGCTGGCCAACGGCGAGCACGTCGTGTATGCCCGCGCCCGGATCGATGGCACGACCTCGGAGATCGCCTCGGCGACCTTCCGGGTGGCCCCGGACGCCCGGGTGGAGTGGCAGGTCGTCCGGCGCAATGCCGCCCCGTCCCCTGATGGCTGGCGGACTGCGACCGGCGTCGACGCGTGGAGCTTTGACTTCTCCACCGCCGACTACGGATCCGGCGCGTGGGCCATCGTCGTCCGGCTCGTCGAGGACGGGCTCGAGGCGGCGCGAGACACGCTGTTCGTGAAGTTGCGCTAGGCACCCGAGCAAGGCTCGCGGTGCCCGTGGCCCGGCGGTGCGCCCCCGCCGGGCCACCCCTCGGTGGACCCGCCGCGCCTGGCGTTGGGCCATTCCGCCCTATCCTCCGATCATGCCCTCGCCGCGGCTGCGCCGTGCGGTGCGAGCCGTCGTCCTCGATCCCGCGGACCGCATCCTCCTGGTCCGATTCGCATTCCCCGACCGGGTCGTGTGGGCCTGCCCAGGAGGCGGCATCGAGCCGGACGAGGCCGACGAGGCAGCCCTCCGTCGGGAGCTCGACGAGGAGGCCGGGCTGACCGATCTGGAGCTCGGTCCGTGCGTCTGGCTCCGCGAGCACGTCATCCCGCTGTTCGGGGGCAAGTGGGACGGCCAGGCCGAGCGCTTCTACCTCGTTCGAACGGGACCGTTCGAGCCACGCCCACGGCTGACCGTTGACGAGCTGGCGGCCGAGTACGTCACCGCCATCCGGTGGTGGACGTCCGATGAGCTCGACGCGTCGGTCGAGCTGTTCGCGCCGCGCCGGCTGCCGGCGCTCGTGCAGGGGCTGCTTCGCGATGGGCCGGGCGGCGCCCCGATCGACGCCGGCGTGTAGCCGTGACCGTCCTCGAATTTCGCCCGTCGCGGCACGGGTTCCATTTCCCGAACCGCTGGCCGCCGACGCCGGCGTGGTGGTGGGG
>VEOW01000116.1 GCA_012026785.1 Chloroflexota bacterium | reverse complement strand
TCTCGACCCCGCCGCCACCGCCGACCCCGCCGACGCGCGAGCGCCCGCGCGAACGCTGCCCCGACGGCGCCGAGCCGCGGGTGCCCGAACGCAACCCGATCGAGGTCGACCTGTACCTGATCTCCGAGAGCCAGCTCAAGATCGACAGCAACTATCCCTACGGCGAGGACATCGACGACGCGCTCGACGACCTCGACTCGCGGCTTGCCGTCATGGGCGCAGTGATGGCGCTGCCCGATGCCGTCACGCAGCCGGTTCCGTCCCTGCTCGGCACCCTCGGCGTGCCCGGCTTCGACACCACGATCACGGCGCCGGCGGATGCGGCGGCCAAGTCGCTTCGAAAGCTCCGCGAGCGATTCGAGAAGTTCCGCCGGACGGGCACCTGGTCGCTGAACGTGCCGCTCCAGCACTACCGGTTCTTCTGCCGCATCACCGAGGAGTGCATCGACGGCGCGTGGGTCGAGACGAAGCGCGAGTTCGCCGGTGAGCGCGTGGGCAAGCCGCGCTACGTCGAAAGCGTGTCGTATGACGTCCAGGACGTGCGCTACGACGCGAACCGGGCCTGGATCACGATGAGCACCCCCTTCACGCGCCGGAACTCGGCCGCGGAGCGCCAGATCGCCGAGGCGATGCGAGCCTGCGGCGGCTGAGGCCGATTTGCGCCTCATGCAACAAGCCACGGTTGACGGTTCGTGCGGCCCTTGCTCCGAAGCAGATTTGACGCGCCAACCGACGGGCGTTGCACCGAGCGCAACGCTAGACGGTTAAGGGCGGCCTCGGAGGGCTCGGGCGTACCCGGCCAGCCGCCCAACCGACGCTTGTTGCAGCCCACGCAAGTGAGCGGGGCGGCGGCCGTGGCGGAGCGGCGGCCGTGGCGGGGCGGCGGCCGCGCGGCGGCACTCGACGGTGCGGCGATACTTAGGCGATGGCGACAGTGTCCCGCGGCCAGCAGGCCGATTCGATCCCGGCAGAGGAGGCGCCGGCAAGCAAGCCGTCAAGGGAGCCCCGGCACGCGCCAACCGAGCGCGGCCGGCCGTCGTCGTTCCCGCCGATCCGCGACTACGGCTTCCTGTCCGACACCGAGGTGAGCGCCCTCGTGGCGCCGTCCGGGAACATCGAATGGCTGTGCCTGCCGCGCTTCGACGGGCCGAGCATCTTCGGTGCCATCCTCGATCGGGGGGCGGGTGGCTTCCGGCTGGGGCCGTCCGAGCAGACCGTGCCGGTGTCTCGCCGCTACCTGCCGGGGACGATGGTCCTCGAGACGAGCTGGGGAACCGGGACCGGCTGGGTGATCGTCCGCGACATGCTGCTGATGGGTCCGTGGCGGCACGACACGAGCCGCTCCAGGACCCACGTTCGGGCCCCGACCGACTACGACGCCGAGCACGTCCTGCTGCGGACGGTCCGGTGCGTGAACGGCGAGGTCCAGATGACCCTCGATTGCGAGCCCGTGTTCGACTACGGGCGGCGCCGGGGGACCTGGGCCTACAAGGGCCGGGGCTACCGGCGGGCCGTCTGCCGGGGCGAGGACGGCGACCCTGTCCTGACCCTCGCCGGCGACTTCCGGCTGGGGATCGAAGGTTCGAAGGCCATCGCCCGGCACCTCATGAAGCAGGGTGAGACGCGCTACATCGCGCTCGCCTGGAGCGACGGGCGGCCGCCGGCCGACTGGGAGGATGCCTACCGGCGGATGGTCTGGACCTCCCACCACTGGCAGCATTGGCTGGCCCGCGGCCACTTCCCGGACCATCGCTGGCGGGCCTACCTCCAGCGCTCCGCGCTGACGCTCAAGGGCCTGACCTACGCGCCGACCGGCGCGATCATGGCCGCCCCCACGACGTCTCTGCCGGAGACGCCGGGCGGCGAGCGCAACTGGGACTACCGCTACACCTGGATCCGCGATTCGACCCTGACGCTGTGGGCGCTCTATCGGCTGGGGTTCGACTGGGAGGCCGGCGACTTTTTCGCGTTCCTCCGTGACGTCGCCGGCGGAGACCAGAGCCTCCAGGTCATGTACGGCGTCGGGGGCGAGCGAGAGCTGACAGAGACGACCCTCGACCACCTCCGCGGCTACGAGGGCGCCCGGCCGGTCAGGATCGGCAATGGCGCCTGGAACCAGCGCCAGCACGACATGTGGGGTGCCCTGGCCGACTCGGTGCTCCTGCATGCCACGCCCCGCGATCGCCTCGACGAACAGGTCTGGGAGATGCTGGTGCCCCAGGTCGAGCAGGCGATCGAACACTGGCGGGAGCCCGACCAGGGCATCTGGGAAGTTCGAGGGCCGGCCCGCCACTTCACCTCCTCGAAGGTCATGTGCTGGGTCGCCCTCGATCGTGGCGCCCGGCTGGCCCGGCTGCGCGACGACCTCGACCTCGCCGCCCGCTGGCAGGCCGTGGCCGACGAGATCCATGCCGACGTCCTGGCCAACGGCGTCGACGAGCGTGGCGTCTTCACCCAGCACTACGACACGACCGCGCTCGACGCCTCGGTGCTCCTCATCCCGCTGCTGGGATTCCTGCCGCCGACCGACGAGCGGGTTCGAAACACCGTCGAGGCCATTGCCAACGAGCTGACCGTCCACGGCCTCGTGCTGCGCTATCGAACCGACGAGACCGACGACGGGCTGTCCGGCCACGAGGCGACATTCGTGATCTGCTCGTTCTGGCTCGTCACCGCGCTGATCGAGATCGGCGAGGTCGACGAGGCCCGGCGCCTCTGCGAGAAGGTCCTGTCCTACGCCTCGCCGCTCGAGCTGTTCGGCGAGGAGATCGACCCGACGACGGGCCGCCACTTCGGCAACTTCCCGCAGGGCTTCACCCACCTCGCGCTCATCAACGCGGTCATGCGGGTCATCGAGACCGAGGAGACCGAGGAGGCCGAGGAGGCCGAGGAGGCTCGGGAAGCAGCTCGCGCCTGACAACCACCCGCCGGTGGCGGCTCGATGGGTCGGACGCCCGCTCGGCGACGACCTCGAAGCCCGCCCGTTCGAACATCGGGAGGGTGCCCGTGAAGGCGGCCTCGGCGCTGACGTCCGCCGTCCTGTCGAGGGCGATGGGGTAGGCCTCGAGGGCCTCGGCGCCACGCTCTCGGGCGTACTCGATCGCAGCCTCGATGAGTGCCCGCCCGACACCCTGGCCCCGCGCCGAGCCCGAAACCGCGAAGCAGACGATCGACCAGACCGGTCGTTCGTCGACCGTCGGAATGACCTTCGAACGGACGATTCGCTCGAACTCGGTCCGCGGACCGAGACTGACCCAGCCGACCGCCCGGTCGCCGTCGAAGGCCACCAGGCCCGGCGGCTCCGCGGATCGAGCCTGCTCGTGCAGCCGCTCACGCAGCTGCGGCACCTTCAGCGCCGAGAAGTCCTTCGCCCGCAGGCGCCAGTACTGGCACCAGCACCACCGCGGGTCGCCACCCTCGCGGAAGAAGGCCTCAAGGGCCGGCCAGTGCTTCTCGACGAGGGGTTCGATCACGACGTGCATCGGAACCTCAGCGTTGGCGATGCCTGCTCGCCGGGGATTCTTGCGCATTCGCGGGGAGGCAACCGCCGCGGCCGCGGGCCGATCGCCGCGTTCGTCTCCAATGCCCACCCCCGGCACGTTAGTGAAGAACTCGGGCCGCGACGCGCGAGTCCCAAGCCCCATCTGTCCCGCGTCGAACGTGGCGCGGATCACCCAGCTGCGGCCTGGGGACCCCGTGACTCGCCGCAGGCGCCATCCTTGTATCCAATGCGCCTGCCATGAACATTGGAGAACAACGAGGGCCCGACCCGCAGGGCGCAGGCCGGGGCAGTCCGGAACGAGTCGTGGTGACCCCGATCCTTCCATCCGGGGCTATCGGTCCGTTCGGCAGATGCGCCGGGGCTGCGGCGCCATCGAGAATCGAGCCCGAGCCCAGAACTCGGAGGTCACGCCATGACACAGGTGCTCGAACCGTCCATCGCCAGGACCGTCCCGCCCCCAACGGCGATCCCACCCGCCGTCGCCCTGCAGGGGACGCTCGTCGAGTTGATCGAGCTCGCGCTCCAGGGCAAGCAGGCCCACTGGAACGTCGAGGGCCCATTCTTCAAGCCCGTTCACGAGCAGCTCGATGCGTTTGTCGGCCAGTATCGCGACTGGTACGACGAGGTCGCCGAGCGGCTGACCGCGATCGGCGAAGCGGCGGATGGCCGGACCGAGACCGTCGCGGCGACCGCTGACCTGGACCGGCTGCCGGCCGGGCCGTTGGCCGACCGCGACGTGGTCGAGGCGTTCGACGAGCGGGTTGCGCTCGTCGCGAGGCGCGTCGCGGATCGCGCCGCCGCGATCGAGGGCGACCTTGCGAGCCAGGACCTGCTGATCGGGATCATCCAGGGCCTGGACAAGCAGCGCTGGATGCTGCGAGCGCAGCGCAGCTAGCGTCGTTCGAGCAGGCTCCGTCGCGTTCCGGACCGGGCCGGGCGCTCAGTCCGGGGCGGGAATCCCGTGCCGCCAGCGGCGCTGGAGCATGACGCACTCGTCGTCGGGGACGGCGACCGAGAGGTGGGCGTGAACGATGCGCCAACCGGCCGGCTCGCGGGCCAGCACGGCGGTCATTCGCATCTGGGCCCGCGAGCCGTCGCCGAAGATCCACGTCGGCTGATCGGCGAACCAACCGAGGTCGCCCGCCTCGTAGGCGACCGGTGACGACCCAGGCTCGAGACCCTCTCCCGCCTCCAAGCGCCCGGACCGCAGCGCTTCCTGGTCCTGGACCCACTCGCCGGCACTGCCGATCATCAGCGTCGCCGGGTCGTGCGAGATGAGGTCGTTGGCCGCATCCGCCTCACCGGCAAGCATCCGACGATAGAACTCGAAGACGAGCTCGCGGAGCTCCGGCGACTCTCGAAGGGTGATCGACCGGCTGTCGATCATCGCGCTCACCTTGCCTTCCGCCCACGTCGAACGCCCTCGGTTCGACTGGCCGGGAGCATAGCGTCAGCCGATGGACGGGGGTTCCCCAGGTTCCGGGCCTGTCGCAATCGGCTCGCCGGACCGGCTCCAGTCGGAATACGAGCCGACGTACAGGATCGGGTCCGGCAGGCCGGCGGCGCGCATCGCGACCGAGTGGTGGCAGGCGGAGGTTCCGCTGCCGCACGACGTCACGACCTCGCGGTTCGGCCCGCCCGCAGTAGCGAGGGCTTCGAAGCGCGCTCGAAGCTCGGCCGGCGGCAGGAAGCGCCCCTGCTCGTCGAGGTTCACCGAATGGGGCACGCTGAGCGCCGTGGGGATGTGGCCGGCGACGGGATCGATGGGCTCGGTCTCGCCGCGGTAGCGTGGGGCGGCCCGGGCGTCGAGCAGCGTCACCGCCCCGAGCCGGGAGCGCAGCTCGTCGCGCGTGATCACCCCGGACCACGGTCCCTGAAGCGTCAGCTGGGTTGGTGGCAGCGTCACCGCCTCCCGCTCGAGCGGCCGACCGCCGGCACTCCAGGCGCCGCTCCCGCCGTCGAGGACGGCGACCCGCTCGCCGTCGATACCCCGCCGTCCGAACCCGAGGTTGTCGAGCATCCACCACAGCCGCGCGGCCACCCAGCCGCCGGCGTCGTCGTAGCCAACAACGGTCGAACCGTCGCCGATGCCGGCGGCCGCCATTCGAGCCACGAACGCGTCGGGCGTGGGGAGGGGATGGCGGCCCGGGGCGCCGAGCCCGTTCGGATCGGAAAGGTCGTCGTCGAGGTCGAGGAAGATTGCGTCGGGCAGATGGCCCGCGTTATATGCCGTGCGGCCCGCCCCCGGCTGTCCCAGCACCCACCGCAGGTCGACGACGACGAGGCGGTCTGCTGGCCGCTCGTCGGTCAGAGCGGCGAGCTCGTCGACGGTCACGATCGGATTGCCCATGGCGAGAGTCACCGCGCGAGGCTAGCGCGGACGGGCGGAAGCCGCGACCGCCACGCTTTCTCCGCCACGCTTTCTCCGCCAACGTTTCCCCGGCCCCGTTTCCCCGCCACCTCACCCGCGTTGAGCTCGTCCGTGACCACTGCATGGGCGCCGAAAGCACAAGCGCGGCTAGTAGCGGGCGCTGTCGGGGTGCGGCGGGCACCACCCTGAGGTTGTTGGCGTGGAATCGGCGCCAATCGCGAGCGTGACGGGGCGCGGCTGTCCTCGTGCGAGGCCTTGTGCCACCGCTTGCGCGTACGGCGACCATGCAGTGGGAATCGGGAACGCCAGCCGCCGAACGGAACCGCCGCGGCACACGGTCGTCGCCGGACGGGATGGGGTCCGGGAGCCGGGGCAACAGTGGGGCGTGATCGCGGGTGCGGGAACCGCAGCGGCACCCCTCGCGTCAGCGGGGCATGCAGAAGGTCGCGCTGCTCCTCGCCCTCGCCACCGCCCTTACCTCCGCGCTGGCCGGCTGCAGCCCCGCAAGCAGTGCGGCCCTCGACGGCCGCGACTTCCTGTCCGTGGCGGTCACCGAGGCCGGCGTCAACAAGCCGCTCGTCCCGGGCACCCAGATTCGCTTGAGCTTCACGCCCGGCAACCTCGGCGCCCAGGCCGGCTGCAACACCATCGGCGGAACCTACCGCCTCGATGGCGGGCAGCTGGTGTTCGAAGGCGGTGGCATGACGGAGATGGGCTGCGACCCGGAGCGGCACGCCCAGGACGACTGGCTGGTGGCGTTCCTGTCCTCTCGCCCGACCGTCCAGCTCGCAGGCGACAACCTCACGCTCACCTCCGGTGCGACCGTCATCCGCCTCCTCGACCGCCGCGTCGCCGACCCCGATCGGCCGCTCGTCGGACCGACGTGGGTTCTCGTCGCGCTGATCAGCGGCGCCGGCGCGGACGGCGCCGTGTCCAGCATTCCGGAGGGCGTCGTCGCCAGCCTCCGCTTCCTCGAGGACAGCACGCTCGAGGTCCAAACCGGCTGCAACCAGGGCGGCGGCCGCTGGGCCCTGGAAGGTTCGACCATCAGGTTCGAGCCGATCGCCCTGACCAAGCGGGCCTGCGTCGACGACACCGCGAAGGTCGAAACCGCCGTCATGACCGTGCTTGGGGCCGGGAACGTCCAACCCACCATTCGAGCGTCAACGTTGGTGCTGCAGGCCGGCGGCAGCGGGCTCCAGTTCGAGGCCCGCTGACCAGGCAGCTCGGATTGGCGAGCCAGTCCCTCAGCCGAGCGGAGTCCCGCAGTCGCTGAACCAGCGCACCTCGCCGTCGACGACCTGGACATGTAGCTCGCGCTCAACGGTCGTGTCGCCGCTGGCCGTCGGTCCGGTCACCCGCGCCTGCACGGCGATGGCGTCGGGGATCGTCGTCGAGCGCCCGTCGGTCACGTAGTCCCAGGCGGCGGGCGCGCCGACCGCCAGGATCTCGAATGCCCGACCGGGTTCGGCAGGCTGCCCACCCAGCTGCGTCTCGCAGGCCTCGCGGCCATAGCGCTCGAAGACCGCCGGCGCCAGGGCGTCGACCATGTCGGCCGCGCGGCCGTCTCGGAGCGCCGCCTGGAGCTCGACGAAGAAGGCTCCAACGAGGGCTTCGACGTCGACGGTTGGCTCCGGCGTCGGGGCGGGTATCGGGCTGGCTGTCGGGCTGGGTGTGGCCGAGGGAGTCGGCGATGGTGCCGCGGTCGGGTTCGATGACGGGGTCGTCAGCGGCGACTGCGTCGGAATGGGAGACGGCCGGGCCTCGAAAGCCCCCGCTGCGCCGACGGTGCCCACGATGATGCGCCCGAGCCCGACGACGAGCAGAAGCACGC
Organism: Chloroflexota bacterium; assembly: GCA_012026785.1. Taxonomy (GTDB): domain Bacteria; phylum Chloroflexota; class Limnocylindria; order Limnocylindrales; family CSP1-4; genus UBA5189. The sequence continues at coordinate 21,325 of VEOW01000116.1, read as the reverse complement.
CGAGGCCGCGCCCTCCCTTCATGGACGGCGACGATAGCGGCTCGAGCGGGGTGGTTGGAAGCCCTCAGGCTCCAGCCCGGCGAAGGACGGTCAGGGCTCGCAGGGTCACCCACTTGCTCGGCCGGCCCTGCGGTTCGAAATCGACCCACGTCTTGCCGTTGTAGGCGTACTCGTTGCGCCAGCGGCCGTCGGCATCGGCCTTCAGCCTCAGCCAGGCGTAGGCCCGTCCGAGGCGAGGATCCGCGCCGAGCCCGAGCTCGCCGAGAGCCTCGAGGACCTGGAGGACATCGGTCACGTAGCCCGACGGGAAGCCGAGCCGGAACCACGAGCCGCTGGGGCGCGTGTTGCCCCAACCCATCGGGTAATCGGCGACGGCCGGGTCGCGCGACAGCAGGAACGCGGCGCCGGCCGGGATGGCCCGGCTGACGAGCGCGGTCCGGGCGGCGAGCGGGACGCGTGCCAGCGCGAGCAGGGCCTTCGCAGCACCCCAGCCACACGGGAGGTTCTCGTTCGCGGCGCAGGCGAAGCCCGGCCCGCTCGTACCCGATGCGTACCAGCGACCCATGCCCTCGCCGGTGATGGCCCGAGCCTCCCACTCGATGGCGCCCCGGACGCGGGGGTCGGCCAGCCAGCCGAAGCCGATCAGCGCTCGCAGCAAGTTGCCGTTGAGGCAGTGGATGACACCCGACGGCGGTGGCGGCCGGTCGACCGCCGAGCCCGAGGCGGCAAATCCGCCGCTCGAGGCGACGCTGTGCGCGAGGACGTACTCGCAGGCCCGGCGCACACGCTCGTCGGACGGATCGGCACCGAGCTGGTCGAGGAAGATCAGCTGCCAGACCGTGCCGCGATACTTCGTCGCGTAGCCGGCACCGGGACGCTCCCAGTAGCCCTCGAGATGCTGCTCGGCGAGGATCGAGGCGATCGGGTCGGACGCCATTGCCGCGGCCTCCGCTTCGAGGACGTCGGGGTCGTCAACGGGCCGATCGAGGAGCCGGCGCAGGGCGAGGTGCCGGACAGCCGGTGTCTCCGGTTCGAGCAGCCATTCGAGCGGCGTCATCGTCGTCGCCATCGCGGTCATCGGGTGCGCCTCCGGTCGGGTTCGCCGATGGTCGCCGACCCGAACCGCATCGCCAAGTGCCACCCGGCCCGCCGTACCGGGGCCGACGGGCGACGATAGGTGGCTGCAAGACCCCGGCGCAAACCGCAACGCCCTCGGGGGCGGCCGGTCCGGCCGTCGGGAGTAGCGTGACCGCGCGCCGCACCCCCGCAACGCAGCCGCGGTCCGGCGTGCGGAGCTGCAACGGAGGAGTTGCCCGGATGCGTCCAGATTCACGCGCTCGACGCCTCGTCGTCGCCCTGCTGGCCGGAGGTGCGATGGTCGCTGCGACCCTGACCCCGGCGCTCGCGGTCGCCGTGGTCGGCGGCACCGACGACGACGTCACCAGCGGCGCCTGTGTTCGCCACGACGGCGGGACGGACCAGGCGATCGAACACTGCAACGACCCGAGCTCGGACGACACGCCGGTCGATCCATCAGGCGGCGACGTCGATCCCAACGACGGCGGCAGCCGTCGCCAGGCCAATGAGCCGTTCGCGATCTTCGACCCGACCGATCCCCAGACCATCGTCGCCGGCTGGAACGACTACTCGATGTCGGACCTCGGTGCCGGCTGGCAGGGCTTCGGCTACTCGCGAGACGGCGGCGAGACGTGGACCCGCTCGTACGTGCCCGGCTACCCGGCCGACACCTCCGACGAGGGCCAGGAGTCGCCGCTGTTCGGCAACAACACCGAGGCCGGCGATCCCATCGCCGCCTTCGACAACGACGGCAACCTGTATGTCGGTGGTATCAGCTTCAACCGCGCCGGCGGCATCAACGGTCACGTCTACGTCGCCCGCTACGACGCCCAGGACGTCGAGATCGACGGGGCACCCGACTATCCCGCGGACTACCAGTTCACCCGGATCGTGGGCGTCGGCACGCCGTCGCGGAACTTCTGGGGCATCTTCCAGGACAAGCCGATGCTCGAGGTCGACCGGACGGCCAACGCCGAGACCGAGGGCAACGTCTACGTCTGCTGGAGCCGCTTCACCGGCGCCGGCCAGAACAAGATCTTCTTCAGCCGCTCGACCGACGGCGGCGACACGTTCAGCAAGCCGATGCAGCTGAGCGTCCATGGCAAGACCGGCTCGGTCCAGGGCTGTGACATCGCCATCGAGGGCGACGGCGACGTGTACGTCACCTTCCGGACGTTCGCCGATCCCTCGACGCCCGGCGAGAACGCCCTGTACATCGTCCGCTCCACGGACGGCGGCGCGAGCTTCTCGCGGCCGGGCAAGATCCGCGGCATCGTGCCGTACGCCCCGAACGACGGGACCCGCGACTGCGGTGACGGTCCGTTCGAATGCCCGACGAGCTACGTCTTCGCCCGCATCCCGCTCGAACCCCGTTCGACCGCCGACCAGTCGAGCCCCGACGACGGCGTGTGGCTCGCCTACAACGAGGTCGACCCCGACACGATCACCGAGTCGGAGACGAGCTACAACTCGGCCGGCTTCGGCCAGGTCGGGCGGTCGGTCGTGTACGTCGTCCATTCGGATGACAACGGCCAGACCTGGAGCGATCCGGTCGCGGTCGACGAAGCCGGCGGCATTGGCCACCAGTTCTTCCCCGACATCGACGCGCTCGGCGGTAGCCTCGCCGTCGTCTGGCAGGACAGCCGGACCGACGAGTGCTACAGCCTCCAGCGGCCGATGGGCAACACCGAGGACGCGACGGCCTGTCCGAACGACAACGTCGTGAATACGTTCGTCGCGACATCGGGCGATGGCGGCACTTCGTGGGACTCCATCCAGGTCTCCACCGAGGGTCACCAGCCCAACTTCGAGATGTTCGGGGGCCGCGACGTCCCGTTCCAGGGTGACTACAACTGGATTTCCCTGGTCGACACGGGCGCCGGACTCGATGCCTACGCCTCGTGGACCGATAACCGCAACGTCGTCCCCGGCGAGGATCCCCGCGAAGAGGAGCAGGACGGCTTCGACGTCCTGCAGTGCCGCGTCGATCTCGGTACCGAGGCTGCGGCCGGCTCGGGCTCGTCGGACTACAACGGTCCGCGGGCTCGAACCGACGCGCCGTTCAGCGGCGACAACTGCGGCAACGGCGGCGGTCTGGACCAGGACATCTTCGGCAACCGTGTGAGCGTGCCGTAGGCATCCTTCGCTTCAGTCTCAGGGGGCGGACCTTCCGGCCGCCCCCTTCTTCATGCCCTTGCCGTCGGTAGCCACGGCGGCACGCGTGCCGCGTAGTGGCGCCACTCGTCACCGAAGACCTCCTCGAGGAGGGTCTCCTCGCGTCGAGCGCGCACGGCGAGCACGGGCAGCTGGACGACGAACCAGGCGGTCGTCCAGGTTCGATAGAGGGCCAGCGAGCCAAACGCCATGAGCGCGAGGCCGAGGTACATCGGGTGGCGGACGAGCGCGTACGGGCCGTCGGTGACCAGGCGATGCCCGGTCGCGAGCGAGGCCCCGACCGTGGACGACGGGCGGTAGCTCGAGCCGAGGGCGAGGCGGCCGGCCACGGCGAACGCCAGGCCGCCGACGAAGGCGGCGAATCCGGTCCCGAGCAGCAGCCAGCGCGTGGCGGCGCTCGGCTGCCACGGCAAAGGGCGCCAGGCGACGATGGCGGCCGCGAACCAACCGCCCGCGACCGCCGCGAGGCGGATCGGGCTGAAGATCAGCTCCGGCCGACCGATCGAGCGACCGCGGTCGGCCGCCGAGGCCACGATTCCGGGAACAGCAACGACGGCGGCACCACCGGCACCTAGGGCGACGAGCCGCCGGACCATCCGTTCCGCGCGTTCGAGCATCATCGCTTCCGTCGGGCTTCAGCCCGGCCCTCTGGTATCCTGCCGTGCGGCCCGTCATCAGGACGCGCGAGCCGTTCCGCTCCGGCGTAGCTCAGTGGTAGAGCAGGCGGCTGTTAACCGCAATGTCGTAGGTTCGAATCCTACCGCCGGAGCCAACTGCTTACTGAATCCGACCGGTTAACACCGTCGTCGGATGCCGTCCGCCAGATGGCGACGGCGTGCTCCTCCCGACCGTCCACGGTGACCCGGTCCATGAGGTCGCGCACCCAGGCGACTCGCGTGTCGAGCGCGGCGTCGTCGATCAGCCCGGTCATCTCGTCCATCGTCTGCTGGACGAACCTCTTGGACGTGGACAGGGGCTTCCGCACCTGCTCAAGGTCGTCGCGCTTCACAACTGCCTCGCGGATCTCAGCCGCGACCTGGTCGATCTCAAGAGCGATGCGTTCGGCGGCGTTCGGTCGGGCAGTGCGGAGGGCGCGCCGCAGGTTAGCCTCCTGCTTCTCGAGGCTGGCGATCTGCCGCTGCACGCGCTGTAGCTCCGGTGCCTGGTTCGCGGCAACGAGCCGCCCGTGCTCGTTGATGGCGTCGATCATCTCCCGGATTGCCTTGGGTGTGATGAGCGTTCGCCGGATGAGGTCCATGACCCCGGTATCGAGCAGATCCGCCCGGACATGGGGGCGGCCGCAGCGCGCGACGCAGCGGTAGTAGCGGTACGAGCGGGAGTTGGTGCCGGCCATCCGGGCGCCGCAGGCGCAGCGGAGGATGTCGGTCAGGACGTAGCCACCGGCGTAACGCTGCGGCGCGAGGCGGTGCTCACGGCGCCGCGTCAGCAGCTCCTGGACCCGGTTCCAGAGCGGCTCGGGGACGATCGGGTCGACCTCGCTTGTTACGACGTCGTCGGCCCCGTTCCGCCGGCGCTTCCGGCCGTGCTCGCCCTCGACCCGGGTCTCGCGATTGAAGACCTTGACGCCGCGGTAGATCGGGTTGGCGAGGATCGTGGCCAGGCTCGACTTGTTCTGACAAATGTGGGTTGCGGCCACGATCTGGTCGTAGCCGACGCCTTCGGCCGCCATCTGGAACGCCTGGACGACGCGAGGCGCGGCCTCCGGGTCAGGCACCCAGCGGATGCGCGTTAGCGGCGTCCCGTCGTAACGAGTCCCGACCTGAACGGGTTCGCGCCGGTAGCCGACCGGCGGCCGCCCGCCGGCTGAGAACCCCTGGCGAGCGAGCTCCTTCTGCGAGCGCAGAACGTCCGCGGCGGTCGCGGCGGCATAGAACTGGTCGACGGCCATCAGCACGTGGGTGATGAGCTGGCCGAGCGGTCCCTCCGGGATCGGCTCCTTGTAGCTGATGAGCTCGATGTCCTTCTTGCGGAGGACGGCGCGGTAGATCAGCCCTTCCTCGATGTCGCGGCCGAAGCGGCTCAGCTTCCAAACCAGCACCCATTTGAAGTTCGGCTTGGGCTCGCGCGCGCGGGCGACGATCTCCTGCAGACCAGGGCGGTGCTCGAAGTCGGTGCCGCTGATCCCGGCGTCCGTGACGACCTCGCACGTCGCGCCAGCCGCGGCGACCGCGGCCTTCAACTCGGCGATCTGGGAGTCGACGGGCAGCTCGTCCTCCGCCTGGTGGGCGGTCGAGACGCGGACGTAGACCATGCCGTGCGAGCCGGCCGGGATCTTGATCATGGTGCCGACCATGCTAGCGCCAGCCGGCAACTGGCCAACTGAGGTTCGGAGTCATAGCCGCCGAGACGTGGATTGCCGCAGATCGCCTCGTGAAGGGCCAAGCCCCATACACCTCGGGAAGCCATCCGCAGGGGCGGACGCCCCGGCAGCAGGCGGGCATTCTGGCGCACTCAGGTCCACCGTGCCCCTGTGACATCCGAGCTGTCACGACGGCTGCTCATCATCGGAGAACGAGCCCGAATAGGAGCCAAGATGATCAGCGTCTGGATCAATGGTGAGCAGCGCGACGGGATAGACGAGGGCTGGATCATCCGCAGGGTCCAAGGCCTCCGCCGCGACGGCGAGACTGTCTGCGTCCGCGTAACGGCGAAGGGCGACGGGGTCGACATCGCCGTCACGGCGGGGAGCTGTGGATCGGGTACTGGGGGCGTCCGCCAGCCCAACTCGCGCGAGGCGCGACTCTTTCAGCTCTGGGATGCATGCGGAGCGAACAGCGCCGCGGACTTCCCGCCCGGCCAACTGATCCAATGCGTGAAACGTCTGGAGCGGTCCCTCTGACGGCCTCTCTCGCCGGACGCAGATCCCGATGCCTAGTCGACCGACGATGCAGGCTGAGGGGCGAGGAGTCCGGAAGTGCCCGAGCCGTCGGGGGCGGCCCGACGTGTCTGCCATCCTGACCGGCGGCCCGCCAACTATAATGGTGCAGCGCCGCGGCGTAGGCGTCACTTACGTGTGCTCTCGGAGGGTCGTGACGACCAGTGCCCAATCAAGCGGCGACCCGGCCAATCGCGATCGACCTATTCTCCGGCGCGGGGGGGCTGTCGTTGGGCTTTGAGCAAGCGGGCTTTGACGTTGTCACGGCCGTCGACGTCGACCCGATTCACGCTCTTACGTACCAGTACAACTTCCCGCAAGCCAAGATCCTGTGTCGCGATGTCTCGTCCGTGCGAGGCGCGGACCTGGTGGACGCGGCTCGCGGCCATCTCGATGCTCAGGGGGGGGCCTGGTCCGGCGAGGTGGACTGCGTCGCCGGAGGCCCGAGTTGCCAAGGCTTCTCCGCAATCGGCGGCCGCGATCCAGATGACCCGCGCAATTCTCTCGTCTTGGAGTTCGCCCGCATCGTCGCCGAAGTGCAGCCACGGTGCTTCGTCTTGGAGAACGTTCCGGGGCTGCTCAGGCCTGCGTACGACGCGATCCGTGGACGACTGCTTTCCACGTTGCGCGACTCGGGGTTCTCGTTCGATGACGACCCTTGGATCCTCGATGCCTACGACTTCGGAGTTCCACAGCGCCGGCGTCGAGTCTTCCTCGTGGGGGTTAGAGGCGATCTCGCTCGTCCAGTCATGCCGGCGGGCGCTGAGCACCTCACCGCGGCGGACGCCATTGGCGACCTTCTCGCGGTTCGTCGTTTCCCGACGCAGTCGAATGACGACGAGCTTGTCTTGTCGAGCGCCGAACTAGCAGCACTTGAGGACGCCGCGAGCCCCTTTGCCAAGCGCCTTCGCGGCGCAACCACGCCTCACGATCTCTCGGCGCCGCGAAGATGGAATCCGGCGCTCCTCACGGGCGTGTCGGGAACAGTCCACAGCGACGAAGTCCGTTCGCGACTCGGGTCGATTCCCTTAGGGAAGCGGGAGCCGCAGTCTCGTTTACCCAAACTCGATCCGAAGAAGCCCAGCCCTACTCTGCGAGCTGGAACGGGACGGGAGCACGGCAGTCACACGCCAGTGCGGCCCGTGCACTACTCGTTGCCCCGCGTGATCACCGTTCGCGAGGCCGCCCGCCTGCATGCATTCCCAGATTGGTTCCGGTTTCACTCGACGAGATGGCATGCCCTCCGGCAGATTGGCAATTCAGTCCCTCCGCCTTTGGGGCGAGCGGTAGCGTCGGCGTTGGTCGCCGTCCTTGGCGTGACGCCTGTGGCCCACGGGGCCGTCGAACTCGGCGACGCGAAACGCCTCAAGCTGTCGCTTGGCGAAGCGGCTCGAGAGCTGAACGTACCCGCATCGCAACTCCCGCCGCCACGGCGTCGAGCCGCATAGATGACTGATTGACCACCGCGCAAATCACTCTGTCGGCGATCTGATCGACGGGCTCATGCTCCCAGCCACGGATCACGGTCCAACCGGCCTGCCGCAGAGCGATCGTGTTCGTTGCGTCGCGAGCACGGTTGCGATCGATCTTTGGAATCCAGTAGTCAAGGTTGGTTTTCGGGGACCTGGGATGCCGATCGCATCCATGCCAGAAGCAACCGTCGACGAAGACGGCGATGCGGCGACGCGTGAAGGCAATGTCGACATGGACGCGAGATCCCTCGCAGTCCACCCTGTAGTCGACTCGGTACCGAAGGCCGGTCGCATGCAGTCGTGATCGCACGCGGCGCTCTAGCGACGTATCCCGTCGCCTGTTTCCACGCATGACGGCACGCGCCCGGCTGCTGCTAGCGGGCGGCGATTTGAGTGTGCGAGTCATGGCAGCGATGGGTACCAGCGATGCAGCCGCGCGTATGCCTCGACCTCATTCCGGGAGAGCCAGGCTAGAGGTCCTGGGGAGCCAGCATCAAGCGGAAGCTCGTCATTGAGTCGAAGCATCTCGCGAAGGGTGAGGGCGGGTGGGGCCAACTCGTACGCGGCGGCTCCTCGCCGAATGAAGTCGAGCTCGTCGAAATCCGCGTCGAGGAAGGCTCGTCGGTCGCTGTCTGCGACGATGACACCGCCCCAGGTAAGCATGCGCGCGCCGTCCGCGTACCTGAAGTGGAAGAGCTGCTCGAACGCGGCGCGATCGGCCCGTGTGCGCATCGTCTGCGCGACCTCGTCCGACAGTATCTCCCGGTCGAGCTCGGCCAAACCCCATTTGGCGAGCGAACCATCGGTCACGGTCGCGGGAACTCTCCTTTCCCCGACTCTCGAAACAACCGCGCGGCGTCGCTCGTGGAACGCCTTCTCTGGCTCAGCGTTCACTGTAACCACGAGGGCGCTCCCCGATCCGAGCCGGCTTGCCGCCAGGATGAGATCGTTAATCACGGCGGTGCTGAGTTTGGCGGTGTAGTCGAGCCACATGATTGTATGGGGCCGGAACGTCAGTTTCGGCAGCACCGTCGCGCTGCTGCCAGGCTCGACCACAATCGACCCGAATGGCCGGTTGAACTGGAACCGTTCGACCGGTGTCTCCTTCTCGATCGAGATCATCTCGGTGATGCCGGTGGTTCGCCAAAGGAGTTCGAAATCGACGAATTCGTGGGCACCGAAGCCGATGTACGAGTACTCCGCGAGTGAGCCGAACGCCGAGAGCCTTCGAAAAGCGTCGACGAGCATGAGGCGCTCAATCGATTTGGCCGGGCGGTTCAGGTAGCTCCTTAGGCTCATCGGTCGACCTGCGTGTCGAGAAAGAACTGGAAGGTTCGCCTACCTACCTCCGACGCCGCCTCCGTTTCCAGCGTCTCGGCGACGGCATCGAAGTCGTCCTTCGGTACGGCGTAAGCGATACGCTTGATGGTGTCTGCGGCGCGCCTGTCGGGCGGATCCGGAAACCGCATCACCTCGGACAGGGGAACCTCCGCAAGAGGCACGGAGCGGGTTGACGCGATCGCCGGCGCGATGATCCGATCGGACGCCGGAATGCGCTGGCCTTCGTTCTTCGCCTTGTTGAGGAAGTTCTGGACGCTGCGAAGCGCTTGGACCATCTGCGCTCGGGTCGCCCGGAAGATGCGGCTGTCGCGATCCACGCCTGTCTTGGTCGTGTTCCAGGGAAGCAACGCCGAGTCACCGTACAGGTAGACATATCCGCGGAAGCTCCGGTATTGGGGGTGGAACGCGTTGGCGCCGTCACCCCAACCGGTCAACTCTGACGTGTCTGCCGCGAGAAGCAGCCGATTGTTGCAGAACAAGTACCACCCAGCCTCGGGCGCTGCCAGGAACTCCTCGGGCTCCACCTCGTCGCTCACGTCTGGGGCACGCATCGCGCCATCCGACGCCTTAGCAACGCCCGCGTACAGCTCCATCTGGACCGTCTCGCCATTCGCACGAAGCAACTGAGTTGTGTGCACCGGCGCGATTACATCGGACAGCGCGAGCTCAGGGCGTGATGGCCTGAGCGGATCGCCATTGAGGCTGATGGCTAGTCCCGCTGCTAGCGCGGACTGGTGGCGAAGCTCAAGGTCCAGACGGAGTCTGCCGAGGACCGACCTCGCGCCGAAGTCTTCTCGAACACTGTCGTGAAGACGATCGACTTCGATCGTGGTGCCAAGTACGTCATTCGGAGATGGGCGATACGCGGCATCGGCCTCCGAGAATGTGAATTGCCATCTTGGATCGAGGTCCCGGGCCCATTCGTCGACATCGACCGGAAGCTCGAATCGAGAATCGCTCGTTATCGATGCGACTTTGAAGCGGGTGCCGAGCTTGAACAGAGCGCGCTTCATGCCGACGCCGAACTGACCAACGGCCAGAGGCGAGCCAGGGAAGTCTTCAGGTCGACCGAATCGGAAAGCGTATCGCTCGGCGATGTCCAGCGGGATCCCACCGCTGTTGTCCTTGATCTCAAACCGATCCGGCGTCGCCGTCACCTGAACCCAGAACTCAGACAAGTCCACGTCCGTCGACCTGCCATCAAACCCATCGGAGCCGACAGCCGACGTCAGCTCGGGTCCGCCGCCATCGGGCGCACCGGCCGCAGCGGTCCTACTCGCGATGAGCAAACGCGCCGCGTCGACCGAGTTATCGACGAGGTCGACGACCGATGGCACGAGCTCGATGTCCTTGACGAGCATGTAGATGAAGAAGCGCTTAGCCGGGCTAGCGTCAGCGGTTGCACGTGGTTCGTTGTGGTCCAGTTCGATGGCCAAGCTCTTCCTCCCCTTACGCCTATGCCTGAGCGCCGCTCATTGCCCTGAGAGCGGGCCACGAACCGCGCGCCGCCTCAACATCGGTCTCCGAAAGCAAGAGGTATCCCCACTTGGCCTCGACGCGCTCATCCGCGTTGACGTGGTTGGCCCATCTTTGGGCTGCCTCGCGTTTGCCGGCGACGTCGGAAGAGGTCATCTCCTTGTCCATCTTGATCTCGATGACCCAGTGACGGCCGTCAGTCTCAACGGCAAGAAAGTCGGGGTTGTACAGCTGGCCGAAGCCATTCCAGAGGATGGGCAGCTCGCCGGTGTGGAGCCGGACCCAGCAGGTGATCTCGTCGGCCCCATCGAGGACGTTGGCGGCCGAGCGCTCCGGGCGGGAGTCGAACCACTCAACCGGGAACAGCGATCGCTTCCAGCCGTCGTACGCCGCCGAGCGACTGAAGGTCCCGAACCGATCCCTTGAAACAGCGCGATCTGTCGCTCGGACTGGAGCGAAGTCTCGAAGCTCCACGACCTCCTCGAACCAGGGCTTCGCCATGTACACCCGCTGCTCCTCCGCGACCATGCGCACGAGCCGCGCGCCAGCACGGTCGAGGTTCGCGGAGAGGATCTCGGAGCCCTTCGTGCCCAGGCCGCCGAGGAACGCATCCAGGATGGGCGCGAGCGCGGCTCGTTGGTCGCGGCGAGCCGGGACAGAAGGCGACGCGAGGACCAGATCGGTGAGCCTTGCCCGTAGTTGGTCACCGTCGAAGAGGGATTGCTGCGTCACGACGCGATCGACGGCGGCCGACGTCACCAACTCCGTTCGCCTCATCCCATCTGGACCCGTGACGACGCGGGCCGCAACCACGGTCCGTGCCAGCTCCGCCTCAGGATCGGCCGCGAGCGACTCACCGAGACGGCGAAATCGCGAGGTGTCGGTTATGTCGGCGAGGCTGAACGAGCTCTCGATCGTCGACATCCGAAGGATCGGGACGATGATCCGTGGGGCATCGGGTCGCGGCAGGATCTGCTGCCGGATCGCGAGCGCCGCGGCGGCCACCTGGCTCGTTCGGTCCTCGACGGTCGTAACGACGGGGTCGGCTTGGTCGTCCGCGACTGCGGGTCCGGCACCCTCAGCCCCGCCGTCGGAGGCGATGAGTGGCTGGCTCTGTGCCTGGATCGTCTCCTTCACGACCACCTGCTGACCCTGGGCGTTCAGGCGGATGGCAGCCCGCGTCCGGAAGTCGACGAAGGCCTCGTTGAGGACGCCGGCGCGCCGCAACAGCTCCTCGTAGCGCTCGTGAGCGACCACCTCGAGGGTGTCCAGGATCTCGATGCCGGTGTAGGCACCGAATGGCAGCCGCATCCCGCGGCCAAGCGTCTGCTCGGTGAGGATCTCGGACACCGACGAGCGCATCGAGGCGATCACGTAGACGTTCCGGACGTCCCAGCCCTCCTTGAGCATGCCAACGCTGATGATCAAGCGAACCGGGGACTCGGGATCTTCTACGGTCGCGAGGGCCGCCAACGCCTCGTCAGGCGCCTTCGAGTGGACCACGAGGACAGGCTTCCCAGCCTCGTGGTCCGCGAACTCGCCGGCGAAGAAGTCGGGGGAGCGCAGGATGGCGCCGTACTCGTCGGCGTCCGCGATGTCCTTGGCGACGACAAGCATTACGGGATTGACGATCGGCTTCCCCGACGCCTGCGCGTATGCGGCCAGCGCGTCCCGCTTCGCCTTGAGCAGGACGACACCATCGGTCAGTTTCGTTAGTGGGTCCTTGCGATCGTCCTTCCGGCCGACGATGACCGGAGTCTTGACGAGGCGATCCGCGATCGCCGCCGCGAGCGGGTAGCGGAAGATCACCTGGTCCTTCGGCGTCTTCTTGTCGGGCGTTGCGGTCAGACCCACGAGCACCCAGGGGTGCAAATCGCGGATCGCGTTCGAGAAGGCGGGGCCGTAGTAGCAGTGGTGCTCGTCGGCGAACACGACGAGATCGGAGATCGACTGCAGGTGGCCGTAGAGTTCCGTGCCCAAGCCTTCCTGGAACTCGCGGGTCTTCCGGCCGGTCTTCGCCTCGGGCTTGATCAGCGACTGGACGGTGAACAGGTAGACCTTCACCTGGGTTGGGTCGTCCATCGCCGCGCGCATGACCGGCGTCGCGAAGTTCTCGGCGGTGACGACGACCGGCGTGAAGCTCATCGGGCCGAGCAGACTCTTGCGATGACCGGGCGTCAGGTTGTCGCGGGTCTTCTCGAGAATCGTTCGGCCGGGCGTCACGATCGCGAAGTCCCGCACCCCGTAGGCGGTGGCGAACAGCTCCATCGAGCCAGCCAGGATGTACGTCTTGCCGACCCCCGTGGCCGAGTCGACAACGCACTCGAACGGCGGCTCACGGCCATCGACGTCATAGTGCTGGGAGACCTCGGCGGCGAGGCTCTGCACCGCCTCGGCGTTCGGGTCGCGGAGGTCGAGGCGGGCCGCGATCTCGGTGATCGCGTCCTGGAACAGGCGCAGGTCAGCCATCGGGGGTCGCGACCTCGACCGTGCCTGTTGGCTCGGCGGTCGTCGAACCGTCGCCGTCCGTCACCATCGCGATGGTCTCGGCCAGCTCCAGCTGTAGCTGCTGTCCCGTTCGGTATTCCGCGAGGAGTGCCGCGGGAATCTTCCGCAGGCTGGATCCGGCCCGAAGTTCCCGAAGGACCGTTCGAGCGTCAGGATCGATGCCGGTTCCGCAGATCACGACCCGCTCGCCCATGTTCAATGCCGAAACCAGGATCCGGACGACGTCGTCATTGACCACGCCGTCAATCACGGCCAGCCTCGTACGGCCCTTCCGACCTGCGAAAGGTGCGCTTGGCTCGAAGGCGAAGCCAAGCTGAGCCGCCGTCGCCTCAGCGAGTCGCCCGTTGGTCATCGAGTCGGCGAGGAAGATGAGGCCGTCGTCAGTTTCGAACATCGAGGGCGCGACCGACATGACACGGTAGCCTCCGCCGACTCGCCAACCTGTGACCTCGGTAACGCCACCAGGGTCCTTGCCCTGGACGACTTTCGTGAGCCGCGGGATGGCGAAGGTATCGATAGTCGCCACCTCACGCTCAATCCCGATCCATCGACGGCCCATCTTGTGCGCGACCGCCGCCGTGGTGCCCGAGCCAACAAACGGGTCGAGGACAATGTCGTCTGGGTTCGATGCGATGTGGATGATCCGGTGCATCAGCCGTTCCGGTTTTGGGGTTGAGAAGGGCTCCACGCCAGGGAAGAGCGCCATCAGCTCCTTCTTTGCTTCGTCGGTGTGGCCGCATTCCTCGTGCGACCACCACGTGTTCGGAACGATGTCGTCAACCTCGGACAGGTAGCGCTTGATGCCTGGTGACCCACCGCCACCCTTGCCGAAGTAGGCACGACCGGACGCAACCACGTCGTTCCACCTATCCTCCGTCATAGACCAATGGCGTCCTGGCGGTGGGAGACGAGTGTCGCCGGATGGGGTAGTGATGGGGTACTGGAGATTGGCGCGAATCTGTGGCGCATCGAGCGGGATGATCCGCCAGGGGCCCAATGGATCGTCGTCGGGATTGCGATACTGCTTCGCTTGTTCGTCGGCTCGAGGCAGGCGATTGCGGATGCGGCGCCAGGTCTGCGGGTCGCGCGCATAGACCAAGAGAAAGTTGTGTGATGTCGAGAAGGCCGCGTCGCTTGAGCGTGAATACCGGCCTTCCCAGAGCACCGTGGCGACGAAGCTTTGGGCACCGAAGACCTCGTCCATCATGACCCGGCAGTACCCGATCTCCGAGTCATCAAGATGAACCCACACGGACCCATCGGGCGATAGGAGATCGTGGATTTGCATCAGGCGGTCTCGCATCATGGTCAGCCAGACCGAGTGCTCGAGGTTGTCGTCGTAGTGCAGGAAGCTCTGCTGCGTGTTGAAGGGAGGGTCGAGGTAGGCGAGCTTGACCTGGCCGAGGTAGTGCCTCGCGAACTCTGGTAGACGGGCGAGGCTCCGGAGGGCGTTCAAGGCGTCGCCGCGGATCAGCAGGTTGTCGGCCGCCCGCTCACGACCGACGTCGCCGATCACCCCGACGTCCTCGAGCAGGCGGACCTCGGCGACCCGGTAATCGGACGGGTCGACCCACTCGTATGACCCGTCTTCTGCAGCCAGCAGCCGCTTTGTCTTGTTTGTCCAGGTCAGTTCGAGGCGGCCTTCGTACCCCGGCAAGCGTCTCCTCCGAATTGATCCTTCCGTCGTGAGGATACCGCCCGACCAGTTCCCTTCGAGGGCGACAAGCCCGGCGAGCAGACCCCTCGAACGTACACAAATCCTCTTGACAAGCGGACGCATGCGCACGTAGGGTAGCGGCATGGTCGTGTCGGTCAGGATGCTCAGGCGCCACATCGCGGATATCGCGGCGCGTGCAGCGGCGGGCGAGACCGTCATCATCCTCCGGCACGGCCATCCCTGGGCGATGCTCCGTCCGGCGCTCCCCGACGAACGATGCCGGACGCAGTCCATCACCTCGCTCCGCGACGATCTTCGGCGTGGCCTCCTTCGAGCCCGCCGGCGCCCGCTGCGACTGACCTGGCGCGACGAGGTCCTCGACGTCGTCGTCTGTGCGGTGCCCCGCGATCTGATCCTCGCGGAGGACACGGAATGACTCTCGCCGGCGAGCTCCAGGCCCTGGGCATGCGCGAGGTCCGCGAGCGGATCCGCGCCGTCGTCGCGCGCGTGGCGGAGAACAACCCGCTCGTGATCATGCAGCACGGGGTGCCGGCCGCCGTCCTCCTCCGGTTCGATGAGGCCGAACGCTGGAGCCGGATCGAGCGCGGTCTCGCGGCCCTCCATGCGCTCGACGTCTACCCCGAGCTCGTGTCGGGGACGGCCCAGCGGGGCGCCGCGGTCCGGGGCGAGCTCAAGCCGACGCGAGCGGCGATCCGGCGGCTCGACGAGGAACCTCGTGAGATCCTCGGCCCGCTCCAAACGGTCCAGATCACTGATCTCAGGGAGCGGTTGGCGACGAACCTCGAGGAGGTCGCCAAGGGGCGCGCCCTGACCATTGTGTCGAGCGGCAGGTTCGCGGCAACGCTCATCAGCCCGCGGGAGTTCGACCGGCTGCGGGCGCTCTATCGGGCGGTCGCGTGGTTCGCCGCCGCCGGCCTCGACCTCGCCTCGGCCGACGAGGGCGAAATCGCGGCCTTCGTCCGCGACTACCGCGGCGGCGTCAAGACGGAGGCGTCCGTCGGCTGACGGGGAGAGCGCGATGACCGATCCGCGTCCGGGCCGCTCGCTCGCTTACCGCTCGCTTATCGCGGCCTTACCAGCCACTCTCCTGTGGCTCATCGCCGCAGCACCGGTCCTCGCCGCCGACTCGGTTCCCTCGGGGGCTCGCGAGGCGCTCGCTCCGGTGACCCGGATGATCGCGACCCTCGTCGCGATCGCCATCGGCCTCGGCATCGCGATCTGCACGGCGGTCATCGTCTGGGGCGGCATCGAGAAGATGCTCGCCGGCGCAAACAGCGAGGCCGAACATCGGGCCCAGCGCCGCATCGGGAACGGCATCCTCGGGCTCGTCTGGATGGTTGTCGCCAGCGTGGTCGTGTCGGTCATCACAGCGATCGCGGTGGCCTACGGGCTGATCGACAAGCCCTTCTGAGTCGCATGGCGCGATGGCCAGCCTGGCCCACTTCACGTCGAACGCCTTCCAGGGCAGGCTGCTGCGCCTTGCCCGCCCGGCAGCGGTGTCGCCGGTGGCGCTCGTGCTCGTCGTTCTCGCGCTGGGCGGGGCTGGCTGGGCGCTCCTCGGCCCGTCGTCGGCTGCGCCGGCGACGACGCCTCCGGCGCCGCTGATCGCGCCGCCGGACGGGCTGCCGCGTGGCGACATCCCGATCATCGGCGACCCGATCCGCGACCTCACGATCTGGTGGTCGAACCGCCTGTCCGACGCCAGCCGGGCCGGGCTCGACAGCCTCCGCGGCCGCTATCTGACGCCGATCGACCCGATGGCCGACGAGGTCATCAAGACCCTGTACGGCAAGATCCTGGTCATCACCGTCCCGCTCCTGACGCTCGGCGGGATGATCCTCGGCTACCTGATCATGACCGCCCGGACGACGGGCGAGACGGCGTACTCGGCCCGTGCCGTCACGCCGCGCTTCGTGACCGGGGCCACGCTTTCGGTCCTCGGCATCTTCCTCGTGTCGGTCTTCGCCCAGTTCGTGACCGCCACCGACGCCGCCATGATCGGCGTCTCGATCCCGGGAGACGCCGTTGGCGATCCGACCGGCTGGCCGGCTTCGGGCGGTGTCTTCGAAGTCCTCCAGAAGGTCTCGTTCGACCCGCGCATCCCCGAGGGCCCCAACAACTGGAACGACGGCGCGTGGCTGTCGGCCGGGATGAGCGCGGCCATCCTGGTCACGCTCCTCCAGATGGTCAACGCCGCCCTCTCGGCGGTCGAGCGGCTGATGGTGCTGGTCGGACCGATCTGTCTCGCCGCCTATGCGCTGCCCGCCACGCAGCGGATCACGAACGCCTGGCTCAAGGTGCTGCTCGCAATTCTCGTCGTGCGCTTCGCTTGGACGATCGTCTTCGTCCTGTTCAGCCTCGAGGGCCTGGCCCACCTCAATGCCGACGGGGTGCCCCCGCCCGTCGGTGACACGAACGCCCTGCTCGGCCTCGCGACTGGCTGTGCCCTCCTGTCGCTACTCCTCCCATTCGCGCTCATCCCCCTCGCGCTCCACGGGCCGGGGCCGCTGAGGACCGAGACGTGAACGAGCGCGGCCTCGTGGAGGTCCCCGAGAACGGCGTCCGCGACGAGCCAATTGCCTTCGGCCTAACGGGAGTCCAGCTCGGCATCTGCGCCATCGCGGTGGTCGTGGCCGCGGCGCTCAACCTCCTCCCGATCTGGGAGCCCGTCCGGATCGTCCTGATCGTCCTCGGCGCTGGCCCGATCGCCATCGCGGCGGCGCTGCCCATCCAGGGCGAGCCCGCCTACCGCTGGCTCATCCGCGCCATTCGTTACCTGCGCAGTCGGAAGACGTGGCGAGCTGAGCTTGTCGGTGCAGAAGTGTTGACCGCGAGCACCGATAAGCCGGCGATAAGCGACGACGGTCACACTGACGGGTCTTCTAATCCGGCTTCGGACGGGAGTCCGGCTTGGCAGAGCGAGGACAATACCGGGACAGCAGCGCAGCGGGCCTCGTCGCCGACAGGCGAAGCGTCACCCGACGAGGCGCACGGTCGACGGCCTCCTGCGAGCGAGCGGGTGGTCATGGGGGTTGTACAGCTGCTCCGCCCGCACCCGGTGCGGTCGGAGGACGACGGCTCGGACGAGCCGTCAGTAGGTGCGACGCTGGGGCGTCCGGAGCCGCGCGCCCCGGTCCCGCACCTGCTGCCCGGACTCCGGATCGCCGTGTTCGTCTCGTTCGCCGGCGGGGTCGGCAAGACGACCCTGGCGGTCGAGACGGCCACCCTGATCGCGACCCGTGCCCGATACCGGACCCTCGACGGCGACGAGCTGCCGCTGCGCGTGCTGCTCCTCGACGCCAGCCGGGTCACGGCCGGCGCAGCCGGGATCCGGCTCGGGCTCGATGGGGACGCGATCTCCAAGGCGGCGAACCCGGCCCGCTGGCATCAGCCCCGCATGGTCGAGGATTTCGTCGCCGCGACGCGGTCGGGCGTTGATGTGGCCCTCGCGCCGGCACATCCGATGACGCTCGGAGCGGAGCTGCAGCCGGAACCCGAGCGCGAGCTGTTCCGCGCCGACCACGTCGACGACTTCCTCGACGGCGCACGCGAGGCCGGCTACCAGTTGCTCGTGACCGACCTTGGCTCGCATCTCGAGGACGGCCATCGGCACCTCGTCGACCGCGCCGACCTCGTCCTGGGCGTCGTCCGACCAACGCTCGAATCGCTGCCTGACGTCCATCGCCTCGCCAACGTCCTCCGCGGCATGGGCGCCGGTCGCAAGCTCAGCCTGATCGCCAACATGGCCGACGACGACCGGGCGGTGCGCGTCCACGCCCACGAGTACGAGGTCCCCATCGCGGCGACGGTCCAGACGAGCCCGACGTTCACGGTCGCCGCCGAGCGTGGCGAGCCTGCCTGGTCACTCGACGCGGCCATCGAGCCGCCGATCCGCGGGGTGGCCGCCACGGTCTGGCCGCTGCTGACCGAGGGGGCGCCCTCCTCGAAGGGCCGGGGCGTCCTCTCGTCGGCGCGGCGCCTGGCCACGATGGGGCGAGGCTCTGACCGATGACCCCGCAGCCGCCGCTGAGCCCGATGCCTTCGCCACTCTCGTCGGCCACCCTGGGCAAGGTGCGCCGCATGCTCGTCGCACGCCTGACGCCCGAGGTCCTCAACCCGTTCGACCGCTCGCCCGAGCGCGCCCAGATCGTGCGCCAGGCGATCGCCGCCATCCTCGAAGACCCCGAGCTCGAACTGGCCCCCGCGCCGAATCTTGTTGCGGCCGTCGAGGCAGCCGTCTGCGGCCTCGGTCCGCTCCAGGCGCTCGTCGAGGACCCGGAGGTGTCCGACATCCTCGTCAACGCGCCCGAGGCGGTCTTCGTCGAGCGCGCGGGGCGGCTCGAGCCGGCCGGCGTGGCGCTCGCGTCGGAGACCGAGCTGATCGAGATCGCCCAGCGGATCGCGGCCCTCGCCGGGCGGGAGCTGTCCGTCTCCCACCCGATCGGCGACGCCCGGATGGCCGACGGGTCGCGAGTCAACGCCGTCATTCCGCCGGTCGGCGGGCCGTATCTCGCGATCCGGAAGTTCAACCGGCTCCGGCTCGATCTCGCGCCGGGCGGGCCGCACGGCCGGGACTGGGTGACCGAGGGCGGGATGAGCGCCGAGATGGCCGACTTCCTGACCCGCCTCGTGCGGGCTAAGGCCAACGTCCTCGTCGCCGGCGAGACCGGAGCGGGGAAGACAACCTTGCTTCGCTCGCTGACCGACATATTCGACCCCTCGGAGCGGGTGGGCGTGGTCGAGGACACAGCCGAGCTCGCGCTCGAGAACGCCAACCGCTTCAACCTCGAGACGATCCATCCCCACGAGCTGGCCGGCGGGGAGGCCGAGAGCCGGCTACTCGACGTGGGCGATCTCGTCGCCAATGCGCTCCGGATGCGGCCGGACCGGCTGATCGTCGGCGAGATCCGGCTGCCCAAGGAGGCCTTCTACACGCTCCAGGCGCTCCACACCGGGCACGACGGCTCGGCAACGACGATCCATGCCAGCTCGGCCGAGGACGCCCTGTTCCGCCTCGAGCTCCTGGCCCGCCAGTCGATGCGCGATCTGACCGTCGCCGACCTGCGGACCTACATCGCGCGAGTGTTCGATCTCGTGCTGGTCCTGCGCCGGCTGCGCTCCGGCCTGCGGATCGTGCGCCAGGTCGCGGCGCTCGACGGCGTCAATGGCGATGGCTACCGGCTGGCGGACGTGTTCCGGGCCGACCTGACGGCCTCTGCCGAGGAGGCTCGTTTCGTCCGCGACCCCGCCTGGCAACCCGGTGCACGACTTCGAGCCCGCCTCGAGGCGGAGGGCGAGCGATGGACCTGATCCTCGTCGGCGGCGTCGCGACCGGGATCGCCGTGTTCTCCGGGCTCATGGCGCTCCTGCCGGCTGCGAAGACCGAGGAACCCGGGCTCGGCGAGCGCTTCGCCGCCTGGCGAGCGCAACGGATCGAGATGGCGCGCAACCAGCTGGCCCAGGCTCGCCTCGACGTCCGTCCGGAGGCGTACCTGGCGATCTCGATCGCCGCGCCGTTGGTGCTCGGCCTGCTCGGCTTCGTGCTGTCGGTGCCGATGGCCCTCGTCGGCGTGATCGCCGGCGCGTTCGTCCCGCGCTTCTACCTCCGCTTCCTGGTCGGCAACGAGGCGCGGGCCGCCGACGACGAAGCACCCCGCGTGCTGCGTTCGATGGTCAACCGCGCCGCAGCGGGCGGGACCTACCCGGACCTCTTCGCCGCCGCGGTCGAGGTCGCCCGCCATCGGTGGGTGCGCGCCGATTTCGAGGAGCTGCTCGGTCGCTACTACGCCAACGAGCCGTTGGCCGAGGCCCTGGCGGCCGTCCGGCCACGGCAGGCCGGGCGCAACCTCGGCCTCGTCTTCGATGCCCTCATCGTGCTGGCCACGACCCGCCAGCCGGCGAGTGCGGCGGGCGAGGTGCTCGGCGCCCTCAACGAGGCGGCTCGCAGCAATCAGTCGATCGCCCGCCAGGCGGCGGCCGAGAGTCGCGGGCTGCGGATCCAGGCGCTCATCCTCGCGATCATCATCCCCGGCCTGTTCTTCTACCTGCTGCTCGTCAACCGGGAGCTCGTGGCGCCGATCGTCGACACCGCGCTCGGCCGCTACGTCCTCCTGCCGGCGGCGGTCCTGCTCGAAGTGGCCGGCATCGTCCTGTCCTGGCGGGTCACGAGGCTGGAGACGTAGGGCGATGGATCTGACGTTGCTCGGCGCCCTCGCGACCGGCGTGGCGGCGTTCTGCCTCTTGATGGCGATCTTCATGCCGTGGCTCGAGGTTCCCGCTCGCGATGACGCGGTCCGCGCCGCCGGCCTCGCCCGCGAGCGCTACGTCCGGCTCGTATCGACCGAGCGCCCGGGCTGGGAACGGGCCCTCGCCCCGGTGTCCGGCTGGATCGCCGAGCGCGCTCCGGCGCTCGCCTCGCAGGTCTCGGAGCGCGACATCGTGAGGGCCGGGCTCGACCCGGCGACGCTGCCGCCCGCCGAGATCTACGCGGCCAAGCTCGTGCTCGGCGCCGGCATCCTCGCCGTCGGGGGCGCGCTGACCCCGCTCGTGCCGTTCGCGCTGCTGGTCGCGCTGCCGCTCGCCTTCATCGGCTATGTCTTTCCGACCGAGTACCTGGGTCAGCTCGGCCGCCGCCGCCAGGCACAGCTCCGCCGGGAGCTGCCCGACTTCCTGGCCCTCGTCCGGCCGCTCGCCGAGCGCCAG
>VEOW01000134.1 GCA_012026785.1 Chloroflexota bacterium | reverse complement strand
GGGCCAGGCCTGGCCCTCGATACGCGCGGGGCCGGCGTCCTGTGCGCCAACCTCCTCGGTGGGCGCTACGGGACGACCGGCCCGACCTCTCGCGACCCTCGGACCGGGCGTCCGTATGGGTCGGCGTTTCCCGCGGTCACCCCGAGGGACCAGGCTCGGGCCCAGTGGGCGCTTGCCGACGCGGCCGGGATCGACCGGCTCGCGCTCGTCACCGGCGGGTCGCTCGGGGGCATGGTTGCGCTCGAGGTCGCCCTCGAGCGGCCCGCCCGGGTCGACCACGTGCTGCCGGTGGCGGCTCCGGCGGCGACCGGCCCGCTGGCGATCGCCTGGACGCACCTCCAGGTCTCGCTGATCGAGCGCCTGGGGACCGAGGGCCTTGCCCTCGCCAGGCAGCTGGCGATGACGACGTATCGGAGCGAGGCCGATTTCGATGAGCGCTTCGGCCGCCGGACCGAGCCCGACGGCCGACATGCGGTCGTCTCGTATCTCGATCATCAGGGCCGCAAGCTGGTCGATCGGTTCGATGCCGACACCTACCGCGTTCTCGCCCGGGCAATGGACGCGCACGACATCGGCCGGGGGAGACGGGGGATCGTCGGGGCCCTCGCGACGCTCGCCGAGGTAGGCGCCCGGCTCACCGGCGTCGGGATCGGCGGCGACCTCCTATATGGCCCCGAGCAGGTCCGGGCGCTGGTCGATCAGGGGGTTGCGGCCGGCGTCCGGGCCCGTCACCGCGAACTCCGCTCGACGAAGGGCCACGACGCGTTCCTCGTCGAGTGGGCCCAGCTGGGCGGCATTCTGACCGAGGCGCTCGGGGGTAGCCGATGACTGGCGAAGCTTGATGCAGGAGTTCATCCCGCCGATCCCATCCAACATCCGTTGAGAAGTAGGTCGGGAGCGGTCCGAAGGTCATCGGCCCGTCGAAACGACTGGCGTGCCGTGCGGCCCAGCCCGTCCGAGGTATGCGAGTGCGACGCGCTCGTAGAGATCGGCCGCGACCTCGAGATCTTGAACGTCCACGAACTCGCTGTTCGAATGAGCTGTATCGAGTGAGCCCGGGCCGAGGATCGCGGTGGGGATCCCGGCGGCGATGAGGTGCGGCGCATCCGACACGGCGCGAAAGATCGGGCCAGGCGAGGGCTGGCCAAGCGCGGATAGGAGCCCGGTCGTGAACGTGAGGTCGGCTCCAAGGTCGAATGCCTCGACCGTGATACCGGCCGGCGACAACTCGTACGCAAGGCCCGGAGCCTCGTCGGCCACGCGGGACAGGCGCGACTCGATTTCGCAGACGGCGGCAGCAGACGTCTCGCCAGGCCCAAGCCGGCGATCAACGTGGACCGTGCACACTTCGGGGACGACGTTGAGCTTCGATCCGCCGTCCACGACGGTTGCCGCGCAGCTTCCCATTGACCCTCGGGCGATCAGCTCCGCATCAAGAGACTCCATCGCCAGGATGAACCGGGCCGCCCCGTAGATGGCGTTGACACCCTGCGACGGTGAGCTCGCATGCGCGGCGCGACCGTGGAATCGGACGGCGAGCCGGACTGCCCCGCGCGAGCTCAGGACAGCGATGTTGCTGGTCGGCTCGCCGATGATCGCGGCATCGGCCAGTAGACCATGAGAAACGAGGGCCAGCACCCCCTCCGCATCCGACTCCTCATCGGCGACGCATGCGAGGATCAGCGTCCCTCGGAGCTCCCCCCGCCGTTCGGCGAGCCGCTCGCATGCCTCGATCATCGCTGCAACTGCCCCCTTTGCGTCGCAGGCACCGCGTCCGATCAGCCGCCCGTCGTGGACGACCGGATCCCATTGCCCCTCGTCCTGAACGGGGACGACGTCCGAGTGGCTGCAGAGCAGAAAGGTCGGGCCGGGCCCGAACTCGAACGTCGCCACCAGGTTCGCCCGGCCCTCGGCGATCTCTTCCACGGAGACGCCGTCAGCGATGCCCTCGAGGCGATCTGCCAGCCACTCCGCGACGGGTCGTTCCCGGCCCGGAGGATTGGCGCTGCGGATACGGATCAGGGAGCTGGCATCCGACAGGAGTCGGCTCTGCACCGCCGCAACGGTGGAGCTGGAACTCCCTTCGCTCGTGATGGCCACCTCCCGCAGCCTCACAGGGACGGCGGCGTCATCGCCGTGATGACGACCGCGCCCTCGTCGAACGTTCGGTACCAATGCGGGATGGTCGAAGCGAAGCGGATGGAATCGCCCTCCTCGAGGAGGAACATCCGCTGCTCGGCGTGAGTCTCGATCGGACCCTTCATCACGAGCATGCACTCCTCGCCCGGATGGCGGAACGGGTCGTGCTCGTTCGTGAATCCCGGCGGAAGCTCGATGTGGAGCATGGACAGCGTCCCCTGCAGGTCGGGGACGAGCAACTCGTAGGTGAGGCTCTTCTCGGCCAGGACGAGCCGCTTGCGCGTGTGCGGGTGGACGACGATGTCCGTCTCGTCGGCCGAACCGATGAAGAACGCCCCGATCGGGATATCGAGGGCCTGTGCCAATCGAGTCAGCGTGCTCAGCGACGGATTGCCGATGCCGCGCTCGAGCTGGCTCAGGAGCCCGGTCGAGATCGACGATCGTCGAGCGAGCTGCTCGATCGTCAGGCCGTGGGTCGACCTCTGGAGGGCGATCGTCTCTCCAACGGCCCGACTCTGCGGTGTCGTTGTCTCATTCGTCCTGATCTGACGATTCACCGGTTACTCCTGTGCGGCCGCATCTGCGCCGCACGACTAGGCCCGTGCTCCACGACCGGCCACCTCGCACATCAGCATAGTGAATCGCGATCAATGATGCGTCTTCAACATATTGACATTCCCGGCCTGGCGTGTCTAGATAGCTCGACACGCTCGTGGGCTGCGCGTCCCAGCCCGAATTGTTGCCGGCGGAGCGGCCGGGTCATGGAGGAGGCAGATGCGTACAGGCCCGAAGGCGCGACTGCGGGTCGCGCGCAGATCAAGAGGGATGCCTCGATTGCCGGTGTTCGGAGCGGCGATCGTCCTGCTCGTTGCCGCGTGCGGCGGGGGAGCGCCAACCTCGCCGTCGACGCCGGCCGGGGCCAGCCTCCCGGCGACGCCCGGTGCGACGGCTGCCGGCGAGATCGTCATCGGGGGCGTCGGTCCGCTGTCGCAACCGGGTGACGTGGCGATCGGGACCGAGATGAAGTGGGCCATGGAACAGGCCATCGCCGACATCAACGCCAAGGGCGGTGTCCTCGGCCGCCAGCTTCGGCTGGCCTTCAACGACACGCAGAACCAGCCGGACGTGTGCGCGTCCGTGGCCCAGAAGCTGGTCGACGAGAACGTTGCCGCGGTCGTCGGCGAAGCCCACTCTGGATGCGGGCTCGCCCAGATCCCCGCCTACAGCGCGGCCGGGATGCCGGTCGTTTTCTCCGAGACGTACAACGACAAGATCACCGGCGGCGATCCCGAGGATCCGAACCTGCCGGCGAACCCGCCCACGATCTTCCGGATCGCCCCGACCTCGACCTACTACTCGAGCTTCATCGGGGACTGGCTGATCAACGGCCTGAAGGCCACGAAGCTCGTCCACATCGTCGACAACAGCGACTACGGCAACGGCGAGAAGGCGGCGGTGCAGGCCGCCCTCGCGGGAAGCGGGATCGAGCTCGTCCAGGTCGCAATCGACGAGGGGCAACCCGACTACGGCGCGATCGTGTCGAGGCTCAAGACCGAGAACCCCGACGCCGACGCGGTGTTCTTCGACAACGCGAGCACGGCGACGGGCTGGACGCTGCAACAGAACGCGATCGACGCCGGGCTCGTCGACACGGCGGCCTGCATCGGTGGGCCGGGTGCGACCGACTTCAAGGGCTACTGGGCGGCCGTCCCGGGCGGGGTCGGCTGCGCCTTCCAGCAGGTCGGCCTCACGAGCTCACAGTTCAACGACCTCGCCAAGTCCCTCGACGACCGGGCCAACGCGGCCCTCGGTCACGGCGCCCGCAACTACGGGTTCGAGGCATACGACTCCGTTCTCCTCGTCGCCGACGCCATTCAGCGCGCCGGCTCGACCGACCACCAGGCGATCGTGACGGCCCTCGAAACGACGTCGATGGTCGGGGCCCAGGGCGAGTACAAGTTCGCGTACAACTCGACGAACGCCGTACCGTCGGACAAGCCATCCTGGCTGTGGCACCAGTGGCCCGAGCCGCCGATTCAGTTGCTCGAGTACACCGAGAAGGACCAGACCCTCGCTGATGCCATCACACTGTGGCCGGCCAGTCTCCAGACCACGGCGGGCACGGCCTGGGTCGCCGTTCCGCGGTAGTCGCCCCTCGCAGGGCTCCTGATGGAGCTCCTCCTGTGGATGGCGCTCGCCGGACCGCTGTGGTCCACCGCGGGCGCCATCCTCGTTCCGCGTCGCTACCGGGCGATCCGCGAGGACCCAAGGCTCGCGGGGCTGGCGGGCGGGATCTGGGGAGCCGTCGCGGGGCCGGCCGGGCTCGTCTGGCTCTATCGGACGACGCCCCTCCTCCGACGCGGACGGCACGTGATCATTCCGGGGACCGTGCTGCTCGCTGAGCTGCTGTTCGTGTTCGTGCGAACGAATCCGTCGAACACCTGCGTGACGGACGGGCTGTACCTCGTGAACCAGGTCCAGAACGGCCTGACGGTCGGTCTCGTGTACGCGACGATGGCCGCCGGGTTGACGCTCATCTACTCGGTCCAACGGATCATCAGCTTCAGTCACGGCCAGTTCGTCCTGCTCGGCGGGGTGACCGCCTTCCTCTTCCTCCAGCAGGTCGATCTCAACGCGATCGCGGCCATCCCCGTCATCGCGATCGGCACGCTCCTGCTCGGGATGGTCGTTGCGGCGACCCTCCTCCGACCGATCCAGACCGGCCGGGCCGAGCGGCCCGATGAGTACGCGATCCTGATGACGTTCGGGCTCGGCGTCTTCATGACCTACGCCCTGGTCGGGGTCCTGGGCTCGCCGGTCGGGGTGCGCGCACCGAGGTACACCGACCGCCCGATCTTCGGGCGCGATGCCTCGGTCATTGAGCGCGGCGACATCCGCCTGCGGATCGATCTGCTCATCGCGGGCGGCGTTGGGCTCCTCGTCTTCCTGGGCCTTGTCTGGCTCCTGTACCGGACGTGGCTCGGTCGAAGCTTCCGGGCGGTCTCGATGGATCGCCAGGCGGCCGCCGTCGTGGGGATCGATTCCGGACGGGTCTTCATCCTCGCTTTCGGCCTGGGCTGCATGCTCGCCGGCATCGCCGGAGCCGCGCTCGTTCCGGCGTTCAACTTCCAGGTGCCGGACATGGCCGCCCAGACCGCGATCCGCTCGTACGTGATCGTCGTTCTCGGTGGGCTCGGGTCCGTCCCCGGCGCGCTCGCCGGCGCGCTCTTCCTCGGCGTGACCGAGGCCCTCACGGCGGCGTGCTATCCGGATCCAACCAAGGGGGCGACCTACCAGGTCGCCGCCGGGCTGCTTGTGTTCCTGGCCGTCCTGCTCCTTCGTCCCCAGGGCTTCTTCGGCAGGAAGGAGCCATGACGGCGCTTGCGAGCGGCCGACCCGCGCTCGCGGCAGCCGTGCCGCCGGCCATCCTCGTCCTGGGGATCTTCGTCGGGCTCGGGCTTGTCCCGGCGGTGGCCGAATCCGGTTACCAGGTGGACATCGCCCGCCAAGCGCTCTACGCGGCCTGCCTGACCGCGACCTGGTCGCTCCTGGCAGGCGTGGCCGGGCAGTTCTCGTTCGGCCACGTGGCGATCGCCGGGGTCGCGGCGTACGTCGGCGCCATCTGGGGCCGCGAGCTCGCGGGCACGCCGTTCGGGGAGGCCTGGGTCGCCACCATCGTCGGCGCCCTCGCCGCCCTCGTTCTGGGCGCGACGCTCGGCGTGATCCTCCTCCGCCTGCGCGGCGCCTACCTCGCCCTCTTCACCCTCGCCTTCAGCGAGATCGCCCGGATCGTCATCGCCACCGAGGTTGAGCTCACCGGGGGCAACCTGTCACTGGCGGTCGGGCAGCTGCCCGGCGACCGGACGTTCCATTACTACCTCATGGCCGGCGTGCTGCTCGCCGTGCTCGGGCTCATCTACATCGTCCTCGGGTCGCGGCTGGGGCTCTTCCTGCGGGCGATGCGCGAGGATGCCGACGCCGCCGCCGCGATGGCCGTGAACACCGTGCGGCTCAAGGTCGTGGTGTTCAGCTTCGCGTCGCTTCTCCTGGGCCTCTCGGCCTCCGTCTACTACCACACCACGCCCCGCCTGACGCCCCAGATCCTGGACCTTCTGGGCATGGGCCTCGTCGTCGTCTACGCGGTCATCGGCGGTTTGGAGAGCCCGCTCGCGGGAGCGATCGCGGCGGCAATCCTCGTCTGGTTGCTCGATGCTCTCCGGATCATCGAGATCGGACCGGTGCACATTGAGCCGGGGGTCTGGCGGTACGCGATCTTCGGTGCCCTGCTCGTGCTGACCCTGCGACTCGCGCCTAACGGCCTCATCGCTCCGATCGGGACGTGGATGGCCTCGCGAGTCAGGCGCCTATTGGGACCGAAGACGCCGACGATCGACCCGGCCAGCCCGGACGCGGGAGAACCTCAAACGGGAGCCATCCGAGAGACACCGGCACCGGAGCCGGCCGGTAAGGGATCGAGCCGTGAGATGGCGCTGAGCGTCGAGGGCGTCGTCATGCGGTTCGGCGGCCTGGCAGCGCTCGATGGGGTGACGCTCACACTCGAGCGACCGCAGATTGTCGGGCTGATCGGTCCGAATGGCGCCGGCAAGACGACCCTCGTCAACGTCCTCAGCGGCTACTACCGCCCAACCGGCGGCGCGGTCATCCTGAACGGCGAGCGTGTCGATGGGCTGCCACCCTACGAGATGGTGCGACGGGGCCTCGGCCGGACGTTCCAGATCACACGGTCCTTCCGGCGCCTGACCGTCCTCGAGAACCTGCTCGTCCCGGAGCTCGCGATCAACCCCGCGCGGGGGCGCCGTGACGCCGAGGACCACGCCCTTGCCGCGCTGGACATCGTGGGCCTGCGGCGCATGGCGGGCGACTACGCGCGATCCCTGTCCGGCGGCCAGCAGAAGCTGCTCGAGTTGGCCCGCCTGATCATGCTCGACAGCGACATCCTGTTCCTCGATGAGCCATTCGCGGGCGTTCACCCCGTCCTCCGGCGCTCGATCGGCGACCTGATCAGGCGGATCCGCACGGATGGCAGGGCCGTCGTCCTTATCGAGCACGACCTCGGTGCCGTGTTCGAGCTGTGCGAGCGGCTCGTCGTCCTCGACGGTGGGGTGGTCATCGCCGACGGCGATCCGGAGCCGGTCCGCAGAGACCCCCGGGTGATCGCGGCCTACCTGGGGCAGACCGGCACACCGGCGACCGAGGCTGGTCGGATCGCCCCCACAGCACCTGGCCTGTCTGATGCTTGAGGTCACCGACCTCCGCGCGGGCTACTACCGCGATCTGGACGTCCTCCGCGGAGTCAGTCTCCGGGCGCAGCCCGCTGCAGTGACCGCCATCCTCGGCGCGAACGGAGTCGGCAAGTCGACGCTCCTGAAGGCGATCTACGGCTTCCTCACCCCGACCGCCGGGAAGGTCGCGGTCGACGGGAACGAGATCACCGGAACGCCGCCGCAGCGAATGGTCAACCTCGGCGTCGCCTACATGCCCCAACAGCCCGGTGTCTTCGCCCAGATGAGCGTCGAGGAGAACATCCTGATCGGGGCGTGGACCTTCCGCCGGGACAAATCGCGGACACGCCGGCGACTCGGCGAGAGCTACGCGCGGTTCCCGATCTTGGGCACTCGGCGCACGAGCCCGGCCGGCGAGCTCTCGGGGGGCCAGCAGCGAATGGTCGAATTAGCTCGGGTGCTCATGACCGAGCCGCGCTTCCTCCTCGTCGATGAGCCGTCGGCGGGACTCGCACCGGTCATCGCGGATGGCGTGTACGCCACGCTCGATGGTCTGCGAGGAGCGGGTGTGGGCATCGTCCTCGTCGACCAGGACATCCCCCGCGCGCTCCGGATCGCCGATTACGTCTACGTGATCGACTTGGGGATCAATCGGGTCGAGGGTGCGCCCGCCGAACTCGGAGACATCGAGCGGACGTTCTGGGCATGGTCGCAGCCCAGCGACGCCGGGGTCCAGACGTGATCGACGGTGGGACCACGCGGTCGAAAGTGACGGGACCTGCCCACCTCATCCTGACGGGCGGCCGCGTTCAGACGCATGATGCCGCCCGTCGGGTCGCCGAGGCGATCGCGGTCCGTCAAGGGCGGATCATCGCCGTTGGGACTGCACGCGAGGTCCGGCCCCTCGCCGGCCCTCGAACCCGCGTCATCGAGCTCGCCGGGCGGATGGTGCTGCCCGGCTTCCAGGACACCCACGTTCATCCCCCGATCGGCGGGCTGGCTCGACTGCGATGTGACCTGCACGAGCAGCGGGGCCTCGACACGTATCTTCGGATCGTCCGCGGATACGCCGACGGCCATCCTGACGAGACCTGGATCCGCGGCGCTGGCTGGCATATGCCCGACTTCCCGGGCGGCACGCCGCAACGGGCGGATCTCGATCGCGTGGTGCCCGATCGACCGGTATTCCTGCGCAATCGGGACGCGCATGGCGCATGGGTGAACACGCGGGCCCTGGAGCTTGCAGGCATCACCAGCGCGACGCCCGACCCGCCCGACGGTCGGATCGAGCGCGGCGCCTCCGGCGTGCCGTCGGGCACCCTCCACGAGGGGGCGATGCGGCTCGTCGAGCCGCTCCTGCCGCCAGATACCCCGGCGGACCTCGAATCTGCCATCAGGCTCGCCCAGGCTCACCTTCACGGGCTCGGGATCACGGCGTGGCAGGACGCTTGCGTCACCCCCGAGGTCCTCGACGCCTATCGGGCCCTCGCCGGTCGCGGCGAGCTGACGGCGCGGGTCGTCGCCGCGCTGTGGTGGGAACGTGGAAAGGGCAGCGAGCAGATCGACGAGCTGATCGAACGGCGCGGCAGGAGTGAGATCGGCCGACTTCGGGCGACGAGCGTGAAGATCATGCAGGACGGGGTCCTCGAGAACTTCACTGGCGCCGTCCTCGAGCCCTATCTCGACCGCCATGGCGAGCTCACGACCAACCGGGGCATCAGCTTCGTGGATCCCGAGGCCCTGAAGGGTCACGTCACCCGGCTCGACGCCGCCGGATTCCAGGTGCACTTCCACGCGATCGGCGATCGGGCGGTTCGAGAGGCGCTCGCCGCCCTCGAGGCCGCGCGCCACGCGAATGGAGCGAGCGACGGGCGCCACCACATCGCCCACCTCCAGGTCGTCCACCCCGACGACCTTCCCCGCTTCCGGGCGCTGGGCGTCGTCGCCAACGTGCAGGCACTCTGGGCCTTCCACGGCGCCCAGATCGACAAGCTGACGATCCCGTACATCGGGCCCGATCGATCGCGTTGGCAGTATCCGTTCGCATCCCTGCGACGGGCTGGCGCCGCCCTGTGCATGGGGAGTGACTGGAGCGTCAGCAGCGCCAACCCGCTCCTCCAAATCGAGGTGGCGGTCCAGCGCGTGGCCGCGGCCGACCGCGACGGAAAGCCGTTCCTCCCCGAAGAGCGGCTCGACCTGCCGACCGCCCTCGAGGCATTCACGATCGGATCGGCCTACGTGAACCATCTCGACAGGCTGACCGGCTCGCTCGAGGCCGGCAAGGCGGCCGACCTCGTGGTCCTCGACCGCGACCTGTTCGCTCCGGACGCGAGCCAGATCGGAGAGGCCAGGGTGCTGCTCACGATGGTGGGCGGCGAGCCGGTCCATGAGGACCCCGGACTCGGTGCCTAGCCATGCCGCTCCCGGGCAACGTCCCGATCCAGGCTGGCCGGCGTCGATGACGAACGCGGAGCCGCGGTTCCGAGGGAAGACCAGGCCATGAGCAGAATCCTGGTCCTCGGAGGATCGGGTGAGATGGGATCGGTCGCGATCGCCGACCTCATCGAGCGCACCGATCACGAGGTCACGATCGGCGACATCCGGCCGAACGCCGCCATCGCCTTGTTCCGCGGCCTCGGCGCCCCCGAGCGCGTCGTCCGCGTCGACGTCGACGACCAGGCGTCCCTCGCTGCAGCGCTCGCCGAGACGGAGGTCGTCCTCAACGCGACCTACATGCGCCACAACGTGCGCGTCACCGACGCTGCAATCGCCGCCGGCGTCCACCTCGTGGACCTCGGCTCGTACTGGCCCGAGACCCTCCAGCAGCTCGACCGGGACGAGCTCGCCGAGCGGGCCGGTTGCCGGATCGTCCCCGGCTGCGGCGTAGCACCCGGCCTGACGAACGTCGTCGCCCGGCTCGGTGCCGACCAGCTCGATGCCGTCGACACCATCCGCATCTACTCGTACATCACCCACCCGCTCTGGACGTCACCTGGCACGGTCGTCACTCGCTTCGACGCCAGCACGGGCACATCCGCCGTCTACGAGAACGGCACGCTCGTCAAGCGTCCTTCGTTCTCCGACGAGGAGCGCGTCGGCTTTGCCGATCCGTACGGCGAGCAGGAAGTCCACCTCGTCCCGCACCCGGAGCCGGTCACCCTGCCGCGCTACATCGACGTCGGGAACGTTATCTTCAAGGTCGGCTACCCCGCCGACGAGACCCGCCGAATCAAGGTTCTGCTCGAGCTCGGCCTTGATCGCGAAACGCCCTTTGAGCTCGACGGCGTCGCGATCTCCCCGAGCCGCTTCGCAGTCGCCTACATCGGCAGCCGCGGCATCGGCTCCTCCGACCGAAGCGCCAACGTCAAGCACGTCCGCGTCGACGGCGTCCGCGACGGGAAGCCCGTGACCCTGGCCTACGACTTCGCCGTCGAGCAGGCCGGCCGATCCGCCTCGTCCATCATCACCGGCACCGTCGCCGCAGTCGCCGTCGACATGGTCGCGCGCGGTGGACGGATCGGCGTGCATCCGCCGGAAGGCGCATTCGACCCGCGCGCGTTCCTCAACGCCCTCGCCGAGCGCGGCCTCACCGTCGCCGAGCGCGAACTGGTGAATGACGAGGTGCTCCGGTGATCCAGCCAACGTCGCGCCTTGCCGGCACGCGCCCCGTTCCCGACCTCGTGACCGAGATCCCCGGTCCCAGGGCTCGCGCCCACGTGGCGTTCGACGAGCGATGGACATCGCCCAGCTTGCCGAGGGCCTACCCGATCGTGCCCGTCCGCGGTGAGGGCTCGATCGTCGAGGACATCGACGGCAACCTGTTCCTGGACTTCGCGGCCGGCATCGCGGTCGTCTCGACGGGCCATTGCCACCCGCGGATCGTTGCGGCCATTCGCGAGCAAGCCGCTCAGCTCATCCACTTCAGCGGTTCTGACTTCTACCTGCCGATCTACGCGGAGCTGTGCGAGCGTCTGGCCGGCATCGCCCCGGTCGATGGCCCCGTCCGGGTCTATCTCGGCAACTCTGGGACCGAGGTCGTCGAGGCGTCCATCAAGCTCGCCCGGTACGCCACCGGGCGGCCGTGCGTGGTGGCGTTCCTCGGCGCGTTCCACGGCCGGACCTTTGGGTCGGTCAGCCTCACCGCGTCGAAGGCGAAGTACCACGCCGGCATCGGCCCACTGCTGCCGGGCATCTTCCATGCGCCCTGGGGCCGCGTGATTGACCTGCGCTGGTTCGACGACGTGCTGTTCAGCAAGCTCGTCCCGAACGACGAGGTGGCCGCCATCATCGTCGAGCCGATCCAAGGCGAAGGCGGCTATCGCATACCGGAGGACGGCTTCCTGCAGGGCCTTCGCCATCTCTGCGACCGACACGGCATCGTCCTGATCGCCGACGAGATCCAGACGGGCGCCGGACGGACCGGCAGCATGTGGGCGGTCGACCACTGGGCCGTGCGGCCCGACATCCTCCTGACCGCGAAGGGAATAGGCAGCGGTATGCCGATCGGAGCGATGATGGCTCGGGCGAGCTTGCTGGATGCGTGGCCGAAGGGTGCCCACGGCTCGACGTTCGGCGGCAACCCGGTCTCCTGTGCCGCCGCGCTTGAGACGATCGGCCTGCTGGAAGGCGGGCTGATCGCGAATGCCGGCGATCGCGGGCGCCAGGCGCTCGCCGGGCTGCGTTCTGTGGTCGAGTGTTACCCGGGGCTGCTCCGCGAAGCCCGGGGCTTGGGCCTCCTGTTGGGCGTCGACTTCGACACCCCGGAACATGCCGACGCCGTCCAGTCGGCTGCGTTCCGCCGCGGTCTCCTGGTCCTCGAGTGCGGGCGATCTACGGTCAGGATGTCGCCACCGCTGACGGTGACGGAGGCGGAGGTGGCCATCGCCCTGCGGATCTTCGGAGACGCCGTGGCAGACGTGGCGAACGGCACGAGGGCATGAGCCGCGCCCACATGGGAGGTCCGGGCATGTCTGCAGGCAAGGGAGTCACGATGCACGGCGCGATCGCCGAGCTCGTGCGCGACGGCGACACGGTCGCCATCGAAGGGTCTCACTCACCTCATCTCGTTCGCCGCCGGCCACGAGATCATCCGCCAGCGAAAGCGTGACCTCACCCTGGCGCGCCGGACGCCCGATGTCATCTACGACCAGATGGTTACGGCGGGCAAGCGTCGGTCCCCTGATCCAGGGTCGCGCTCACCAAGCTAAGGGGCCTTGCGGCGGCGCCGAACGGACTCCCGGCTTCGCTCGCGACCGAGGGCAGCGGCACAATCCGGGCAGTAACGCTGGATCGGTGACGTGGGCTCAACGACCTGCCCGCATCGGACGCACTCGACCAAGGCGACTCGCAGCCACTCACGAGACCGCACGGGGTGGGGGAGAGGGATCTCGTTCGCCTGTGTGCCGAGCCGATTCAGTACACGGCCGGCTCCGGCCCGCCGGAGCCACAATCATGCTGCATAGTATGACTCGGGTGTTATACTTCGCAGCATGCCCAGTCCACTCATCCGTCTGCGCGACCTCGCCGAAGGGCAGTGGGGCCTCGTTACCCTCCAGCAGGCCCGGGCCGCCGGCGTCGCCTGGCGCTCGCTGACGAGGCTCGTCGAGGCCGGTCTCCTCGAGCGGGTGGCGCATGGTGTCTACCGTGTCCGTGGGGCGGCGGAGCCTGATCATCTCGAGCTCCGCGCCGCCTGGCTGCAGCTCGATCCGGCGCGACCCGCATGGAAGCGGCTCGACGATCCTGACGTGGCCGTTGTCTCCCACGCCTCGGCCGCTAGCCTCTACGGCGTTGGTGACCTGCGAGCCGATGTTCACGAGTTCACCATCCCGGGACGACGCCAGACGAGGCGGTCGGACGTTCGCATCCATCGTGGCAGCGTGCCATCGGACCGACGAATCCTGCTCGGCGGGCTGCCGACGACCCGGGCAGGCTGGAT
Source organism: Chloroflexota bacterium (assembly GCA_012026785.1). Lineage (GTDB taxonomy): Bacteria > Chloroflexota > Limnocylindria > Limnocylindrales > CSP1-4 > UBA5189. The sequence goes on along the minus strand of VEOW01000134.1, from coordinate 33,476 downwards.
AGTCGGGCAGCTGCTGACCGACCATGTCGACGTCGATGCCGTCGCCGAGATTACTCGGGAGGTGCTGGAACGGGTCCTCGACTACCCGGCCGCGGTTGCCCAGGCAGTCGGGCCATACGCCCGACGGTTCGGGCTCGAACGAGGCGACGGGATCGGGCTCCTCGCCGAGCTCCTGCGTCGGGCAGGTGCTCCGAACCGTGAGGGACTGATCGCCGAGGCGCGAGAGGCGTGAGCGGACCTCGCTACACCGACCCAGGCGCGCTGCGCCAGGCGATCGCGGACCGGCTCCGTCACCTTGCCCGCGATCGGCCCGGAGCCCAACTCACCGACCTCCAGCGCCAGTTCGCCTACGACCGGTTGCTGGCGCGAGTGTTCAGCACGGAACCCGAGGCGTGGGTGCTCAAGGGTGCGACCGCCCTCCTCGCGCGCCTCCACGGCTCTGCCCGGCACACGCTCGACATCGACCTCTATCGGCGCGGGGCAGGGCTCGACCGGGCGGAGGCTGCTCTGCGCGCCGCCGCGTCGACCGACCTCGGCGACTACTTCCGCTTCACCGTCGAACTCGGCCGGCGCATCGCAGAGGGCCGAGCCACCTTGCGCGTCCCGATCACCGCCTACCTCGGCGCAACGGTGTTCGCTCGCTTCCACGTGGATCTCGTGTCCGGCGTGGTCATGACCGGCGCGCCCGACGATGTCTCACCGCTGGTACCGGTCGAGCTGCCTGGAATCATGAGCGTCCACTACCGCGCCTACCCGATCGTGGACCACATCGCCGACAAGGTCTGCGCCCTCGTCGAGCTGCACCCCCGTGCCGGTCGCCCTACGCAGGCCAGCACCCGGTATCGCGACCTCGCGGACCTGGTGGTGATCGCCCACACACAGCCGGTGGACGCCGCTGCGCTCTGGACGGCGTTGGCGTCCGAATCGAGGCGACGAGGCGTCGAGCTTCCCGCGTCGTTCAGCGTCCCTAGCGCTCCAGGCTGGCGGGCCGGGTACGCCCGGGTGGCAAACGATGTGCCAGATCTCGCGGAACGGGACCTCGACGAGGCACTGGTGACGGTCAAGCGGTTCCTCGATCCGGTCCTCGGAGGGACGGCGACCGGGACTTGGACGCCGGACCGCGAAGGCTGGCGGTGAGCAGCGTGCCCTCGCCTACGCGGCGCGGATGTTCGGCCATGTGGCCCGTCGGCACCTCGATCGCGGCGATGCGTGGCAGGGCCCGGCGCCTTCGCTTACCCCAGTGGGCCGCTCGTCCGGCCTCGCGGAGGTCGCCGGCATCATCAAGTGACCCGCCGATTATCCGACGGAGGGATCGAGCCGTCAGGTCTGCGCTCGGCGACGAACCGACGCATGACGACTTGACACGACCCGTATAACATAACTCCATATGGTTCGTGGAGGTCAGGCTGCGCCGGGTGGAGAAAGCGGGTCGGACCGCGTGCCCGTGTACACCATGGCAGTGGCCGCCAGATTGACCGGACTGCACCCGCAGACCTTGCGCAAGTACGAGAGAGCGGGTCTGCTCGTGCCGTCGCGGGGGCCAGGTAATCAGCGGCTCTACTCGGTCGCTGACGTCGATCGGCTGCGTCGCATCTCGTATCTCGTCGAGGGGCGGGGGCTCAACGTCGCCGGGGTGGGCATGACCCTCGAGCTGACCGATCGGCTCGACGCAGTCGCCGACGACGCGTCTGCTGCCGAGTTACGGGGCGCGATCGATGCGGCCACCGACGCGACTCGGACACCCAGCACGTAACGGGGCCCTGCAGACAAGCCCACGCAGGGCGACCGCTAGGGTCCCGGCCGAGGCCAAGGAAGCGGCGCCGCTCGCCGACAAACCGGGCTCGTACGCGGTTGGTATGTCGGTGGAGGCGTCGGGAGCACGGAGCGATGATCAACCAACCAGGTCCCGCTACGGTCGGGTCGAACGGCCTGCAGGTGGCCTTCGTTGCCACCTACGTGCCCCGTCAGTGTGGCATCGCCACGTTCACCCACGATCTCGTCGAGGCAGTGCGCGCCGCCCCACAGGACATTCGACCGCGGGTGATCGCCATGGATCGCGGCGAGGGGCTCAGCTATCCGCCGGCGGTCGCCGCGACGCTGGCAGTATCCGACCGCGCGGCCTATCGCAGCCTCGGTCGGTGCCTGGCCGACGACGGGGTCCAGCTCATCAGCCTCCAGCATGAATACGGGATCTTCGGGGGCCGGAGCGGCGAATACGTCAAGGAACTGCTCGAGAACAGCCCAATCCCGGTCGTTTCAACCCTGCACACCCTCTTGACCCGGCCCACGCGCACCCAGGAGCTGATCCTGCGCTGCATCGCCGAGCAGTCGGCGCGCCTGGTGACCATGAGCCAGCGCGGCCGGGCAATCCTTGTCGAGCGCTATGGCGCCGACCCGGCCCGTATCGCTGTCATTCCCCACGGCGTGCCATCCTTCGATCGGGTCGACCGCCGGGCGGCTCGAACGGCGCTCGGTCTCGATCACGCTACGGTGGTGCTCAGCGCCGGGCTGCTGGGCCCGCACAAGAACGTGGAGCTCGTGCTCGAGGCCTTGGCCCGGATCGCGGACAGGGTGCCGCACGCGGTATACGCCGTCGTCGGCACCACCCATCCCGAGCTTCGGAAGCGCTTCGGCGAGGCCTATCGCCGCGGCCTGGAGGATCGCGTCCGATCGCTCGGCCTCGACGGCCGGGTCCGCTTCGTGGATCGCTACCTCAGCCGTGACGAGCTCATGACCTGGCTGGCCGCGGGCGACGTCTTCGTAACTCCCTACCGGAATGCCCAGCAGATCGCCTCCGGGACGCTGGCCTACGCCATGGCCGCGGGCTGCGTGGTCGTCTCGACCCCCTACGCGCACGCACTGGAGCTCTTGGACCAGGGTCGCGGCCTGCTCGTCCCGTTCGACGACGCGGACGCCTTGTCCGACGCGCTGAGGCGGCTCCTGACTGATGACCAAGAGCGCGAGCGGATCGGCCGGCGCGCCCATGCGCACTGCCGGACCATGACCTGGCCGGCCGTCGCGGCGCAGTACGCCGCGGTGTTCTCGGCCGTGAGGTCGGAGCGTGCCGTCGAGCGTCGCGCCGTGATGCGTCGTCTGGTCGCCGTGCCGATCGACGGGTCTGGACGACGGCCTCACGGCGCGCTGCGCCCGGTCGATGCCGTGCCCCCACCGGCGCGGCGCCACCTCGAACAGATCAGGGATCGGGTAGGTGTCATCCAGTTCGCTGTTGGCCACACTCCGGATCGTCGCGACGGCTACTGCACGGACGACGTCGCACGAGCCCTGCGCGTCGACCTGCGTCACCAGGCGCACGAGCCCGGGGCGGCCACCGCCGCCGCGATCTGGGTCGACCTGCGCTTCCTCGCCGAGGCGCTCGATCCCGATACCGGCCGGTTCCGGAACCTGCGCACCGCCGCGGGCCGGTGGCCGGAGACGATCGGCTCGGAGGATGCTCACGGACGTGCGATCCAGGCACTGGGCGAGGCCGTCAGCAGCCCGGACCGCGCCGTCGCCGCCGAGGCACGGGGCCTCCTGGCCAACGCGCTGCCCGCAGCCGCGCGGCTCGAATGGGCGCGTCCGCAGGCGTACTCGATCCTCGGGTGCGCGGCAGCCCTCGACGATGCCCGCTCGTCGCAGGGCGTGCGACACGTGCTGGTCACGCTCCTCGACCGCCTCGAGCAGGGGGTCTCCCGGGCCCGGAGCCTCGATCCGCAGTGGCCCTGGCCCGAGGAGCGCTGCACCTATGACAACGGCGTGATCGCCGAGGCACTTATCACCGGCGGGCTCAACCTGGAGCGGCCTGCGACGGTGCGCCTCGGACTGGACGTCTTGCGCTGGCTCTTCGACGCGGAGACTGGTCCGGACGGCCGGCTGCGCCCCATCGGCAACGACGGCTGGTGGGAGCCGGGACGCGATCCCGCCCGCTGGGCGGAGCAGCCGATCGAACCGGCCTCGCTCCTCTCAGCGGCCGTGGCCGCTCACGGCGCGACAGGCGACGACAGCTGGGGACGGTTGGCGGAGCGAGCCTACGCCTGGTTCCTAGGGGCCAACGAGCTGGGCCTCGAGGTCGCCGACCCCGAGCGGGGCGCATGCCACGACGGGCTGGGCCCGGGCGGGCTCAACGCCAACCAGGGAGCGGAGTCGACGCTCGCCTGGCTGATGCGCGTCGAGCGGATGCGCGACCTCGCTGAGATTCGATCCTCGACGCGTCACGGTGCCGGCCGCGGGCAGGACAGGACGTACTCGATCACCTCCGACAAGCGCGCGGTCGCCAGGGCGACGGTCGAGTCGGCGGCCCCGTAGTAGAGGCGCAGCTCATCCCGCTCGGCGTCGGCGATCCAGCCACAGGGAAAGACCACCCCGACGACGTCACCGATGCGCTCGTACGGCTCGGCCGGCCCGAAGACCCACTCGTCGCTGCGATGGAGGACGACCCACGGCTGCTCGAGATCGAGCAGTGCCAGGCCGACCCGGTAGAGCGAACCCGAGGCCGTGCGGTGAACGCCGTGGTAGGCGACGAGCCAGCCCTGGGCCGTTTCCAGCGGCGGCGGGCCGAGGCCGACCTTGCCGGCGTCCCACCACGCGCCGGCGCGCGCCGGCAGCAGAACCGTGTGATCACCCCAGTGCTTGAGGTCCGGCGAGAACGAGACCCAGATATCCGACGGTCCGACGAGGGGCGAGGGCCGATGGATGAGCGCCCAGCGACCGCTGAAGCGGCGCGGGAACAGCGCGGCGTCCTTGTCCTCGGGGGGCATCGCCGGGCCGAGCCGGGTGAAGGATCGGAAGTCCCGGGTGGCCGCCAGCGACACGAGCGGGCCGAGCTTGCTGTATGCGGTGTACGCGATCAGCCACTCCTCGCGCTCCGGGAGCCACGTCACTCGCGGATCCTCGAGGCCCCAGACCTCTTCGGGGTGGCGGTCGGGAGCCGGCCTCAGGCTCGGCCCGGCGTCGAACCGCCAGTTGGCTCGCCCGTCGTCGCTGCGGGCCACGGTGAGGTGCGAGATCCCGCGACGGTCCTCGACGCGCAGGAGGAGGACGGTCTCGCCGCCGACGCGGGCCGCTGCCGGATTGAAGACGGAGTTGGCGGGGTACGGCAGATCGGCGGCGACGATGATCGGGTTGCCGCTGAACCGCGCGAAGAGTGGCTCGCTGCTCATCGGAGACCAGTTTACCCAGCGCGACCTGCCGCCGAGACCAAGAGTCACGCGCTGAGCGTGCGACTACTTGACATGTATGGGCTCAATATGCTAGATACACAGTGCCGCATGATGCGTGGCCGGCCGCGCCGAACGAGAACGCGGCCGGCCCCAAGCGACTGACCGATGAAAGGAGGTATGGCATGGTCACTCGCTTCGCGTCGCCCCTGTTCCGTGACTTCGTCACCCTCCGGGATGCCGTCGATCGCCTGTTCGAGGAGAGCTTCGTCGACCCAGCTCGGCTCTTGTCAATCGGCGCGGGTACGCGCTCGATGCCGCTCGAGATCTACGAGACGCCTGACACCGTGACGGTGAAGGCTCTCGTTCCCGGTGTCTCCCCGTCTGACCTTGACGTCACGTTCCAGGAAGGTGTCCTGACCATCAAGGCCAAGACCGAGACCCCCCAGGCCAGCGACGACTGGAGTTGGCATCTGCGTGAGATCGGCTACGGCGAGTACTCCCGCTCGGTGAGCCTGCCGACCAAGATCGACGTGGACAAGGCGGACTCCCGGTTCGAGAACGGCATCCTGACGCTCACACTGCCGAAGGCGGCGGAGAGCCGGCCCACCCGTATCTCGATCCAGCCCGCGGCACAGATCACGGCCGGGGCGCAGGCGTCGAGCGCGTAGGGCTGATCGCGTATGCCCGCGGGCGGTCATCGCCCGCGGGCTTGGATTGACCGTCTTGGATCACAGATTCCAGAAAGGAGGCCTTGGATGGACCTTGCCATCACACTGGGCCTCGGCGGATGGTTGCTCCTGATCGCCGGGGCCATCGCCTTCGGCGTTGTCGCTCAGTTCATCGGCCGCGCGGAGACCGGCATCGAGTGGCTCGTTGACGCCATCGCGGCTGGGATCGGCGCCCTCGTCGCGAGCGAGTTCATCGTGTCGTGGCGAACCTTCGAGCCGGTGTGGGACGGGCTGGCGCTCGTGCCCGCGCTGGTCGGTGGCCTGGTCGTCGGGATCGTCGTCGAGGTTGCGACTCGCCGCATCACCGGTGGGACGTACTCGGGCCGGTCCATGGCCGCCGCCTGAGCTTGAGCAGCCGCCTTGCGGCACGAACGCTCCGAACACCCCTGTTGCTCTGCCCGTACGCGCTGGGGGCGTACGCCGGCAGAGCCTCGGAGGCCCGGCACTCGATGTGTGCCGGGCCTCCCGACTGATCCTCCCGGTTCCACGAGACCGGTGACGGAAGAGGCGCGGGATGGAGCACCACGATCGGGCCTGGGCGGTCGCGGTCTGGTAGCGGGATCGCGTTACTGGTTGCCATGATCGACCGGGTTGACGAAGCGGGAAGCATCGGGGATGAAGGAAGGTAAACCAGAGACAGCGAATGGGAACAACGGCTGGGTGCCGGTCACAGCCGAGTCGAGCCGGCCGATGCGGATCGCGCTCCTGGCCGGACCGATGCTGCCTGTTCCGCCTGTGGCGTACGGCGGGACCGAACGTGTGGTGGCCGCCCTGGCGACGGAACTCGGGAAGCGTGGACACGACGTGACCGTGTACGCGTCCGGTGATTCGACCGTCGACGCTCGGCTGCGGCCGGTGGTCGAGCGCGCACTCTGGCGTACGGGCTACCGCGGCGACGTATCGGCCCACATGCTCCGGGCGGTGGCTCGCTGCTGGGCCGAGGCAGACCGATTCGACATCGTGCATTCGCACGTCGAGTCGTTTGGCTTCCCGTTCGCGCGGCATGCCCCTGTGCCGGTGGTCACGACCCTCCACGGCCGGCTCGACGTAGCAGGCATGCCAGGACTGCTCGACGAGTTCACAGACATCCCGCTGGTCGCCATCAGTGAGAGCCAGAAGCGCTGGGCCCCGGACGCGAACTGGGTCGGTGTCGTCCACAACGGATTGCCACTGGAGCACATGCCGACGAGCCGCGACATCGACGACAGCCTTCTGTTCGTCGGACGGATCGCGCCGGAGAAGGGGGTGGCCGACTCGATCGAATTGGCTCGACGTGTCGACATCCCGCTCAAGATCGTGGCGAAGGTCCACGACCCCTCAGAGATCGCTCTCCACGAGCAGCTTGTGGCCCCCGCGGTCGCAACGGGGGACGTCGAATTCCTCGGCGAGCTACCGCCGAGCGCGCGCGACCCGCTCTACGCCTCGGTTCGGGCGACGCTGATGCGCGGTGCCTGGCCTGAGCCGTTCGGCCTGGTCGCAATCGAGTCGTTGGCGACGGGTACCCCGGTCATCGCTCGCCGGGCAGGAGCCTTGCCCGAGATCGTCGAGCACGGGATTGACGGGTACATCGTCGACGATCTGGATGAGGCGGAGCATGCCGTTCGGCTGCTCGACCGCCTCGCCCGGCGAGTCATCCGTCGTCGCGCCATCACGCGCTTCTCGGCGAGCCGAATGGCGGACGGCTACCTCGCGGCCTACCGGTCAGTGCTCCGCCGACGGCAAGATCGGGTGGTCGCCGACGAGGAGACGCCCCTCCGATCGCTTCCCGCCGAGCCACTGAGTCCCCAGCGCGCCAACAACGGTCGCGATCCACGAGCACCAGCGGGCCGATCACGGCGTGACGGAGCCGAGCAGGAAGTCGAGCATGGGGCAGCATGACGCCATCGCGGACGCGCCCGGGCTCGCGGGACCGACCGGGATGGGCGGGCGCCTCGCCGGCTGCCCGGCCTGCGGGCGCACCTTCGACATCGACATGCGGCGGATCGTCGCGCTCCCGGTCGACCTGCGGCTGTGCCCGACCTGCAACCACCTCCGGGACATCCAGCGCAACGAGCTGGCACCGCAGCTGCTGGTTCTCTCCGCCGGCTGGGCGGGCGCGATCGCGGCAGGGCACGTCGTCATCTCGGCGGTCGCGCCACGGCCTGCCGACCTTGGCTCAAATCATGACGTCCTCCCCATCGACGTTCGAGAGACGCGATCACCTGGCCGGAGAAAGCGAGGATCATCGCCCCCCACTCGCCGACCGGCGCGACGGGACACCCGGAGCCATGGCCCTCGGCCGGGCGTGGCGTCGATGACTTCACGGTAATGGCGAGCGTCGCCTCCACGACGCTCGCTGCGAGGCAAGTAACATGAAGATCGGGCCAGCCGACGTCCAGGACAGCATTGAACTCGAGCGCGGTGTGACCCGCGTGCTGACGGATGAAGGGTGGGAAGATGCGTTCTACGTCGATCCAGCCGACGACTGGATACTCCTCGATGATGGCTCGTGGTCGTCGCCTGATGGACGAACTCGATCGTGGCCTGCCTTCGGACCCGAACCCGAATCGCTCCTGAACGAGTGATCGGATGGGCTGTCGCCGCCGCGCTGACGCGGTGCCGTTGTAACACGGCGACCTGCTGCTGGTGTCCACGACTCAACCATTCCCGGAACCCCAGGCGACGCGTGCCAACCTTCCCATCCGTCGGCGAACATCCCTCGGGACTTCCGACTGGATGGCCTGCCCAAACGGCATCCCGTCCGCCTTCGGCGTCGTCGGCAACGAAGACTGGCGTGACGGTCGTTGAGATGAGGCGGCTCATCGTGTTCGGAACGTCGCGGTGATAACTGATACGCGGCCGGCAGCAGCGGCGATCGATGCGGGGCTGAACGTTGGCATGTAGCAGAGGCAGGTCGCGGCCAATTCAGGCATCGCGAGCGCGCCGCATCGCGGCAGCACTCCTGATCGTCTGAAGCGCCTTGCGGCAGTCCGGGCAATGGCGCTGGACGGGCGATCGCCGCTCCACGACCTGATTGCACCGTTTGCACTCGAGCAGCGCGACCTCCAGCCACTCGCGTGAACGTCGGGGGCGGGGGAGCGAGATCTCGTTCGCGGTGATCCTGAGCGAATTCAGTACACGGCCGGCTCCCGCCCGCCGGAGCCACTTACCCTATTGTTACGGATTACGTAACATTGGCGCATGTCTTGGGAAGATCTCCTCGCGACCGCAGCCGCGCAGCACGGCTACTTCACGACCGAGCAGGCGGCTGAGGAGGGCATCACCCGGCGGGCGCTGACTTGGCGCGCGGAGCACGGCTCTGCCGAGCGCATCGCCCACGGCCTGTATCGCTTGCCGCACTGGCCGATCGGTCCCGACGACGAGCTCTACGCTTTGCAGGCAATCGCGCCGTTCGGGACCTTCAGCCACGACACGGCGCTGACCCTGCTCGGGCTGACCGACATCATCCCATCGACCGTCCACTTCACGATCCCGGAGTCGTCGCGACTGAGGCCGCGTCCGGGCGTCACGCTCCACCGCTCGCGCCACGGAGCCGCGACTGAGCGGGCCATCCGGGATGGACTCTGGGTCAGCACCGCGCGTCGGGCTCTGCTCGACGCCGCCCGAGAGGGCGCCGACCCAGAGCAACTTGTCTCGGCCGCCCGCGATGCCCAACAGCGTGCCATGCTCACGCCCGAGGACCTCGCCGAGCTCCGTAAATACCCGCCATTTGCCGGCGCCGGGTTGTGACCAAGGCGACGGGCGGGACGCCGCCCGGTCGGCGGACGAGCCTCCTCGTCCGGATGGGCAACGCCGCTCGAGACGATGGTCTGGTCCCACGCCGGGTCCATCTCGTCGTCGCGGTCGACCGCTTGCTCGCCCGACTTCTCGTGGGCGCGCCAGGACGATGGGTCGTGAAGGGCGGCTACGCCAATCAGCTTCGACGCCCCGAGGACGCCCGCTTCACCGAGGATCTCGACCTCCGGGTCGATGCCGCGATCGAGACTGCCCCGGAGCTCCTCGCCTCCGGCTTTGTCGTCGCTCTGTCCGACGACTTCAGCTACGAGGTCGCATCGTCCCCGGCACCGCTGGAGGGCCCGCCCGGCGGTGGCCTCCGCTTCGTTGTCGTTGCGCGGCTCGCCGGCACCGAGCTCGTCCGCTTCAAGGTCGACGTCAGCGCCGCGGACATCGTCGTCGGCGACTTCGACTACTACTCATCCGACCCGGTCGTCGAGCGGCTCGGCTTCACACGGTCTCGGTTCCCCGTCTACCCCGTCAACCAGCACTTCGCCGAGAAGCTCCACGCGCTAACGGTCCCGCGGGATGTCGAGAACACCCGAGCCCGCGACCTCGTCGACCTCGCCTGGTTCATCCACCATTTCACATTCCGATCCGAGACCCTTGCCGTCGCGTGCATCGCGACGTTCGAGCGCCGTGCGACGCATCACTGGCCGCCTGTCATCGACACCCCACCCGAGTCGTGGGCGCGACCTTACGCCGCATGGCGAACCGAGATCGACCTCCCCGAGCCGACGCCCGCTGCGGCTGCCTCATCGGTTCGCCACTTTCTTGAGCCGGTCTATTTCGGCGTCGTTGGACTGTCGTGGGATCCGACGGCACAAGAGTGGACGCGGCGGCGCGCGGCCGACACGCGACAGTCCAGCGCTTCTCCCGCGACTCCGAGGACCCGCTCGCCTCGGCCCGAACCGTGTTCTCCCTCAATGCGCCGGCGACGATGCGGCTGACGTCTCTGCGTTCGTTGCGATTCGCTCAGGCGATCCTGCTGTACATCTATTCGGTTCTGATTGCACTCGCCAGGGGAGTCACATGGCTCAATCCGCTTCCCGATCTGACCGGCCTCGGACAGGCTGTCTTCGATCTCCAAGTCGTCCCATGCGCGGTGATTGGATCAATCGCGCTCGTGGACGCACTCCTGCCGCATAGGCCGCGCCTCATGCGCTGGGCGGCGGACCTTGGATCCGTCGTTGCCGTATGCGTCATCCTCCTCTTCGCCTTCGCTCTCGCTCTCATTAACGGTGTGTCGCGCTGCCTCGGCCATGACTCCTACGACCCGGGGCGTGCAGGAGGAGCGGCGCGGAACTGCTTGACGCCGACGGTCAGCAGCCAGACCTCAGGCGCCAGGCCGGAGATCTGTGGCACGCGGTCCAGGACGCGCATCTCTGACGGCCTTTGCCCACTGCAGACTCCTTCACCGCTGCATTTGGCCGCCGGTGGCGGCTGCCGCGGAAGTGCCAGATAGCCCGATTGGGTGGGCGGTTCAGGGCCGGGCGTACACGGACTCCGTTGTCTGCGCCGCGCCATCGCGCGGCGGCTTCGCAGCCGTCGGAGAGCCGCGGTGCAGTCGGGGCAATGGGCGCTGGACCGGCGAGCGCCGCCCTACGACCTGATGACATCGGTGGCATTCCAGCAGAGCCACGTCGAGCCAGGCGCGCGATCGCGGCGGGAGGGGAGGGGAACCTTGCTATCGGCGGTGCCCAGCCGATTCAGTACACGGCCGGCTCTCACCCGGGACATGCGCGCCTCCCCCGACCGACCGCGGGGCCGTCACCGACCAGCCTCCAGTGCCTCGCGGAGGATATCGGTGAGCTGGTCCCACTCGACGAGGAAGGCGTCGTGGCCCTTCGTCGAGCGGAGCTCGCGATAGGCGGTGTCCACGCCCGCCGAAGTGGCCTGATCGACGAGCGCTCGGACCTGGGCCGGCCCATAGAGGATGTCGCCCTCGATCCCGAGCCCGGTGAGTCTCGTCCCAGCGTCGGCGAGCCGGGAGAGGGCCGCCGGCGTTCCGCCCCGATCGCGGCCGATGTCGTGGCGGTCCATCGCGCCGGCGAGGATGCGATACGTGTCCGGGTCGAAGCGCTCGACGAGCTTGCGCCCCTGGTGGTCGAGATAGGACACGATCGAGTGGCGGCCGTCGGCCTCCGTCTGCCGGCCGAAGCGGCCGTCGAAGTCGGCCTCGCTGCGGTAGGTCGTCACCGCCAGCTGCCGGGCCAGGGCCATGCCGTCGGTGCCCAACTGCTCGATCAGCTGCAGCTGGAGGTGGTTCCAGGCGATCGCCAGCGGACCGGTCGCGGCCGGCGCGGCGATCGGGGTGACGTGAACGACGTCCGCCGGTCGCTCGAGGGCGATCTCGAGGGCGACCATCCCGCCGAGCGAGCCGCCGGTGACGAGCGCGAACCGCTCGACCCCGAGCGCGTCGGCGAGGGCCCACTTGGCCCGCGCCTGATCGCGCGGCGTGACCGAGGGAAAGGCAAAGCCGTAGGGGCGGCCGGTCCGCGAGTCGGGCGAGGTCGGTCCGGTCGTCCCGTAGCGGCCGCCGAGCAGGTTCGCGCACAGGACACCGAGCCGGTCGGTGTCGAGCGCCCGGCCCGGCCCGATGAGCGGTGCCCACCAGTCACCCGCGGCGTCGGCCGAGCCGGTCAGGGCATGGACCACCAGGACCTGCGGCGCCGGCGGCGCCGGGCCGTCGTGGCGGTAGGCGACGACGAGCTCGGGCAGCACCACCCCCGATTCGAGGGCGAACGGCCCGAGGGCGGCGGATTCGAGCCGACCCGAGCCGAGCGGGGGCGGTGCGACGTCAAAGCGTCGCACCGCGGCGGTCGCCGCCATCACGCCACCCCGGCGGTGACGATCGGCTGGTCCGGTCGCTCAGCCACCGCCACTCGGAGTGCCCCCTCGAGGTCGGCGATGAGGTCGTCGACGTGCTCGAGCCCGCCCGACAGCCGGACCAGATCGGGCGTCACGCCGGTCGCCAGCTGGTCCTCGGGGCCGAGCTGCTGATGGGTCGTCGAGGCCGGGTGGATGATGAGGCTCTTGGCGTCGCCGACGTTGGCCAGCAGGCTGAACAACCGGACGGCGTCGATCAACCGACGGCCGGCCTCGGCGCCACCGTGCACGCCGAACGTCACGATCCCGCCGTAGCCGCCGCCGAGATAGCGGGTCGCGAGCTCGTGCGACGGGTGGGACGAGAGGCCCGGGTAGCTGACCCAGGCGACCTCGGGCCGGCCCTCGAGCCAGCGGGCGAGCGCGAGGGCGTTCTCGGAGTGGCGGGCAATCCGGAGCGGCAGCGGCTCGAGGCCCTGAAGGAACAGGAAGGCGTTGAACGGCGAGAGCGCCGGCCCGACGTCGCGCAGGAGCTGGACCCGGAGCTTGATGATGAAGGCGAGCTTGCCGAACGCGTCGACGTAGCGGACGCCGTGGTACGACGGGTCGGGCTCGACGAACTCGGGAAAGCGGCCCGAGCCGGCCCAGTCGAACGCCCCGCCGTCGACGACGACGCCGCCGATCGCCGTGCCGTGGCCGCCGATCCACTTGGTGGCCGAGTGGATGACGATGTCGGCGCCGTGGTCGATCGGCCGCGCCAGGAGCGGCGCGAAGGTGTTGTCGACGACGAGCGGGACCCCGGCCGCGTGGGCCACCTCGGCGATCGCCGCGAGATCGGCGACGTCGAGGCGGGGATTGCCGATCGTCTCGAGGAAGAGCGCCTTCGTCCGCTCGTCGATCGCCTCGGCGAACGCGGCGGGTCGCGTCCCGTCGACGAAGCGGGTCGTGATGCCGAGCTTGGGCAGGGTGTAGGCGAACAGGTTGTACGTCCCGCCGTAGAGCGAGGCCGAGCTGACGATGTTGTCGCCGGCCCGGGCGAGATTGAGGATCGTCAGGGTCTCGGCGGCTTGGCCCGAGGCCAGCCCGAGCGCCCCGACACCGCCTTCGAGGGCCGCGACGCGCTCCTCGAAGACCCCGGTCGTGGGGTTCATGATCCGGGTGTAGATGTTGCCGAACTCCTCGAGCGCGAAGAGCCGGGCGGCGTGCTCGGCGCCATCGAAGACGTAGCTGGTGGTGGCGTAGATCGGGACGGCCCGGGCGTTCGTCGCCGGATCGGGCTTCTGGCCGGCGTGGAGGGCGAGCGTCTCCGGACGCAGGTTGGCGGGGTCAGGAGTGGTCATGGCGGGTGTTCTCCGAGGTGACGGCGCGGGTGGTGGTCGGTCCCTGGGCCCGGGATCAGGCCGGGTGGGGAAGCGACCCCGTCACGTCGACTCGGAGGAAACACGACGGCCGCAGCCAGCGGTCTGGACTGCGGCCCCGGGACCGGTCTAGCGGTCCCGCCTCGAGCTCTCGGCTGTCGCGAGTCGCGCTAGATCCCGTCCTCCGCGCGGCGGGGCCGCCGGAGCATCGCCATGCGACAACAGCACCGAATGCTCATCGTGGCGGCACTATGCCGGATCCGTGGCAGGGAGCGCAACCATTTCGGCGCGACGGACCCCGACGCCCCGTTACGACGCAATCCCCAAATCGTTCCAACTGCACTCGAGGCAGCAGCCGATCGGAACTGGCGCGGACGCTCGACCTGATCCGGCGTGTCGGCGACGAGCGCGGATTCGAATTCCGCGGCCTCGATGCCACGGCGATCTCGGCGCTTTGGTCGGAAGTCGCCCGGACAGCTACATGGCCTTCTCGTCAGTAGCTGATCTCCTGTCCGTGCCAGGAGAGCCACAGCTCGATGGGCGCGGTGAAGTGCAGGATGGCCCTGCTGTTCACGATGAACTCACCGCTTGCTTGAGCGAATCGCCCAGTCCCGCCGGTGACGACCGTCTGGCCGTGGAGGGTCAGGACCGCTCCCTCGACGGGCACGTACGGGTCACTCGTCAGGACGTACGACATCTCCAGCCGGTCCCCGTTCGCCGCGACGAACGTCTGAACGCCGGTTTCGGGCGCTCCGAGGAACTGCGTGCAGTGCGAGGCGGTCATGCTGGTCCGGCCCAGGTGCGTCACCTGGCCGATCCCCCACACCTCGGTCCGCACGCCAAATGGACAACCGGCATCGGGGACCTGTGCCGCGCCACCGACCAGTGACCCGCTGAACGGTCGTGTGGTCGATTGCGCGGCGGCCGCGGGAACGGTCGCCGCGACGACCATGAGGCCCGCCACCGTGAGGACCACGATGCATCTCAAGAGCCGGTACATGTGGATCAGCCTCCTCTCGCCGAGCCGCGCTCCATGCGCGACCTGTCCTATCGACCCGGGGCCACCTGTGGCGGCGGCCCGTGTCATCGTCAGGGCTCGAACTCGCCGAAGACCCCGCGCTCCCCGAAGCTGGTCTCGACGATCGATCCCGGGCTGAGCGCGAGTCCCTGGGGTAGATAGCCGCCGGGGATGGCGGGCCACCCGTCCGCGGCCTGCCAGGTCCGCCCGTCGGCCGAGGTCCAGGCGAACCCCTCATAGTCGAGGATGATCCAGCCGGCATCGCCCGAGACGACCCGCGAGTAGTGGTGGCCGCAGAGCAACGGCTCCTGCAGCGGGCACCTGCCGGCTGGCTCCGGCATCGAGAGCCGCTCCCAGACCACGCCGTCGTCCGAAAGCCACACGGCATTCCAGTCGTCAGGCGACGGTCGAACCCCGCCGATCGCGACGTGGCGACCGGCGCGGCTGGCGACCTCGCGGACGTAGGCGCCCGATCCGAAGGGCGAGCTCGTCGAGACGAGGTCCCAGGCCGAGCCATCAGTCGAAAACCAAACCAGCGGCTCACAAATGGGGTCGAGGTTCCAGTCGGCGGGATCGGAGGCGGTCAGGGCGATGAAGCCGCGGTCCGTGACGATCATCGAGCCGATGGCACCCTCGCCGACGCTCCCACCCGAGCCGCCGCCGAACACGCACTCGGTGGCAGTCGGCTGCAGCCTCGCCTTGGCCGGCGGCTGCGCCGCGCGGACGAAGGCCCGTCCGTCGGGGGAGACCTGGACGGCGGTTCCGTCCGTGAGCAGGATCCCGCGTGGCCCGACAGCGACGTCGTTGACGTCCATCGCGCCATCGAACTCGACGGGCCCACCGATCACCCAGTCCGACCCGGACCATCGGAGCCAATAGGGAGGAACGCCATCTCCGATGGCGCTGACGATCACGCCGTCACCGACCCAGAACAACCCGGAGACCAGGTGCGAGAGCGACAGGCGCTGCCAGCTGCCATCGGGTTCCGGCCAGAACAGGTCGTCGTCGTGGCCCTCGCCGACCGCGCGCTCCACGGTTCCGAGGGGGCCGTACGGCGTCCCGACAACCGGCCACAGAATGCCTTCACCTGGCACGTCGATCGTGCTCCAGGTGATGGGGCCGAAGGCAGTCGCGGTGACGGTGAAGGTCATGGCGGGCGATCGCGCATCGCTGGGGGCGGGGAGGACGGACAGGTCGCTGGACCGCCGTAGCAACTCACTGCCGATCAGGGCGGCCCCGAGCGCCGTCGCGAGGAGCAGACCGATCAGGGCCAGGACCAGGGCGAGTCGAAGCGCGGATGACCGAGGAGCAGGTACCGGGACCCATTCCCACCAGTGTCGCCGGACCTGCGGAACCTCGGCAACGGCGGCGCCGATCGCCGCCATCAGTCCGACCGGGGCGGCTTGCCCAGCCCGTCGGGCGAGCATCTGCTCGACGAGCGCGTCGGTGAGGATCAGCTGGTCGTTCATCGCTGCTCGGCCTCCCAGGCTCGTTTGAGTAGCCGGCGCGCCGCGGACAGCCGGGACTTCGCGGTCCCGACAGGGATGGCGAGTGTCGCTGCAATCTCGTTCAGCGGAAGCTGCTCGAGATGGTGCAGGACGAGGATCGTGCGGTCGGCGGCCGGCAGTCGTTCGAAGGCACGCTCGAGCGAGTCCACGGCAGCGGCCCGATCGTCGGGTGCGTCTTCGGGATCGGCGGAGGTCGCGATGACCTCGCCCGGATCAGAAACGGCGATCTCGCGCACGAGGCGACGGCGCCGGCCAGGGCCTGACGGCAACTGTTGACCAGGATGGCCCGCACCCACGAATCGAATCGCTCGGGATCGCGCAGACGCGGCAGCTCGCGCCATGCCTTGACGAGTGATTCCTGGGTCGCGTCACGGGCGTCGGCGTCGTTTCCGAGGATGGCGCGCGCGATTCCATGGAGGCGGTCGAGCTCCCGTTCTACCAGCGCCTCGAATGCTCGGGGATCGCCGGCCTGTGCTCGCTCGACCAATCCGGCCTCAGCGCGGACGATCGCGACGGTGCCAGCGAACCATCCGGTGCTGACGGCAGAGGCCTCGTCCGCACCCGGGTTGGGCAGACGCCTCGAAGGGGACGTCCCCGTCAGGTGGCTCTCATCTCGAAGCATGTCGCCCTCGGCGATCCGGTGCCCGTCGGTCGTGGTCATCGACCCGGCGCCTCTACCGAATCAGATGCCGGTGCGATGCCTCAGGTTCGCGGCGATGCCGCTGGGCTGGCGCCGAACGCCCCGATCGCGGGCGATGCGAGTGTCCCTCTGGCCGACTCCCTGCGGAAGGGCCACTCGTACTCGTATTGGGAGTGTGCGCAGCCAGAATCGTTCGAAAAATGCCCACGAAGGCGGCCCGCGCCTTTGGTGGGCTTGGGACGATCTGGCTTGACGCGTTCGGGCCCTGAGCGTACGCTACAACGTACGCATGGGAAACGCACGTCGATGACGACCATTACCGCAACTGAAGCCCGGAAGCAGCTTTACAAGCTTCTGGACGACGTCTCGGAGACGCATCAGCCGATTCAGATCACCGGGAAGCGCGGCAATGCCGTTTTGGTCGGCGAAGATGATTGGCGCGCCGTTCAGGAGACCTTGTTCCTCGTGTCGATTCCGGGGATGCGTGAGTCCATCCTCGAGGGCATGGCGACGCCGCCGGAGGATCTCAACGGCGAACTGCGCTGGTGACCTGGAAGCTCGTCTACACGAAGCACGCCCAGAAGGACGCCCAGAAGCTGTCCGCCGCTGGGCTGAAATCGAAGGCCCAGTCGCTGCTGGCGATCCTCGAGCAGAACCCGTACCAGACTCCGCCGCCGTTCGAGAAGCTCGTCGGTGACCTGGCTGGCGCGTACTCGCGGCGGATCAGTATCCAGCACCGTTTGGTCTACCAGGTTCTCGATGAAGCCAAGATCGTGAAGGTGCTCCGGATGTGGACGCACTACGAGTAGCTCGGAAGGCCTGGCAGTACGCGCCGGCTACGTTCCCGGCAGTGTCGCTAACCCGACGTCCTCCGCCAGCCCGCGGACCCGTTCGACGAGATCTGAACGCACGGCCGGATCGATGGTCGGCACCCGGTAGTCGTCCACGAGTTGCGCCGCACGCTGGCGCGCCCGAGCGAACGTGTCGAGGCCCCCGGCCTGCCGCCAGGCCTCGTCGGACTGCCGGTCGATCACCGGCGACGGCAGGAACTGCTCGCGACGGAAGAGCCGCCGCGTCTCGTCGAGGCCAAGGAAGTCGCCCCCAACGAGCTCGGCGAAGGTGGACAAGGCGAGGGTCGACCCCGAGGCCTCGACGCCCCGCCCGAGACGCTGCGCCATGCCGATGACCTCGGCATCGATGACCAGCTTCTCGGCGCTCTGGCAGAGCAGCAAGTCGAGCATGCCGGCACCCGAGACCAGGTCGATCCCCGCGAGGACCCCGATAACCGCCGCGATGCCGGTTTCGAGGCCGGACTGGGCGTCGACGATCTTCGCATCGCTCCCGCCGAGGTAGCCGTGGGTCGGCAGGCCGAGCGAGCGGCCGACCTGGGCACAGCCGGCATTGAGCATCGCCGTCTCGACCGCGCCCATCGGCGTCGAGCCGGTCCGCATGTCGAGGATCGCCGGAGCGCCGCCCCAGACGATGGGCGCGCCGGGCTCGGCCAGCTGGTGGATGGCGATGCCGCTGAGGCACTCGGCCGCGTGCTGCACGATCGAGCCGACCAGGGTCACCGGCGCCGCGCCGCCGGCGAGCGGCATCGAGACGATCTCGGCGGGGACCCGGGCGCGGGCCAGGTCGATGAGGTTGCTGGCCCCGAACTCGGTCCACGACAGCGGCGGCGATGGGCAGACGTCGAACACGGCCCGCGGCCGCGAGGCGAGCGCCTCTGGACCGCCGGCGTCGACCGCCAGCAGCCCGATCATGGCCTTCGTGCCCGAGGCCTGGAACGACCCCGTGACGACCGGCTTATTCGAGTGGAGGAGGACCAGGAAGAGGCGGTACAGGTCGCCGATCTCGGCGGGGACGTCGCTGCAGATGACGGCCGGCGATTGCGCGGCGTAGGCGGGCAGCATCTCGGCGACCTTGACGATCCGGACGAGGTCGTCGGCCGTCGACGGACGACGGTCGAGGGTCTCGGGATCGAGGACCTTCACGCCGCAGCTGCCGGGATCGAAGTGGACCGCTCCGGCGCCGTAGCGGACCGCCGCGTGCCCCTCTCGGTCGTCGAAGGTCCGCGGCACCGTCGCGAGGGCATCACGCACGACTCGCTCGGGGATTCGAACGGTGCTGCCCGCAAGCTGCGCGCCGGCCCCGGCCAGCAGGTCTGCCGCATCCTGGCTGGCGACCTTGACCCCCGGCTCGACGAGGAGCTGGAGCGCTTCACCGACGACGCGATCCACGGCGTCGGGCTGCAGCAGCTCGAGGCGCGGACGCATGGTGACGTCGGTCGTCATGTCGAACCGACCCCGGCCGCGACGCCAGCGTTCGCCTCCACCCTGGCGATGATCTCGGCCAGCGTCCCGGCGGTCACGTCGTCGAGGGGCTCCGGGCGATGCTCGGCGAGCAGCGCCTGCGCCCGAGCCCGAGCCCAATCACGCGCCCGGTCGTCCGCAGCCAGCCACGTGCCATGCGGGCGCCGGTCCAGGAACCGCGGTTGCCAGAGCTCGCGCATGTGGCGGCGCGTGTGCGGCTCGGCGAGGAAGTCGCCGCCCGGTCCGACCGTTCGAATGACGTCGAGGGCCAGCGTCTCGTCGTTGACCTCGACGCCCTTCAGGCTCTCGCGAACGAGCGCGTAGATCTCGCAGTCCAGGAGCAGCTGCTCGTAGGACCAGATCCGGCTGCCGTTCAGCAGCCCGACACCGAGGAGCATGTCCGAGCCGACCGCGGATGCGAGGAGCATCGACAGGCCGTTCTCAAGCCCGGCCTGCCAATCCGGTTCGTGGGCCCCGGTCGCGAACGCGCCCATCGAGAGGGGCACGTGGTAGAAGTCGGCCAGGGCGTTGGTCGCGGCGCCGAAAACGAAGTCCTCGGGCCCGCCGCCCGTGTACGCACCGGAGCGGAGGTCCATCGCCGTCTGCGCGGCGGCGTAGTAGACCGGGCAGCCGGGGTAGGCGAGCTGCATGAGGGCGAGCGCGCTGATCACCTCGGCGTTGCCGACGACCAAGGTGCCTGCCCGGGAGACCGGACCCGTGAAGGCGCACGAGGCCATCGTCATGAAGCCGACCGGCACCCCGGCCTCCGCCGCGACGAGCCCGGCGTCGATGGCGCCGCCGTCCTGGCCGAGCGGGCTGGTCGTGCATTCCATGAGCGACAGGACCGGGCGTTCCCGCAGCCGCTCACGCCCACCGGCGACCGCCGCCGCCATCTCGACCGCGGCCCGCGCCTCGCGCTCGGTCACGACGCTCTCGGTCTGGACGTGCTTGGTCGAGTTGCGCCAGATCGCCGCCAGCTCGTGCAGGCCGCGCGACTCGGCTGGGCGGTCCTGGGCCGAGACCGCGACCCAGTGGAACGCCACCTCCTCGAGCGCGTCGGCGACACGAGCGATGTCGGCGACGTCCCGGTACGTCGAACGGCGCAGCTCCCCGGTTTCGACGTCGACGACCTCGATGCCACAGCCGTCCGTCCCGGCGTACACGTGTCGGCCATCGAGCGGCAGGTCCTGGCTCGGATCGCGCGCCGCCAGGGTGTACTCAGCGGGCGCCCGCCGCAGCGCGTCCTCGATCAGCGCGCCGGGCGCTCGAACGACACCGGTGTCGCGGTCGACCCGAGCCCCGTTGGCCGCCCAGATGTCGAGGGCCCGCGACGACGGGAAGCGGACGCCAGCCGATTCGATGACCTCCAGCGTCGCTGTGTGAATCCGCTGGATCTCCTCGTCGTCGAGGACCTGGACGCGGAGCCGTGGGTTGACGATCGGATTGATGGCGGTAGCCATTGCCGCCCTCACGCGCCGACCAGTCGCCGGGCCAGGGTCACGGCGCCGACGGCGTCTTCGCTGTACCCGTCGGCCCCGATCTCGTCCGCCCAGGCCTGGGTGACCGGAGCACCGCCGACGATCACCTTGACCGTCGGCCGCAAGCCGCGCGAGGTGAGCGTGTCGATGACCGCCCGCTGGTTCGTCATCGTCGTCGTCAGCAGTGCCGAGACGCCCACGATGTCGGCACCGACCTCGCCCGCGACGTCGGCGAAGCGATCGAGCGGGACGTCGACACCGAGATCGTGGACTTCGAACCCGCTTGCCGAGAGCATCGTCCCGACGAGGTTCTTGCCGATCTCGTGGATGTCGCCCTTGACCGTCCCGAGGACCACCTTACCCACGACCGAGCGGGTCGCCCCGCGCCGCTTCATCTCCGGCTCGAGGACGCTCATGGCGGCCTTCATGGCCTTCGCGGCAAGCACCATGTCGGGCAGGTACAGCTCGCCGCTGGCGAAGCCCTCGCCGACGCAGCTCAGGCCGGGAACGTAGCCCGACTCGATCGCCTCGAGCGGGTCGAGGCCCTCATCGACCGCCGTCCGCGCGGTCGCCTCCGCGGCGGCGACGTCGCCCTCCTCGACGCTGCGGCGCATCGCCTCAAACAGCCCATCGGCCATCGGTTCCTCCACTCGACTGCAGGCAACGGATCGGCTTCGAGGGGCGCATCAAGCCGGGGACGCACCCAGCCACCCTCCGCGATAGGCTGTCGCTGTACCAGTGCCGAACAGCCCGTGCGGCTTGGACCGACCGGTCCCGGTCGAGCGGCGAGCGCTCAGGCGGCCGCGACCTGGGCCTGCAGGCGCCGCCCCAGCAGGACGATGACCGGCACGGCAGCGCCGCACATGGCGAGCGCCACCGCCAGCTGCGCGGCGACGTCGGCGAGCGACGCGTCACGGACGGCGACCTCGAAGATCGGGTTGATCACCCAGTAGGTCGGGAACAGCTGGGCGATCCACTGCGGCCAGTCCGGGAAGATGTAGAAGACGACCGGCGCGAACAGGACGATGTTGAGCGACTTGATGAGCGTGAACAGGACCTTTGCGTCCTTGGCCGCCGTCCCGTAGATCAGCCCAACCTCGGCCAGCATGAGCGCGCCGACGGCGAGCACGCCGAACAGGGCCGCCAGCTGGATCCCGAGTGCACCATTGAGCCACAGCGTCACGAGCGCCATGACGAAGGCCAGGATGAATCCCAGGGCTGCCTTGGCGGCGAGGACGTCCGTGCTGCGGACGGGCGTGACGAGCAGCGCCGTGAGCGTCCCGCTTTCGCGCTCCTGGACGAGCGAAAACGCCGGCACGAGCACGCCGGCGATGAGCAACGCAAACAGGACGAGCATCGGGGTCAGGCGGGCAGCGAGTGGCAGGATCGGGACGCCGAGCGACACGACATCGACCTCGACCGGCGGCGGCGAGCCCTCGACCTCGCGGATCAGGTCGAGAGTCGTGATGGCCAGGACCAGCCGGTTCGAGGCGAGCGACTCGCCGCTCACGAAGAACTGGAGCAGCGGCCGGCTGCCGTCGCGGAGCTGCTGGTCGAAGTCGGCCGGCAGGATCAGGCCGGCGTCGAGGTTGTGCTCGCGGACGAGCCGCTCGAGCTCATCAGTCGAGCCAACCAGCGACAGCTCGATGCCCTCGATCCCGGCGGCGGCCGTCGTGATCTCGGAGGCTCCTTCGTCGACGATTCCGAGGCGCGGCTTGGGGGCGAACAAGCTGCCGAACACGAGCTGGGTCACGAGCGTGCCGACGATCGGGAAGACGATCGCCCACAGAAAGACCGGCGAGCGGGGACCCAGGCGCAGATCCTTGAGCAGGACGCGCAGCGCGAGCACGACGTTCAAGCGCCTCGACCCTCCGCTGGAGCACGATCCAGCCGGCCCCGAACAGCGCGACACACCACCCGGCAGCCATCGCCAGGTAGCCGGCCGCCTCGGCCCAGTCGAACCCGTGGATCGTCACGCCGACGATCGTCTGGACGACGCCGTATGTCGGCAGCACCTGGACCCACCCCGATGCCGTGCCCGGGAACAGGGCCGCGATGGCCGGGATCGCCAGCGGCACCATCAGCACGACGCTCGTGAACAGGGTCGTCATGAAGTCCCGTCCGGCCGATCCGGCGATCATGCCGACGCCGGACACCATGATCGCGCCGACGAGGACGCCGCCCAGCAGCAGCAGCGGCTCGTTCCCGAACGACGCGATCGCGACGAGCAGGATCACGGCCTGGCCGAACGCGAGCAGGGTGCCGGTGATTCCCTTGGCCGCGAGGAGATGCGCAACCGTGGCCGGTGTCACGGTGATGGCCTTGGCGGTCCGCGCCTGCACCTCGACGGCGACGAGCCCGGCCAGCGCGAGTGACTCGACGAGGAGGACGAAGAAGACCAGCAGCGGGCGCATCTCCTCCTGCGGCGACACCTGCCGGCCGATCCGATCCTCGCCGAGTACGACGAGCTCCTCGCCGGGCTGTGTGACCGGCAGGCCGACGCCCGCGAGCTCGAAGGCGATCTCGCGCACGAGCGCCCGAACGGCGGTCTGCAGCTCGTTCGGGACAGCCGCGTCGACGAACAGCGTGACGGTCGTCTGCCGGCCGGCCGCCAGCGCCTCGAGCAGGTCGTCCGGGAAGGCGATCCCGATCGAGACGCGATCGCCGGCGTCGACCGCGGCCTCGAGCGCCGCGGGCGACGCGAACTCGACGATCTCGAGCCCGCTGGCCTCGTCCACGCCGATCTCCGCGATGACCGCGTCGAGGCCGCGCTGGTAGACACCGACCGAAATCGTCTCGTCGACCGTGGCCGGCAGGAGCCAGAACAGGCCGATGTAGGCCACCAGCGCGATCGGGGTGAGGACCATCCAGAACCGATCGCGTGAGAACTCGCGCAGGTCCTTGCCGACGATCGCGCCGATGATCGAGAAGTGCGTCCGAAGGCTCATTGCTCGAGCCGGCGACCGGTCATCTCGACGAAGATGTTCTCGAGGGTCGACTCCTCGGTATGGATCGTCAGGAGGCCCTCGGTCTCCACGGCGGCCGCCAGCCGCTCACCGGCTCCCGCCTCGTCGAGCGGCACCGCCTCCTCGCGCACCGCCTCGCCGTCCCGCCGGCGGATCCTGACCGACCGCTTGCCGTAGCGCAGCTTGAGATTTTCCGGCGTGTCGACCGCGTACAGGCGACCCTCGTTGATGAAGGCAACTCGGTCGGACAGCTCGTCCGCCTCCCACATGTCGTGCGTCGTCAGCAGCACTGCCGCCCCCCGCGCCGCCTCTTCCCTGATGATCGATCGGACCGCTCGCGACGAAACCGGATCAAGCCCGACGGTCGGCTCGTCGAGGAACAGCACCTCTGGCGTGTTGCCCAGCGCCCGGGCGATCATCAGGCGCTGCCGCAGGCCCTTTGAGTACGCACCGACACGCTCCTTCACCCGGTCGCCGAGGCCGACGCGCCGGAGCAGGGCTTCCGCATCGAGTCCGCGGATGCCGTAGAGCGAGGCGAAGAAGCGCAGGTTCTCCTCAGCGGACATGCTGTCGTAGAGGTTCTTCTCCTCGAAGCAGACGCCGATCCGCGCCTGGAGGACTGGATCGTCACGACCGACCTCGCGGCCCAGGATCCTGGCCGTCCCGGACTTCGGCCGCAGCTGGCCGGTCAGCACCCGGATCGTGGTCGTCTTGCCCGCGCCGTTCGGGCCGAGAAAGCCGAAGATCTCGCCCTGCGCCACCTGGAAGCTGATCCCCCGCACCGCTTCGATCGGCCCATAGCTGTAGGCCAGATCCTCGACCTCGATCGCCGGCACGGCAGAAGCCGCCGAACCTGTCGTCGCGGCACGCGCATCGGTCGACTGGCTCGCCGAAGGAACGACCGCCGAACTGCCCATCTCATGCCCTCGGTGCGGTGATCTCGGGCGACGTCGACCTGGGCCTTCGCGCGATACCCATGCCGAATCCATCGAGGGCGACGTCTCGGTCCTAGGCTGGCCCGATCTCACGTGGTGTCGAGTGCCGTAGGTCATGAACGCTGGCCGCGATTCAGGCGTGGAGGTCCCGTCGCTCGAAGGCGACGACGGCCACGGCGAGGAACGCGAGGCTCAGCAGTGCGAGGACGGCGGCGTGCGTGAGGTCCAGCCCGTTGGCGAGCGGGTCGTAGCCGATGTAGTGGTAGTGGGGCGAGACCCAGCGCCAGTCGTCGAGCCATTCGACGAGCGGGCCCAGGGCGTTGACGAAGAACCCCGCCACCGACGCCACAAGCGCAATCCCGATACTCAGCATCCGGCTGCCGGTCAGCGCGCCAAGCGCCATCGCCAGCGTGCCGCCGCCGAGGCCCAGCAGGCCGGCACTGGCCAGGGCGGCCGCGACGCGATCGAGCGCAAGGTCGATGTCCGCCAGCGCCGCGGTCAGCGCCAACGCGACCCAGATTCCGGCCACGACCGCGGCCGTCACGATGGCAAGCGCGGCGAACTTCTCGACCACGATCCGCCATCGTCGAACGGGGTTGGCAAGCAGGAGTTCCAGCGTGCCGCGCTCCTCCTCGCCGGCCGTCGCTGCGCCGGCCGCGGTGAGCGCCACGGCCAAGACGAGAAGTGGCACCACGAACGTGAAGAGCTCCACGTTCAGGTAGCCGGCCGGCGTCCCGATGTCCACGCCCTCCGCAGCGAACAGGGCGCGCAGCGCGGGTGGCATCGCCTCGAGCAGCCGACGCATCTCCTCGACCGCACCGATCGAGGGGTAGAGGGACAGGTAGAACGCGGCAAACATGCCCGACAGGACCGTCCAGATCGCCACGGCGCGCCACTGGTCGTGCAGGACCTTCACGACGACGCTAGGCACCATCGTCGGATCCTCCGTAGTAGGCGAGGAAGACCTCCTCGAGGCTCGGCTCGCTGCTCGTCAGCAGGCGGACCTCGAAGCGGTTGGCCGCCTTGAGGATCGGGTCCATCGCACCGACGACGGTGCAGCGCACGATGGTGCCGAGGATCTCGAGGTCGCGGATGCCCGGCACGCTGCTGAACGCGTCGGCTGGCACGTCGCCACAGAAATCGATCTCCAGGTGGCGCATCGCCCGGGCCCGAAGGTCCGCGATCCGCTCGACGGCCGCGACGCGCCCGTCGCGGATGATCGCAACGCGGTCGCACACCCGCTCGACCTCGGGCAGCACATGTGACGAGAGAAAGACCGCTCGCCCCGCCGCCTTCGACTCGGCAACGAGGCCGTAGAAGGGCTGCTGGACGAGCGGATCGAGGCCGTTCGTCGGCTCGTCGAGGATCAGCAGCTCAGGGTCGCTCATGAACGCTTGGATCAGGCCGAGCTTCTGGCGGTTGCCCTAGGAAAGGGTCCGGATCTCGCGGCCGAGGTCGCAGGCGAGCCGTTCGGCGAGCGCCTCCGTGCGGCCCCTCGGGACGCCACCGCGCAGTCGCGCGAAGTAGCCAACGAGCTCGCGCCCACTGAGACTGTCGTAGAGGCGCAGCTCGCCCGGCAGATAGCCGACGCGGCGCCGGATGGCGAGGCTGGCGCGGTGGCTGTCAAGCCCGAACAGGCTGGCCGATCCACGCGTCGGCCGGAGATAGTCGAGCAGAAGCCGGATCGTCGTCGTCTTGCCGGCACCGTTCGGCCCGAGGTAGCCGAAGACCTCCCCGGCGCCGACCTCGATGTCAAGGTCCACGACGCCGCGCTGCCGACCGTAGAACTTGGTCAGGCCATTCGCCCGAACGATCGACTCGTTCACCGGACTGACCCCGCGTTGACAGCCTCTTGCCGAGTCTCGGTGACATGCGTTCCGATTGGCTAGAGCCGAACGTCCTCTTGGCCGCGGTCGAGACAGCGGCACCGAGCCATGTGCCGAGCCGACAACCCGTTGTTGCCAGTTGGCGTGCCGGAGTCCGGAAGCGACCGATCAGACGGGTAGGGACGCGATCTGGATGAGGTTGCCGCAGGTGTCGTCGAAGACGGCGGTCGTCACCGGCCCCATCGGCGTGGGTGGCTGAACGAATTGGACGCCGAGCGCGGTCAGCCGTTCGAACTCGGCCTGGACATCGTCCACCCCGAACGAGGCGTAGGGGATGCCGTCGGCCACCAGGGCCTCCTTGAACGGCTTGGCGGCGGGATGGGCGTCGGGCTCGAGCAGGAGCTCCACGCCGTCGCGCGCCTCGGGCGAGACGACCGTCAGCCAGCGGTGCTCGCCGGCGGGGACGTCGGTCTTCTTTTCGAACCCGAGGACGTCGGTGTAGAAGGCGAGCGCCTTGGCCTGGTCGTCGACCAGGACGCTGGTGGTCACGATCTTCATGGTTTTCGCTCCTTGCGCGGCAGCGGCCACCGCTCCGCGATCTCTCGCAGCGGGGTGGTGTCGAAGTAGTGGAACTTGTACCGGCCGGATCGCTCGGTCCGGACGAGGCCGGCCTCCTCGAGCACGTCGAGATGCTGCGAGATCGCCTGGCGCGAGGCACCGATGCCGTGCTTCATCGTGAGGCGGGTGCAGATCTCGAACAGCGTCTGGCCGTCGCGATCGGTCAGCTCGTCGAGGATCACGCGTCTCGTCGGGTCGGCGAGTGCCCGGTACAGGTCACCCACCCGGCGATGATAGGCAAGTGGGTACTTGCATGTCAACGGGATGACCGTGGACGACCGAGTCTGCTACCGAATCACCCGGTAGCGGAGGTAGACGACCCCCGAGCCGAAGGTGCGGGTCTCGAGGAGCTCGAGGTCAACCCGCCGCTCCCGCCGGGGGAAGAACGAGATGCCGCCGCCAACGAGGACCGGGTAGACCATCACCCGGTATTCGTCGATCAGGCCCAGCGAGGCCACCTCGGCGGCGAGCGTCGCGCCGCCGATCGCGATCTCGCCCTCGCCCGGCTCGGCTCGGAGTCGCTCGATCTCCTCGGCCAGCCCCCCGGACGCCAGGCGGGCATGGCCCTGCACCTCTGACAGGGTCGTGGAGAACACTACCTTCGGCAGCGGATTCCAGAGCGAGGCCCACTCGAGCTCGGCCTCGTCGAGCGAACGATCCTGGTCGGCGGTCTCCCAGTACAGCATCGTCTCGTACAGCCGCCGGCCCAGGAGGTGGACTGCGACGCCTTTGATCTCGTCGATCCAGAAGCGAAAGACGTCCGGGTCGGGGGCCGTCCAATCGAACCTGCCATCGGGTCCGACGATGTAGCCGTCGAGGGAGGCGCTCATCGAATAGGTCACGCTGCGCATCAGGTCTTTGCTCCTGCGTTATCGCTTCGTCGCCGCGACGGGTTCCAGGCGCCCCCGGAGATATCGGCCGGTGACCGAGCTCTCGGTTCGAACGAGCTCCGACGGTGGGCCTTCGAAGACGATCCGGCCGCCGTCGTGGCCGGCGCCGGGCCCGAGATCGATGACCCAGTCGGCCCGGGCGACGACGTCGAGGTTGTGCTCGATGACGATGACCGTCTTCCCGGATTCGACCAGCCCGTCGAGGAGGCCGATGAGGGCGTCGACGTCCTGCATGTGGAGCCCGTTCGTCGGCTCGTCGAGGACGTAGACGTCGGTCGCGCCGGACATCTCGATGGCCAGCTTGAGGCGCTGGCGCTCGCCGCCGGAGAGGCTGCTCAGCTCCTGGCCGAGCGAGAGGTAGCCGAGGCCGACGTCGGCCAGGCGGTCGAGCATTGCTCGGACCGGCCGCTCGGTGAAGAAGTCCCGGGCCTCCTCGACCGTCATCGCGAGGACCTCGACGATGTTGCGACCCCGAAGCCGGTAGTCGAGGACCTCGTCGGTGAAGCGCCGACCCTCGCAGACCTCGCAGACGCTGGCGACGGTGGCCATGAACCCGAGATCGGTGTAGATCATGCCCAGGCCATTGCAGGCCGGGCAGGCGCCCTCCGAGTTCGCGCTGAACAGGCCTGGCTTGACGCCGTTGGCCTTAGCGAACGCCACCCGGATCGGGTCGAGGATGCCGGTGTACGTCGCCGGGTTGGAGCGACGCGAGCCGCGGATCGCCGACTGGTCGATGACCGTGACCGACGGGTCGGTTCGGGGCAGGCTGCCATGGATCAGCGAGCTCTTGCCCGAGCCGGCGACGCCGGTCACGACGACGAGGACGCCGAGCGGGACGTCGACCGAGACGTCCTTGAGGTTGTGCAGCCTGGCGTTGCGGATCGGGATCGCGCCGTCCGGTCGGCGCGGGTTCGCCTTGAGCTCCTGTCGGACGTGGAGGTGACGCCCGGTGGCGGTCTCCGACGCGATGAGGCCGTCGAGCGGACCCTCGTACACGATCGTCCCGCCGTGCGGGCCGGCGCCGGGACCCATGTCGACGACGTGGTCGGCGACCCGGATCACCTCCGGGTCGTGCTCCACGACGAGGACCGTGTTGCCCTTGTCGCGAAGGCGGCGCAGCAGCTCGTTCATCAGGTGCACGTCGTGGGCGTGGAGGCCGATCGTCGGCTCGTCGAAGACGTAGGTCACGTCGGTCAGGCTGGAGCTCAGGTGCCGGACCAGCCGCGTGCGCTGCGACTCGCCGCCCGAGAGCGTGCCGGACGCCCGGTCGAGGCTGAGATAGCCGAGGCCGATGCCGACGAACGAGTCGAGGGTCTGCTGGAGCGTCGCGAGGAGCGGCGCGACGGTGGGCTCGCGGAGTCCCCGGACCCACTCGGCCAGGTCACTGATCTGCATCGCGCAAGCGTCGGCGATGGTCACGCCGTCGATCTTCGATGACCGCGCGGCCGCGCTGAGGCGCGTGCCGCCGCACTCGGGACACTCCCTGAAGGTGACGGCCCGCTCCACGAACGCCCGGATGTGCGGCTGGAGGGTGTCGACGTCCTTCGACAGGAACGAACCCTGGATCCGCGGCACCAGGCCCTCGTAGGTCAGGTTGATGCCGTTGAGCCGGACCTTCGTCGGCTCCCGGTACAGGAAGTCGTGGAGCTCCTGCTTGGAGTACTCGCGGATCGGCTTGTCCGGGTCGAGGAAGCCCGACTCCGCGTACAGGCGGACCGACCAGCCACCGGCCGTGTAGCCCGGAACGGTGATCGCGCCCTCGGCGAGCGACTTGCGCTCGTCGTACAGCTGGGCCAGGTCGATGTCGGTCACGCTGCCCATGCCTTCGCAGCGCGGGCACATGCCGCCGACGACACTGAACGTCCGCCGCTCGGTCCTGCCCTTGCCGCCGCCCGGCGCGATCGTGACCGCGCCGCCGTAGTGGGGCCGCTCCGCGTCGCGCGGCAGCTTCACGGGCTTGCCGCCGCTCCGCTCGATCGTCAGTGTCCCGGTTGCCTTGACGGACGGGACATTGAACGAGAAGGCCTGCGGCGAGCCGATGTGCGGCTGGCCCAGCCGGCTGAACAGGATCCGGAGCAGCGCGTTGGCGTCGGTCGCCGTGCCGACGGTCGAGCGGGCGTTGGCGCCCATTCGTTCCTGGTCGACGATGATCGCCGTCGTCAGCCCCTCGAGGCTGTCGACGTCCGGCCGGGCCAGGGTCGGCATGAAGCCCTGCACGAACGCGCTGTAGGTCTCGTTGATCAGCCGCTGCGACTCGGCCGCGATGGTCTCGAAGACCAGTGAGCTCTTGCCGGACCCCGACACGCCCGTGAACACCGTCAACCGGCGCTTCGGGATGTCGAGGCTGACGTCCCGAAGGTTGTTCTCGCGGGCACCGCGGACCGCGATCGCGCCCCAGCTCGGGGTCGGTTCGGAGTCCAGCGCTCAGCCCACCGCTTTCTTCACGAGGGCGGCGATTCGCCGCTCGTCGGCAGGCGTCAGCTCCGTCAACGCCCAGGACGTCGGCCACATCGCGCCGTCGTCGAGGCGTGCGGCGGGCTGGAAGCCGAACGACGCGTAGCGCTCCTTGAACTTCTCCGCGGGCGTGAAGAAGCAGATGACCTTGCCGTCCGCATTCGCATACGCAGGCATTCCGTACCACGTCCTCGGCGCGAGGTCGGGCGCGCTCTCGGCGA
Source organism: Chloroflexota bacterium (assembly GCA_012026785.1). Lineage (GTDB taxonomy): Bacteria > Chloroflexota > Limnocylindria > Limnocylindrales > CSP1-4 > UBA5189. Next base: position 2,768 of record VEOW01000134.1, on the reverse strand, counting down.
CGATCGCATGGATGCGCTCGGCCATCCGCCGATCGGACGGCCCCATCTCGGCGAACTTCGCGAGCACCTCGCGCTCGCCCTCTTGGCGCGCCGCGGCCGGATCGCGGCGCGTTGTCGCCTTTCGCTCGCGGGCGCCCTCCCGCATCGCGGCTCGCTCTTCCTTGGTCCAGACCTGCCTTGAGCCTCGCTTCGTCCGGGCTTGCTTGGTACCTGCCTTGGTGTCAGCCATTGCGTGCCTCCGATCGGTCGTGGGTCAGGCCGTTGCCGCCTGGGCGGCCGGCTTGCGCTCGAGGATCCGGATCGAGTTGCCGAACGGGTCCCGGAGGCCCATGTCGGTCCCGTAGAAGTGGTCGATCGGCTCCTGGGTGAAGTCCTCGACGCCGCGCTGCTGGAGGGTCTCGTACAGCCCCCGGACGTCATCGGTGTGGAACACCAGGCCGCTCAGCGCCCCCTTGGTGATCAGTTCCCGGAGCTGCTCGGAGGTGGCCTCGTCGTGGAGCGGCGGGCCTGGCTGCTCGAGCGAGATCTCGACCCCCGGCTCGGCGGGGACCCGGACGGTCAGCCAGCGGTAGTTGCCCTGCTTGAAGTCGGAGCCCTTCTCCAGGCCGAGCTTGTTGACGTAGAAGTCGAGCGCCTCGTCCTTGTCGAGGACGTAGATCGTGGCGACGTTCAACCTGGTGATCATCGGGACGCGCTCCATTGTGGCGGTGGGGTTGACGGCGATCAGGCTACGGGCGGGACGGCGATGCCGGCTTCTCCAGAACTGCTCAATCGCATGGGGTCGGTGGCGCCGACCCGCGGGCGCATGGCCCACATCTGGATGCAGTTGGGGGCGACCATCGGCTCGTGCCGCAGGCGGTACTCGGTGGGCGTCTCGCCGATGATCTCGCGGAACGTTCGACTGAAGGTGCCGAGGCTGTTGAAGCCGACGTCGAAGCAGATGTCCGTGATGCTGCGGTCGGTCTCGCGGAGGAGGAACATCGAGCGCTCCACCCGGCGCCGCTGGAGGTAGCGATGCGGGGTCTCGCCGAAGACGGCCCGGAAGGTGCGGCTGAAGTGCGCCTCCGACATGTGGGCCACCGCAGCCACGGCCCGGACGTCGAGCGGCTCGGCGTAGGCCCGGTCCATCGCGTCGCGGGCGCGCAGCAGCCGTCGGTTCTGCTCCTCGACTTCCCGGCTCACGGGTCAACGCTACCAGCCCTGGGAGATGCCGACCGGCACTGGTGATCAGGAACGCGAGCGAGCAGCCTGTGCTCGGTGGGAGCCGCGGCACAGGGAGACATCGGGCGGATGTTCCGGGATCGTCGAGACGCGGGGCGGCAGCTGGCGGAGCTTCTCGTCCCGTACGCCGCGTCCAACCCGGTCGTGCTTGGCCTACCACGCGGCGGGGTCGTCGTCGCGGCCGAGGTCGCCGCCCGTCTCGAGGCGCCGCTCGACATTCTCGTCGTCCGCAAGCTGGGCAGCCCGTGGCAGCCCGAGCTCGGGCTCGGGGCGATTGCGGAAGGTGGCGTCCGGGTGCTCAACGAGGGCCTCGTCGCCGACGAGGGATTGAGCCCGGCCCAGCTCGACCGGGTGACACAGCGCGAGCGGGCCGAGCTGGAGCGCCGTGTCGCGCTCTACCGGCGCGGCCACCCGCGCCTGGACCTCCGCGACCGCACGGTCCTCGTCATCGACGATGGCCTCGCGACCGGCTTCACCGCCAGGGCGGCGGTCGAAGCGGTCCGCGGTGCAGGCGCCCGGCGGATCATCCTCGCGGTCCCGGTCGCTTCGGGTGACCGGATCGAGGGCCTCCAGGACGTCGTCGACGAGGTCGCAGCCGTCGACACGCCACCGTGGTTCTTCGCCATCGGGGAGTTCTACGAGGACTTCGGCCAGATCTCCGACGCGGAGATCGTCGCCATCCTCGACGAGGCGCCCTCCCGGGCGAAGCGCGGCGGGCACGTCGCCGACGAGTTGCCGCGGTAGACGGCGGAAGCGCTGGCCCGGGCTGGCGGCTGGGTCAGCCGCGCGCTTGGCTGCCCCGTTCGCGGACGATCAGGACCGACGCCTTGGTGTGCAGCAGCACGTTCCGCGCGACGCTCCCCAGGAGCAGCCGGTCGAGACCCTGGATGCCGCGCGACCCGGTCACGATCAGATCGGCGTCTGCCTCTGCGGCCGCCGCGATGATCTCGTGGGCGGCGTCGCCGCTGCGGACCAACGCCTCCGCCGGGATGCCCTGCGCCGACAGCTGGGCGGCCATGGTCGCCGCGTGGCGCTGGTGCAGCTCGTGCAACTCCACTCGCTGGGCGTCGAGGGACCGGTCACCGAGCGTGTAGAGGTCGACCAGGAGCTTGAAGCCCGGTGATTCAACAGGCGCGACGCTCAGCGCGGTCGCGGGCAGGCCTTCGAACACACCCAGCGCCGCGAGCGACGCCGGGATGGACGCCGCGGCCTCGGAGCCGTCGGTCGCCACCAGCATCCGGGTCACGTCAGGCCGCCGTGCCACGAGCACACTGCAGCGCGCGTGCTCGGCGACCTCGGCCGAGACCGAGCCGAGCAGCATGGTCGCGATCTGCCCGTGGCCCCGCGAGCCCACCACCACGAGGTCGGCCGCGAGCGTCGTCGCCGTATCGACGATGACCGTCGCCGCGCGGCCCCGAAGAACCCGACGGTCGATCGACCAGCCATGGCCTTCGAGCGGTCGGACGAGCTCCTCCAGCTCGGTCGTGGCACTCCGTCGCAGGCCGTCCTCGGCGTCATCGAGCCAGGCGCCACCGGCCATGACCGGG
>VEOW01000248.1 GCA_012026785.1 Chloroflexota bacterium | reverse complement strand
GACATCGCGATCGCGGCACTCGGTCTGGGACTCCTGATGACCGGCCGCGTATCGCCGATCGTTGTGGTTGGCTTGGCCGCGATCGTCGCGCAGCTCATCAGGCCGTAACAAGCCATGCCCGGACAACCAGTGCGGCGAGGCCCATGACGTCATCCCCCGCTTCCTCACGACAGCTCGCGAGCCCCAACCGCTGCCGGCGAAACCCCGGACCGGGCGCGCCACCGCCCGCTCGGCGGCGTGTAGCTCGGGCTCACCTAAAGGAGACCTCGTGCTCGTCTGCTTCCTCCGCCACGGCAAGGCTGATCCGCGCTCGAAGCCGGATGAACAGCGACAGTTGCTCGACGAGGGACGGCAGCAACTCCAATCTGCGGCCAGCACCCGGCGTCGACTCGGCTCCGGCCATACCTCGTCATCAGCTCGCCACGGCAAACGTTCGATCGACTCCGCGCGACTGTTCATGGAAGGGATCGGAATCGACCTCGAACCGACCATCGCGGACGAGCTGGCGCCGGGAGCCACGTGGGGCGTATTCGCCGCGCTCTTGGCGAGGCAACCGAGCGACGCCACCGTCGTCTTCGTCGGCCACGAGCCCGACATGTCGGATGCCGCCGAGGGCATCACCGGCAGCCATGCCATCCGGCTGATGGAAGGCGGCCTCTGCTGCGTCGAGGTCGAAGATGGCAGACGGTCCGGGTCCGGTGTCTTGACCGTCTTGCTCGATCCGGCGCTCTATAACGAGCAGTCGTGAAAGACGTTGGGCCCGACCGGCATGACCGGCAAGCAGGCATCGCCCGCAGGAGTCCGGTTCCGCCGCCAGTGGCGCTTATGAACCGGATCAGCTCGTCGGAACTGGGCATCAACTTCCGGTTTCGGGCGGGACGTTTCGGTACCCGAGTGGTCCGTCGCCGACTTCGTCGGGTAGGTAAATTGCCGCACCAAGTTAACCCTCGAACCAAGGCTCCCTTCCGCGCTCGCCGCACCGTTGGTGAGCCACCTAGGTGACCAATGGCCCGCCGATGCTTCCCCGAGTGGACCGGACGCGAGAGTCTCGACTGCGTTGGTATACCGGAAGCGGCCGGGACTGGCCCGACCGCACGGAAGGGAAGAGGCAATGGAACTCACCGAACGCGAGCTCTACACCGTGCTCCACGGGCTCGTCCTCGGCACCTTGTTCCTGCTCGCCTTCGGTGGTGGGCTCGCCGGGCTGTACAGCCTCCGCGAGAGGTACCTGACACCAGAGGGCCTGCGGGAGCGGACGCCGCGGCTGCTTCTCGGAACGTCGGTCATGGCGGTCGTTGCATGGCTCACCGTCCTCACCGGCACGTTCATCGCGTATCCCTGGTATCGCGCCACCCCACCCGAGGGGACGAATCTCGAAGACCCTGCGGCCCTCGTCGATTACCCGCGGTATCTGCTCCTCGCCCAGGAGAAGACCGCTGGCTGGCACGAGTTTGCGATGGAGTGGAAGGAGCACGTCGCCTGGATCGCGCCGATGCTCGCCACTGCGGTCGCCTTTGCGGTCCTCTACTACGGAATCCAGCTCGCCCGCCGCGGCGATGTACGCAACGCGGCGATCGTGTTCTTCGTGCTTGCGTTTGCCGCCGCCGGCGTCGCGGGCCTGTTCGGTGCCTTCATCACGAAGGCCGCCCCGGTGATGTGAGGAAGGACGAGAACATGACTGCACCAACCGACACCAAGCCCAACGGCCCGGTCGCGGCTGCATTCGCCGCCGCCGGGGTCGGGTCGATCGTCCTCGGCATCTTCGTCGTCCTCAACGAGGTGAGTGAGGACCTCAGCCGGTTCCTGCGCTTCGACGACAGCTTCGGCCTCGGATCGGGGGTGGGACCGTTGTCCGGCAAGGTGACGCTGGCCGTGATCGCGTATGTCGTCTCGTGGGCGATCCTCCACGCCGCGCTGCGCGGCAAGGAGGTCAACTTCCGGGCCTGGTTCATCGCGAGCCTTGCACTCGTGGGCGCCGGCTTCCTGCTGACGTTCCCGCCGGTCTTCCGGATCTTCGCCTCGTAGCGAGTGGGACCCGCCGCGTCGCCACGAGGGCGGCGGGTTCCCTTCCGCTGCCGTTCTCGGCCCGCATTCGGCATCCGCCGGATGCGGGCCTTGCTCGTTGGCAGCACTTGATCCGAAGGCTCACCCGGCGGTACAAACACTGACTTCGAGGCGGCCGCGCCTCACTGCACGAGCTGCGGGCTCAGGGCGACGTAGAACGTCGAGCTCAGGGCCGCCTGCGCGAATTCCGGAAGCCGCGCGGCCGGGATGGCGACCACGACTGACCCGAGCTTGGGCGGGATGACCACGCGCGCCGTGTCGGTCGATGGCTCATCGTTGAGCTGCCTGCCTACCTCGGCACGGTCTCAGCGCCGCCGCCCAACGGACTCGCCGGGGCGACGATCGCGCTGGTCGCGATCTTCCTGCCCTCGTTCCTGCTGATCTTC
>VEOW01000127.1 GCA_012026785.1 Chloroflexota bacterium | reverse complement strand
TGTGGTCCTCCCAGCTGACGTCAGAAATCCGCTGGAAGCCTAGGCGGTGGCCATTGCCGTCATGGCCCTCGATTTACACCACGTCCCGGGACACTACTCACTTCCGGGTCGACAACTCTCCGCATCCCGCTCCGGATCTTTGCGAACCGGGTCGAGGGTGTCTGCTTGAAGCTGATTCGAGCCAGGAAAGCGCCTGGACGGCTCCGCGGAGGGTCAGTGGCGGCTCCGCACCAGCCCCGAGGGCTCCTCCAGGACCCGGAGCTGGCACTGGACGCGGCAGGGTAGGCTCTCCTGACGGGTTCGCCAGGGAGGGCTGGCCCGAACAGGGAGGGCTTCGCCTTGGCGTCCCCAGCGAAGCATCCGCGGCCTGAGCGTTCGCGGGCGAAGATCGCGACGATCCTGTTCGTGCTGCTCGGCACGTTCGCCACTCCTACGTCCATCGCGGCGGCGAAGGCCCTCGAGGTCACCCCTGACGCCGGCGAGGCGGGCGACGAGATCACGGCGACCGCGACCGGCTTTCCACCGGGACCGGTGACGTTCTGGTGGGATGTCAGCGACCTGCTCGGAGCGGTCGCGACCGATGGCACCGGGTCCGCGTCGCTGACCTTCAAGATCCCAGCCGGTGCCGCGCTCGGTCCGCACGACGTTTGGGCGTGTGAGGGTTCAACCTGCCTGCCGGGTCTCCTCGCCTCGGCGACGGTGACGGTAATCAGTCCGACGCCCCGGCCCACCCGTGCGCCGCCGACACCAAAGCCGACGCCTGCCCCGACGCCCAAACCGACCCCCAAATCCACTCCGATACCGACGTCCGCGCCCACGCCCACTCCGGAACCGACCGCCTCGCCCGTCGTTGCCTCACCGACCACGCCGGCGGCGTCCCAGCCTCCGCTCGCCGTCCCGACCCAGCCGCCGACGACCCCGGCCCCAATCCCGCCGCTCCTCGTCGGCGCCCGGACACAGCCACCGCTACCGGACCAGCTCGGCATCCCGACGCCCGACGAGTTCCCGGACCTGCGAGTCACCGCGATCGAGGTCACTCAGGGCATCCAGGATCTCGAGAACAACATGCCGCTGGTGGCCGGGCGCCGGACGTACGCCCGCGTCTACGTCGCGGTAACCGGGGCCGACACCTGGGGCGGAACCTACGGCGGCCTGCATGCCTCGCGTGGCGGCCAGTCCCTTGGCTGGATCTGGCCGGAGGATGGCGCCGTCGTGGCCCGAGCGGACGGCGGCAACCGCCTGAACATCGACGACACCCTGGACTTCCGGCTGCCGGAGACATGGACGGATGGGACCGTCAAGCTGACCACGTTCGTCTACTCGTACAACCCGGACACCCCGTTCGAGAACGAGCCGAGCGAGCTCAACAACGTCCGCGACCTCACGGTCACCTTCCATGAGGGTGAGCCGCTGACGATCCACTACGCGACGCTGCACCTCCATCGCCAGTACGACCGGGCCCAGCCGGCGGTGGAGTTCGGGCCGAGCCCGGCGGAGATCTTCGGGCCGCTGATCCGGACGTCCTACGGCTATCTCCGCTACCACCCGATCGCGGATGCCTACGTCTCGGTCATGCCCGACGTGGTGCTGCCGATCGGCCACTACCAGGGCCACGAGTTCGACATCGGCTGGTGCGACACGACGATCGCCTCGATCGAGGCGTCCAACCACATCCACCTGCCGGACTGGACGGTGCTGGTCGAGGACCCTGATCCGGACGAGGAGGGCGCGATCCCGCTCGATTACGACACGCTCTGGATCGCCGGCGAGGACTACTCGATCACGTCGGCCTACGTGGACGACAAGGGCCAGGCCAACGTGTTCCTCTCCGGTGGCTCGGTCGATGGGCTCGAGCTCGGCGCGAAGGTCCTCGTGAGCGGCTGCAAGCGCTCGAGCGGCTACCACGAACCGAACCAGACCCTCGGGTTATGGCGCGCCTACTACGACTGGGACGAGGAGCGGGAGGCGTTCGTCGGGATGATCGACCCGAGCCTGCCCGGGCGCTTCGGTGGCCTATCGACCGGCGGGACCGACACCGTCTGGGTTCGAATGAAGGACGAGTTCGGCGAGTTCTCGACATGGTGGCACCGGGCCGCGTCGATCGCGGCCCACGAGACCGCCCACGCCGCCGGCCTGAAGCACACCCCGTGCGCCGACGGCGATGAGGACGGCCAGCCGGACGAGCTGAAGGGCGGGGCGATCGACATCAGCCATCCCGAGACGCTCGACTTCCCCGACTGCTCGCTCGCCGACGAGTCACCTACTGGCTTCATGGGCTTCGACGTCTACTGGGACTACTACCTGCTCGACGAGCCGACGGTCCTGTCGAACGACCCGACGGTCGACGCCCCGAACCGGGCGTTCCCGTTCATGAGCTATGCCGTCCCGACCTGGCCGGACCCGTACCACTACTGCCGGCTGCTCCCCTACTACGGCGTCCCCTGCGACCCCGACGAGGTCGGCATCCGCTGGAACCGCCCGCACGATCCGTGCGACTGCGACCCGTTCACGATTCCCTCGCTGCCCTCGCCGAGCTCGATGGAGCCGCTCGTGCTTGTGTGGGGCGAGCAGGATCCCCAGACGGGTGCGGTAATGGTGCAGCGCACCGTCCCGCTCATGGAGCCAACGACCGACACCCTCGAGCTGCTCGTCCACCAGGCGCGAGTGCCGCCGGCCCGGACCTCCGCCTGGCTGACGGTGCTCGATGAATCGGGTGTCGAGCTGCGGCGCGTGCCGATCGAGGCCGAGGAATTCGCCCATGAGGTCGAGGAGGACGACGGCCACCCGTTCACGGCGGTCATCGAGCTGCCCGACGACGCCGCCGAGCTGGTCTTCGTCGACCGGGACGGGACGGCGCTCGGTCGCACGCCCGTCTCGAACGGGACGCCCGAGATCGCGGGCCTGTTCCTCGAACTGGCCGATGGCGGGTCCGGCGCGCGGCTCGGGTGGCGGGCAAGCGACCCGGACGGGGATGCCCTGGCCTTTGCGGTCCTCTACTCCCCCGATGGCGAGCAATGGCAGATGGTCGACCCCGATGTCCCGGAGCCGTCATTCGAGGTTCGGTCGTTCGATGGACTGCCGGGCTCCGAAACCGGCCGCTTCCGGGTCATTGCGTCCGACGGGCTTCACGCGGCGGGGGCCGAAACGGCGCCGCTCGCCGTCCCGGGCTCGGCGCCGTCGCCGGTCATCAACTTCCCGCCCGACGGGGCGATCTTCGCGCTGAACGGCACCGTGGTCTTCGAGGGCTCGGCCTTCGATCTCGAGGACCGCGGGTTGGATGGAGCGGGGCTGACCTGGTCGTCGTCGCTCGACGGTTCACTCGGTACCGGGCGGGAGGTCCGCTCATCGGCGCTTTCGGCCGGGCGCCACACGATCACCCTCGAGGCGACCGACGCCGAGGGCATGAGCGCGTCGGCGTCGATCGAGATCGTCGTCGATGGATCCGTCGTCCAGGCGGTCCCGGGCGCAGCCACGACGGCCGCCATGGATCGGATCTTCGCCGCCCTCGCCAGCGGCGGCGATCCCTCGCCCGCGAGCGAAGACCATCCCGACTTCCTCTGGGATCCCACGACCGTCACCGCCACCCTCGGCCTCCTGGTCCTCGGCCTCACGGCGCTTGGGACGACGGTCTGGTTCCGTGGCCGTCGGCCACGCGTCGCAGGGATCGGCGCGAGCCAGTCGATCTCCATCGGTGGTGCGCAGGGTCCGCCGGTGGGTGACGATCGCCCGAAGGAGACGATCACAATCCACGGCCAATACGACGACACCACCGCGGCCTACAACCCCAAGACCTTCCAGATCATCTCGGCCGGTTCCGATGCGGCGGCTGGCGACGCCGCCGCTACCGGCCACGAGGCAACCCACGTCAGCCAGCAGGAGCCGGGCGCCTCGGAGCCGGGCTCGGAGCCGGGCTCGGAGGCGCCGCGGAGCTGACGCTTACTGGATGACCGGCAGGACGCGCGAGCCGGGCTGGGTCGGGGCGAGCGATTCGGCGAGCAGCTCGGCGATGTCGATCGCCCGGACCGTTCCGCCGCCCTCGGCCTGGGCCGCCTCGAGACCGTCCTTGAGCATCGTCATGCAGAACGGGCACTCGGTGGCGACCGTCGAGGCGCCGGTGGCGAGGGCCTCGGCCGTGCGGGTCTCGTTGATCCGGGTGCCGCGGGTCTCCTCCATCCACATCCGCCCGCCCCCGGCGCCGCAGCAGAAGGTGTTTCGGCCGCGCCGCTCCATCTCCCGCAGCTCGAGGCCGGGGATCGTCCCGAGGACCTCCCGCGGCTGCTCGACGACGCCGTTGTAGCGGGTCAGGTAGCACGAGTCGTGGAGCGTCACGGAGCGCGACGTGCCATTGACCGAGGACCCGTCGGCGTCGATGACCCGCAGCCTGCCCGAGGCCAGGAGCTCCCGCAAGTACGCCGCGTGGTGAATCACGCGGAAGTGCCCGCCCAGCTGGCCGTACTCGACCCCGAGCGAGTTGAAGCAGTGCGGGCAGGCCGTCACGATCGTCCGCTCCCCCATCCGGTAGCGGTTGAGCGTCTCGACATTGCCCATGGCCAGCATCTGAAAGACGTAGTCGTTGCCCATCCGCCGGGCCGGATCGCCCGTGCAGGACTCCTCCTGGCCGAGGATCGCGAAGGTGATGCCCGCCGCGTTCAGGCACGTGGCGAACGCCCGGGCGACCTTGCGGTTGCGCTCGTCGAAGGCCGCCGCGCAGCCGACCCAGTACAGGACCTCCAGCTCGTCGAGCCGACCGTCGGCGGCCAGAAAGGCGACGGTCGGCACCTCGAACGGCAGACCCTTCGTCCAGTCGGTTCGAGTCGTCGGGGGCTGGCCCCACGGGTTGGCGACGCCCTCCATGTTGCGGAAGGCGATGCTGAGCTCCTGGGGGAAACGCGAATCCTCGAGGACGAGATTTCGCCGCAGGTCGACGATCTTGTCGACGTGCTCGATGAGGACCGGGCAGGCCTCGACGCAGGCGCCGCAGGTGACGCAGTCCCAGACGGCGTCGAACGGGATGGCGTTGTCGACGATCGGGGCCATCAGGCGGGCGGGCTTGAGCGTGTCGTCGAGGCCGAACGTCTCCCGGACCGAGGGCGAGTTCGGGATCAGCGGCAGGCCATGCTCGGCCTCCTCGGACATCTCGCGGATGCCCATGATGAAATGCTTGGGGTTGAGCGGCTTGCCGGTGTTCCAGGCCGGGCAGGCCTGCTGGCAGCGGCCGCACTCGGTGCAGGTGAGGCCGTCGAGGAGGTCGTTCCAACCAAGATCCGCGAGGGTTCGAACCCCGAACGTCGCGTCCTCCCGTTCGAGGTCCATCGCCGGCAGCTCGCCGCGCGGGCGGAGCTTCCGGAAGTAGATGTTCGGGAAGGCCGTCGCGATGTGGAGGTGCTTGCTGCCGGGCAGGTAGACGAGGAACGCCGCGACGACGAGTTTGTGGATCCACCACAGGCCCCAGTAGCCGACCTCGAGCAGGCCCGAATCGGCGCCACGAAGCGGGATCGCGAGGACGTTGGCGATGAACGCGCCGGGCAGCTCGCCATAGCGGGCGACCTCGAAGACCTGCGAGAAGAACTCGGCCGCGACGAGACCGCCGATCATCGCCAGGATCAGCAGCGCGTCGCGGTTGTAGGTGAGGCGCTCGGGCTTCGAGATGAACCGTCGTTCGAACGCCCAGCCGACGGCGCCCAGGACGCCGACGGCGACGACGTTCTGCATCGCCAGGACGAGCGCCCACAGGAGCCCATCGAACGGGATCGAGACGATCGCCTGGACGAGGCCGCCAGTGACGGCGTTGGCGGTCCCGACGGTGAGCAGCACGAAGCCCCAGAAGATGCCGGCGTGCATGAGCGCGGCGCGAACGTCCTTGAACATCCGCGTCTGGATGAAGGCGTACTCGATGAGGCCCGCGACGCGCGCGGGGATGTCGTCGAACGGGCTCGGCCCGGGGGCTCGAACGGCGGCGAAGACCCGCAGGTGGCGGGCCATCGCCAGGACGAAGACGGCCGCGGCGCCCCAGAAGAGGACGAAGACCAGGGGGTAGGCGGGGATGTGCTCGAAGGATGGGAAGGTCGGCATCAGGCGCCGTTGAGGTCGGGGTTCGGCAGGTCCGGACGGGCGGTTCCGGCGCCGGCCGCGCCGTGGTCGAAGGGGCCGGCCAGCGTCTCGAGCGCGTGGCGGAGCGGCGGACCGAGAGCCTCGATCGACTGCAGCGCTGCCCGCGGGCTGCCCGGGACGTTGACGATCAGGCTTCGGGCGAGGACGCCGACGACGCCTCGCGACAGGTCGGCCATCGGGGTCTTGGCCCGCCCGGCGGCGCGCATCGCCTCGGCCAGGCCGGGCACCTCGTAGTCGATCACGGCGAGGGTGGCCTGGGGTGTCACGTCGCGCGGCGTCAGCCCCGTGCCGCCGGTCGTGACCACCAGGGCGGGGGCCTCGGCGCCGGTCCGCAGGCCGCCCTCGATGGCGCGCCGGTCATCGGGCACCGTCGTCCGCTCGACCGCGAAGCCGAGATCGGCCAGCCAGCGCTCCAGCGCCTGCCCGGCATCGTCCTGCCGGACGCCCGCGGCCACGCCGTCGCTGACCGTCACGACGAGGGCCCTCGTGCCCGGCGGCACGCCTTCGAGGCTCATCCGGCCTCCCGCGCCTTCTTGCGAAGCCGGCCCGCGGCCCGCTCACCCGGCCGCCGCGTCGGCCGCGCCTCGCCGCGGCCGTCCGCTCCGGGGCGGAACCAGTCGCCGCCCTGGCCACCGGTCTTGGAGACCAGGCGGACCGAGCGGATCTCGACCCCGCGCTCGACGCCCTTGACCATGTCGTAGATCGTGAGGGCCGCCACCGAGGCCCCCGTCAGGGCCTCCATCTCGACGCCGGTCTGGCCCGTGGTCGCGGCCTCGGCGCGGACCCGCAGCCCGCCGGCGGCCCGATCCGGGGTCACGGTCACCAGCAGATCGGTCAGCGGCAGCGGATGGCACAGCGGGATGAGATCGGCCGTCCGCTTGGCGCCCATGACGCCCGCGACCTCGGCGACGGTCAGGACATCGCCCTTGGCGGCCTTGCCGTCGATGACGAGGCTGAGCGTCTCGGGCGCGAGGGCCACGAAGGCCTCGGCCACGGCCCGCCGCGCCGTAACCGGCTTGGCCCCGACGTCGACCATGCGGGGCCGGCCCGAACGGTCCACGTGCGTCAGGCGCCGGCGCGCGGCTCGCGCCGGGGGCTTGCGGTCGAACGTCCGCTCGCGATCCATCAGCCCCAATTCTGCGGCACCGGGCTCAGGCCGTGTCCAGCCACCACAGCTCGACCGGCTCGCCGGCGCGATGCTGCTCCACCGCCTCTCGCACGACCGCCAGCGCATCGGCCGCGGCCAGCGCAGAGAGGACATGGCTGCCCTGGCCTGCCGGGCCGCGCGCCAGGCGCACCCGCGCCCGGCCCTGCTCGTCATGCGTTGGCGCGCCATCCGCGTCGCGGTCCGCCATCACTCGAAGGAAGGTCCGACGGCCGGGCGACGAGTGGGCGTCGTCCAGCAGGACGCCGCGGTCGACCGGCCGCAGGACGGCGGCCCGACCGGCCATCGCCCGCAATGCCGGGCGAACGAACAGCTCGAAGGTCACGAACGTCGAGACGGGGTTGCCGGGCAGCCCGAAGAGCAGGACCTTCGAGCCCCCGTCGCCGGTGTTCGCGACGCCGCCCGCACGATCCGCGACGCCGAACGCGAAGGGCTTGCCGGGCTGGACGGCGACCCGCCACAGGCCGACCTCGCCGATCGACTCGAAGGCCAGCTTGACGACATCGTACGGCCCGACCGACACGCCGCCAGAGACGACGATCGCGTCGGCGCCCGAGGCCAGCGCCGAGCGGAGCCGCGGCAGGACGCTGCCCAGCTCGTCGGTCGCGATCCCGAGATCGAGCGGCTCGCCGCCGGCGGCGCGAACGAGCGCGCGCAGGCCGGGGCCGTTGGCATCGGGGATGCCAGCCTCGCCGATGTCCGCCCCGGCGGGCCGGACCTCGTTGCCCGTCGCGAGGACGGCGACGCGCGGCCGGCGCCGCACGGTGAGATTCGCGAGGCCGGCGCCGGCCGCGAGCGCGATGACCGCCGGCGTGACGCCGACGCCGGCGTTCACGACGGTCTCGCCCTCCACGAGGTCACCGCCCCGGGTCCGAACGTTGGCGCCGCTCCGGAGGCCCACGTGGATGAGCACAGCGGCCGGGAGCGGCCCGCTCGCGTCGCGGCCCCGCTCGCCCGGCCGGCCCTCGTGGTCGAGCGGCGTCGTCTGCTCGACCGGAACGACCGCGTCCGCCCCGCGCGGGAGCGGCGCGCCCGTGGCGATTCGCAGCGCCGTGCCGGGCGGCCCCTGCGTTCCCGGGCTCGCCCCCGCCGGCACGTCGCCGATCACGTCGAGGCGGACGGGAGCATCCTCGCGGGCATCGCCGAGGTCGGCGGCACGGACCGCGTAGCCGTCCATCGCCGAGTTGTCCCAGGGCGGCAGGGTCACGGCGGCCACGATCGATGCAGCGAGGACGCGGCCCAGGGCGGCGTCCAGCGCCACCGGCTCCTCCGGCAGCGGGCCTGCCACGGCCGCCAGGACCGCCTCGCGCGCCGCCTCGAGCGACAGCAGTCCGGCCGACGCAGGAGCCGTCACTCGCCTCCGTCCTCGGGGCGGTCGGCGGCCGGTTCCGCCGAGCCGGCGGCGGCGCATGGGGTGCCGCCGGGGGCGCCGGGCTCACCGCGTTGGCGGGCCTGCACCAGCCGCCCGATGGAGCGCCGGGTCAGCACGCCGATGAGGCGCCCGGCCTCGACCACCGGCAACCCATCGAGGCCCGCCCGCTGGAGCTGCTCCAGGGCGCTGCGCAGCGCGCCGTCCGGCGCCAGGAGGACGAGCTTCGGTGGCGTCGCCATGACCTCCTCGACGCGCGTCTCGGCCCACTTGTCGCGCCGGACCCGCCGGACCTGCCCGACGCCGAGGAGGCCGACGACCTCGTCGCCGGTCACGACCGGCACCGCCGTCATCGGCGACTCCCCGTCGAGGAGCTGGGCGGCGAAGGTGTCGATCGTCAGGCTCGGGTTGACGGTGATCGGGTCGGGCTCCATCGCGTCCGAGACGTCGAAGCCGCCGACCAGCTCATCGAGCCGGATGCGGTCCTTGACGGCGTTCGCCGTCAGGATCAGGAACCAGCCGGTCAAGGCGATCATCACCCCGGTCGTCACCTGGCCGAGGGCGAACACGGCGGCCCCGACGACGATCGTGGCCAGGCCCGACATTCGACCGCTCAGCGACGAGGCCCGCCAGCCAGCCCGCTCCGAGCCGGTCCTCGCCCAGGCCAGCGCTCGAACGATCCGGCCGCCGTCGAGCGGATAGGCCGGGATGAGGTTCACCAGGCCGAGGACGAGGTTCAGGAAGACGAGCACCGCCAGGACCCCGGCCGGGGCGCCGAGGGTGCCGGTCGGCGCGACGACCGCCGCGGTCACGGCGAACAGGACGGCCGCGATGACGAGGCTCGTCAGCGGGCCCGAGATCGCGATCGCGAGGTCGTCACGAGCGTCAGCGGCGGTCGGGTCGAGGGGCGTCGAGCCGCCGAAGAACGAGATCGCGATCGCCTTGACGTCCAGCCCTCGGCGCCGCGCCACGAGGGCGTGGGCCAGGTCGTGGGCGGCGGAGCTGATGAAGAATCCCGCCGCGACGAGACCGCCCAGGATCCAGGCGATCTCGCTCTGGAGGCCGGGCTCCAGCGTCGACAGCTGCTCGACGGCGATGACGCCGATGAGGGCCAGCACCAGCACCCAGCCCAGCTGGACGCGGATCTCGATCCCGAGGACCCGGGCGATCGGCACGCCGATCATCGGCCCAACCGCGCGCGACCTGCCGCACCTGCCCGACCGGTGCCCCAGCCCGGGGCCCTGGGCTCGGCGGCGGCGATCACCGTTCGGGCGCGCCTTGCGGCAAGCCAGCCGACGACGATCGACAGGATGAGGACGAGGCCGCCGATGGCGATCGTGGTGTCCGACCAGAACTGCGTCGGGAATAGCTGCACGAGCCGCTCGGTCGCCGGATCGAACAGGTAGGTGCCCTCGCTGAAGAACAGCCGGTGGAACGTCTCGAAGAACACCGGGAAGGCGAGCACGGCGAAGGCGCCGATGACGAGGACGCCGATCGTCGTCGCCCGCGCCCCCGCGGCCACTGCCCGCCACACAGCCGCCCGGCGATGCGGTGCCCGGTTCAGCGTGAGCACGATGAGGGTCAAGGCGGCGCCGAGGGCAGCGAGGGCGAAGCCGCCCCACAGCACGGCCCGAACGTCGAGCATGTGGGAGACCTCGCGGTCGTTGAGGACCGGCTGGCCGTCAAGGGTGACGCGAAAATCGCCCTGCCACAGCGCCAGGTCGCCCAGCAGCCCACCGGCGACGATGTCCAGCTCCGCGGCGCTGAAGCCGGTCAGCGAGCCGACGTCGGTCCGATCCTGCTCGAAACGGACCCACGCCGGGGACAGGAACGGCACGATCGCCAGGGCCACGAGGATCAGGGCGGTCGAGGCCGCGACGAGCGCACCGACCGGACGCCCGATCGCGCGGCCCGATTCGAACCCCGACCTCGCAGCCATCAGGCCGTCAATGGTAGCCGTGGCGAGCGGCGGCCCCGCCTCCTACGCCTCGGCGAGGGTCTGGGCCTGCTCCCACCAGCCCTGCAGGGTCAGGTCGCTTGGGGCCTCCAACTGCAGCTCGCCAGCAGCCCGCACCACGGCCGCCCGGAACGTCGGGAGGTCCACGGCGAGGATGTCCCGGAGGCCTTCGAAGCCGGCCTGCATCAGCAGTCGGTGGTCGGTCGAGCCGAAGCCTGCGAGGTTCAGCATCTGGGCCTCGTCGCGCCAGGTCAGGACGTCGTTGGTCGACGCGTCGACCTGGTCGGCGAGGTACTGGCGCCGCGTCGGCGTCTCGGTGACCTCGAGGAGCAGGCCGGTCGTGAACACGCCCTGGCGCTCGAGGCGCTCGAGGTGGACGGGCTCGATCCGCACGAGCTCGGTGATCGGTGGCACGGTTCGTGATGATAGGGCGGGCCGCGGGTCGCCGCGCCCCCGTGCCCGGCGGCCCGTGCCAGTCACCCCACTTCGCCCTTCCGATTCCCACTGCATGGTCGCTGTGAGCACATGATCGCTAGGTAAGCGCCGACGCGGCGCCGACGCGGCCCAGTCGAGGTCGGCGATCGTGCTCACGCCGGCCTCTGGCAGGTTCATCGCCCCGGCATGACCGCGCTTCCGAAGCACGCCGACGGCCCTTGTCGACGACCTTCCCCGTGCGGCGACCATGCAGCGGTCACGCCGAGGCTCAAGCGCCCGGCGCGAGGGACCGGCCCCGAAACAGCAAGGACGAGCCCCCCAAGCTGCGAGGGACCGGCCCCGAAACAGCGAGCCCCGGGCGACGAGCGCGCCCGGGGCTCGAGAACCAAACGACGACCGGGCTCAGGGCCGGCCGCCGAGCGGGATCACCGGACACTCGAACAGCTTCGCCGGCGTGGTCGCGATCGTCAGCCAGCCCTGTTGGGCGTACCACTCCACCTGCTCGGCGCTCGTGAGCTGCATCGGTGCCACGTTCCAGGTCACCGGCAGGACCATCCAGCGGCCGCCGTTGAAGTCGCGGTCGCCGGGCTTCGCCTCGGCGACGTTCATCAGGCCACTGCCGAGCGCGTAGATCTTGTCGAAGCTCGAGGCCGGCGCGCCGGTGCCGCTGAAGTCCGTCGGCGTGCCAACGGTTCGATACGGCTGGTCGTCGACGTAGAAGCCGACGCCGGGCGGTCCGCCGGCGAGGGCCGTGCCGACCCCGGCCGAGACCAGCAGGCCGGTCGCCAGGGTGACACCGAGCAGGCGTCGAGGGAGCGTTCGCTTGACGTCCATGGGGCATTCCTTCCGTGCCGGCATGAAGCCGCCGGCTGGGCGTCCCGGGCGTCCTGCCGGGATGCCCGAGAGCCTCGCGGCCACGAGCGACCCACCGATGTCGCCCCGTCATGGAAGCGTCACCGGTTGCCGGGCACCCTCGGGGCCACGATGATGACCCTCGTGGCTGCCGCCAGCGCCCCGATCCTCGTGGTCGACGACGATCCCAAGATCGTCGCCCTCGTTCGAACGTACCTCGAACGCGAGCGCTACCTGGTCGTGACCGCTTCCGACGGCAAGAGCGCCCTTCGTGCGATCGAGGAGCACCAGCCGCGCCTCGTCGTCCTCGACCTGATGCTGCCCGAGCTCGCCGGCCTGTCCGTCATCCGGCGCGCGCGGGCACTCGGCGAGACCCCGATCCTCGTCCTGTCCGCGCGCGGCTCGACCGGCGACCGGATCCTGGGCCTCAGCGAGGGCGCGGACGATTACCTCCCGAAGCCATTCTCGCCGGCCGAGCTCGTCGTCCGCGTCCGGACGATCCTGCGGCGGACCGAGCGGCCGGTCATCGACGCCCTGCGCGCCGACGAGCAGCTCGTCCTCGGCGACCTCGTCGTCGATTCGCGCCGGCACGAGGTCCGCGTGGCGGAGCGGCACGTGGCCCTCAGCGCGCTGGAGCTGCGCCTCCTGGTCGCGCTGCTCGACGCCGATGGCCGCGCGCTGACGCGTGACCAGCTCCTCGACGCCATCCACGGGGCTGGCGAGGGCGACGTCCTCGACCGCGCCATCGACGTCTACGTCAAGCGGCTCCGCGAGAAGCTCGATGACGATCCGAACGAGCCACGCTACGTCGCCACCGTCAGGGGCGTCGGGTACCGGGCCGCCGGACCGGTCGAACGGCGGACGCGGACCCGATGAGACCCGACGGGATCGGCGCCCGGATCGCCCTCGCGGCCGTCCTCGTGGTGGCCGTGACGCTCGGGATCCTCGCGATCGGGGTCATGCGCGTGGGCGCCGATGCCTTCACTGCGCTGATGATGGAGGCCGGCGACTCGGCCGACCACGCCTACGAGATGTTCGAGCACAGCGTCGCCGGTGTGTTCGCGGCGGCCGCGATCGTGGCCGCCCTCGCCGCGGTCGGCCTTGCCTGGCTGCTCGCCCGGCGGATCGCACGGCCGATCGAGCGGCTCGCTGCCGCCGCCAGGCGCACGGCCGAGGGCGACCTCCGGTCGAACACGCCCGAGGAGGGCCCGCCCGAGGTTCGATCGCTGGCGATGGCGTTCAACGTCATGGTCGACCGCCTGGCCGAGCAGGACGCCATTCGACGCGAGTTCGTGATGAACGCCTCGCACGAGCTGCGGACGCCCCTGACGAACCTGCAGGGCTACCTCGAGGCGCTCCGCGACGGGGTCCTGCCGCCGGATCCGGCGACGTTCGAATCGCTCAAGGAGGAGGTCGACCGGCTGGGACGCCTGGCCGCCTCGCTCGACCTGCTGGCCGGCGCCGAGGGTGAGCGGCCGGCACCGCAGGAGGTCGACCTGGTCGCCCTCGTCCGATCGGGCATCGAGATCGCGGCCCCGACCTTCGCCCGACGCGGCATCGTCATCGAGGCCGCCCTCGCCGGGCGCGTCGTCGTCCGGGCCCGGCCCGACGAGCTGGCCCAGGTGGTCTCCAACCTGCTCCAGAACGCCGCACGGTACACACCGAGCGGCGGCAGGGTCGCGGTGGAGCTCGTGCGGACCGATGCGGAGGCGATGGTTCGAATCACCAACGACGGCCCGGCGATCCCGGCCGAGGACCTGCCCCGCGTGTGGGAGCGTTTCTTCCGGGTCGAACGATCGCGCGACCGGGCGTCCGGCGGTGCCGGCATCGGCCTGGCGATCGTCAAGCGGCTCGTCGAGGAGGCCGGCGGCCGGGTCGGCGCGACCTCCGAGCCCGGCTCGACGACGTTCTGGTTCAGCCTCCCGGGCTGATGGCGTCGGCCGCGTCATGACCCCTCCGTAGCCCGCCTTTCCTATGGCTGCTGAGATCGGGATCACGTACGTTCGCACTGCCCTTTCGTACCCCAAGGACTCGGATGTCGCAGCCCCTGCCCGATCACTACCGCACCCTGGGTGTCCACCCGAAGGCCTCGTACCCAGTGATCCACGCGGCCTACCGGGATCGTGCCCGCCTGCTCCATCCCGACATCTCGGGCGATGACACGGCGATGAAGCAGCTCAACATCGCCTGGGACACCCTGCGCGATCCGCATCGCCGCGCCGCCTACGACCGCGAGCGCCTGCTCGCCTCGGAGCACGAGCCGGTCGTGGTCGCCGAGGCCCCCCATGTCACCGTCGCGCCGGATCACGCAGGACCACCCCCGGGCCGGCCCTTCGGGCCGATCATGACCTACGGGCGCTACCAGGGTTGGTCGCTCGGCGAGATCGCGCAGCACGATCCGGGCTGGCTGCGCTGGCTGCGCCGCGTTCCGGCGGGTCGACACCTCGCCCGGGACATCGACGCCGTCTTCGCCGAGCTCG
>VEOW01000086.1 GCA_012026785.1 Chloroflexota bacterium | reverse complement strand
CGGCGAGGATCCGGCGCAGCGCGCGATACAGGCGTGCCGGTTGCCCGGGCCGGAGCGACCCGGCCGACCGCAGCGGGTGCAGCCGGGCGGCCCAGAGGGCCTCGTCGGCGTAGATGTTGCCGACGCCGGCGAGGAACGACTGGTCCATGAGCAGCGGCTTCAGGCGACCGCGACGGCCCCGCAACCGTCGGGCGAACGCCCGCGCCGTGAACCCCGGATCGAGCGGCTCCGGCCCGAAGCCCTTGAAGGTCCGCTCCCCGCCGAGCTCGCCCCGCAGGTCACCGGTCGACGGATCGCGCCAGGCCAGTCCGACCCGCCCGAACTTGCGGATGTCCCGGAACCGCAGCTCCCGGCCATCCTCGAAGACCAGCACGAGCCGGACGTACGGGTCCTCGGGCACGGCGGCGCGAACGACGAACAGCTGGCCGGTCATCTTGAGATGGACGGTGATCGCCCCTGCGTCGTCAAGGTCGAGCACGACGAGCTTCGCCCGTCGCGACGTCCCGACGATCGTTCGACCGACGACCGCCCGTTCGAATGATGACGGGTCCTGCGATCGAAGCGTCCGCAGCCAGTTCACGCGGACCCCCGCGATGCGCGCCCCGACGACGAGACCGCGCAGATCGCGCGCAACCGTTTCGACCTCGGGGAGCTCGGGCATGACCGCAAGGTAGCAAGTGCCGGGCGCCGCTACGCTCGGTCGCCATGGCGACCGCCACGGATCCCCGGGCGCGACGCGCCCGCGTCGGCGTGAGCGCCCTGTTCCTGGTCAACGGGATGCTGATGGCGAACGTCATCCCCCGGATGCCGGCGATCAAGGACGCCCTCGACCTCACGAACGCCGGCGTGGGCGCCGCGCTCGCGGCGATGCCGATCGGGGGTCTCGTCGCGGGCGCCGCCGCGGGCTCGCTCGTCCATCGGTTCGGCAGCGGACTCGTGACGACCTGGACGGGCGTCGCCTACGCGATCGCGCTCGCCGCAGTCGGCCTCGCGCCGAGCTGGCTGGGTCTCGCCCTCGTGTTCGCGACCCTCGGTGCGCTCGATGCCGTGATGGACGCCGCGATGAACACCCACGGCATCGCTGTCCAGGGACGGTACGGTCGATCGATTCTCCATGCCTTCCACGGCCTGTGGAGCGGCGGGACGCTCGCCGGTGCCGCAACCGGCGCCGTGGCGGCCGGGCTCGGCGTTCCGGTCGCGCTCCATCTCGCGATCGTTGGTGGAGCGCTCGCGGTTGCCTGTCTCGCGGCATCGCGCCTCCTGCTCCCCGAGCCGAGGGACGAAACCCCGGTCACTCTTGGGGCCGGTGCCGGACTGGCCGGCCGGGGCGCGCGAGTCGTCGGCCTGCTGCGCCTCCTGCTGCCCATCGCGCTGATCGGCATCCTCGGGGTGATGTTGGAGGACGCCGCCCAGACCTGGAACACCCTGTACCTCGCCGACGTCCTCGGGGCGCAGGCCGGGCTCGCGGCGGTCGGCTACCTGGTCTACACCGCGACCCTGACCGGCGGTCGGCTCGTGAACGACCGCCTGATCGACCGCTGGGGCAACACGACGATCGCCCGCGCCGGTGGCCTCGCGGCGGCCTCCGGCCTCGGCCTCGTGATGCTGGCGAGCCCGGGCGACTCCGTGCCCCTCGCGGCCCTCGGGTTCGGAGTCGTGGGACTTGGAGCTGCGCCGCTGTTCCCGGTGATGATCGCTGCCGCGGCCTCCCGGCCCGGGATCTCGAGCGCCCACGCCGTCGGGATCGTGTCGTGGCTGGCGCGCCTCGGATTCGCCATCGCGCCCGTGCTCGTCGGCGCGGCTGCGGATGCCTGGGGGCTCGGTGCGGCGTTCGCGATTCCCCTCGCGGCAGGACTCTTGGTCGCGCTCACTGCCCCGCGCCTGCTGCGATCACGCGGCGCGCTCGCCGCGCGTTAGCCCGCGATCGCCGGAGCCTCCGGCGCCTCGTCGGCCTCTGCGAGGGCAGCGTCGCGGCGCGAGAGCGGCGTCATCGACTCCCAGTCCGTTCCGACCTTGACGTCCACGGTGAGCGGCACGTCGAGCGGCAGGGCACCCTCCATCGTCTCGCGCAGCACCGGCACGAGCCGGTCGACCTCGTCGCGCGGCACCTCGAGCAGCAGCTCGTCGTGCACCTGGAGCAGCATTCGAGCCCGGAAGCCCTCGCTCGACAGCCGTTCGGCCAGCCGGATCATCGCGATCTTGACGATGTCGGCCGCGGTGCCCTGGATCGGCATGTTGATGGCCATCCGCTCCCCCGCCCCGCGCAGGGCCGGGATGGCGGCGTGGAGCTCGGGGATCTGGCGCTTCCGGCCGAGGAGGGTCGTAACGAAGCCCTGGCGGCGGGCCGTCTCCTTGATGTGGAGCATGTAGTAGCTGATCCCGCTGTAGGCCGCGAAGTAGGAGTTGATGAACTCCTGGGCCTCCTGGCGGCTGATCCCGGCTCGCGTCGAGAGGCCGTAGTCGCTCGTCCCGTAGGCCAGCCCGAAGTTGACCATCTTGGCCATCGAGCGCTCGTCGGGCGTCACCTCCGACGGCTCCTTGTGGAGCACCCGGGCGGCGGTCGCCCGGTGGATGTCCAGCTGCTGTTCGAAGGCCTCCTTGAGGTGCTGGTCGCCCGACACGTGGGCGATGATCCGCAGCTCGATCTGCGAGTAGTCCGCCGCCACGAGGGTCGTGTCAGGGGAGCCGGCGATGAACGCGCTCCGGATGCGCCGGCCGAGGGGGGTCCGGATCGGGATGTTCTGGAGGTTGGGGTCCGACGACGACAGGCGACCAGTGGCCGCGACGGCCTGGTGGAAGGTCGTGTGGACCCGCCCGTCGTCGGCGATCAGTGTCGGCAGGGCCTCGACGTAGGTCGAGCGCAGCTTGGTGTAGATCCGCCAGTCGAGGATCGGCTGAATGACCGGGTGAACACCGACCAGCTCTTCGAGGACGGAGGCGTCGGTCGAGTAGCCGGTCTTCGTCCGCTTGCCCTTCGGGAGTCGCAGCTCCTCGAACAGGATGTCGCCGAGCTGCTTGGGCGAGCCGATCGTGAACTGGTGACCGACGGCGGCGTAGATCTCCTCCTCGAGGCGGGCGATCTCGGCGCCGAACTCGCGATCGAGCACGGCCAGGGCCTCGAGGTCGACCGCAACGCCACGAGCCTCCATGCGCGCGAGGATCGGGACGAGCGGCAGCTCGATCTCCCGGTAGAGCCGTTCAAGGCCCTCCTCCTCGAGGCTCCGGGCGAGGACGTCTCGGCAGGCCAGCGCGGACAGGGCCTCCAAGCCGGCGCGATGGACGGGAGCGAGCTCCTTGGGCGGCGGCAGCACGAGGTCGAGCCGCTCGGCCACGACATCGGCGATTGCCTGTGAGCGCAGCGCGGCGTTCAGGATGTAGGCGGCGATCTGGGTGTCGAAGTCGACCGGCGTTGCCCGCGCCTCGCTGTCCGCGGCGAATCGCGCCACGAGGATCGGCTTCGCCTCGTGGGCGACGATCGGCAGGTCGCGAGCCTCGATGAGCCCGCGCAGCCGCTCCGACGCCTCCGGCCCGCTCGCCGCGACGCCGCGACCGTCACGCGCCGCGACGGCGAAGGCCTGGGCCACGCCGCGGCGCGGACGCGGGGCGTCGTACACGATCGCCGCGCCGACGGCCCGCTGCTCGCCCAGCCATGGAGCGAGATCAGCGACCCCGTCGGCGTCGACGATCCCGATCCGAGTCGGATCGGCGATCGTGGCCGCCAGGGCCGTCGCCAGGTCGTCGAAGCGCTCGCCCGCGCCCCCGGCAGCCGGTCGCGACCCAGCGGCCGCCCCGCCGGCCGCCCCGCCGACCGCGTCGAAATCGAGCGACAGCTGCAGCCCGTCACCGCCCATCGAACCCGCTCGAATCGGCCGCCCCGCGCCCCAGCCGGCGGGCCGGTCGGTGCCGACCTTGGCCGCCGGGACCGAGCCGCTCGCCGCGACCTCGCGCAGGGCCTGGATCTTGGCCGTCGGATCCTCGCCTGACATCGCCGGCAGGCGTTCGATGAGGGTCCGGAACTCGTACTCGCGGAACAGCCGGATGACCGTGTCCCGGTCGTAGTCGCCGAGGCGGGCCGCCTCGAGGTCCAGGGTCACCGGCAGGTCGCGAACGATCGTCGAGAGCTGGCGGCCACGGAAGACATCCTCGCGGTTCTCAAGCAGCTTCTCGCGGAGCTTGTCGGGCTTGACCTCGTCCAGCCGCTCGTACAGCGCGTCGAGGGTCTCGAACTGGGCGACGAGCTTGGCGGCCGTCTTCTCGCCAACCCCCGGGACGCCCGGGATGTTGTCGGTCGGGTCGCCCTTGAGGGCCTTGTAGTCGATCATCTGGTCCGGCCGCAGCCCGAACCGCTCGTCGATCCGGGCCGGGTCATAGATGACCGTGTTCTCCACGCCGGATCGGGTCGTCATCAGCCGGGTCTTGTCGCTGACGAGCTGGAGCATGTCGAGATCGACGCTGACGATCGTCGTCTCGACGTCGGCCGCCTCGGCCTGGACGGTCAGCGTGCCGATGACGTCGTCGGCCTCGTAGCCCTGGAGCTCGTAGACCGGGAATCGCAGCGCCTTCACCACCTCGCGAACCATCGGGAACTGGGCCGCCAGGTCATCAGGCATGCGCGTCCGGGTGGCCTTGTACTCGGCGTACTGCTCGTGCCGGAAGGTCGGTCCCGAGAGGTCGAACGCGACCGCGACGTAGTCGGGCTTGAGGTCGGCGATGCCGCGCAGGACGATGCTGCAGAAGCCGAAGACGCCGTTGACCAGCTCACCCTTCGAGGTCGTGAGCGGCGGGAGCGCGAAGTATCCGCGATAGACGAGCCCGAAGCCGTCGAGCAGCATCAGGCGTGCCATGGCCGCCTCGTAGGGGTTGTCCGTGCCTCCGTCGAGCGGCGATTCAGCGGGCGAATCACCGCACCCAGAGTGTACCGGGCTGGGCTGCGCCCCCGGTCAGACGACGCGGCGAGCGAGGGCTCGGAGGAGGAACAGCGCCAGGCCGATTCCCAGCAGGGCGGTCGACCCGACGAGGACGAGCGTCGTCGTTGTGGGGCCACCGGAGGCCGCCCCTGGCGCGCTCCGCGGTGCGTTCTCCTCGTCCGCGCCGTCGTCCTTCTCACCCGGCTGCCCGGTCGCCTGCTCAGCGGGTGCGAGCGCGGCCGAGGCGTCCGGCGCGGCCGTCGGGTTCGGCGCGGCCCTCGGGTTCGGCGCGGCCGTCGCGTAGTCATCGACAGAGCCCGCCGTCGGTCCGGCGGCAGCACGGCCGGGGACCGGGGCCGGGGCGAGGGTAGCTCGCGAGTCGGCGGCGGACAGCGTGTTGCGCTCTTCCGCCGGCGCGCCCGCGGGCGTCGCGAAGGCCGGCACGAGGAGCACGATCGCCAGCCCCACGGCACCGAGGCCACTGAACGCGGCCGCGAGCGGTTGCACGGCTGACGAGGCGGCCGCGAACGGGCGCAGCAGCCTTCGAACGAGGTTGCCGCGACGGAGGCGCGAGGCCTGCTCCGGTGTCAGCCGGAAGTCGCGGGGCGCGGCGGCAAGGACCGGCATCGGCTGCAATGCGCGCGTCGAAGCGGCAATGGCCCGCAGGTCGGCGTGCAGCGCGGCGCAGTCGTCGCAGGTCGCGAGGAGGCGGTTGGCGAGGATGAGCCCCGCACCCGTGAGATCGCCGGCGGCGTGCGCGGCGATGAGGGCAGCGTCGTGAGCGTCATGGTCGTTTCGGATGGGCATCTCGAGGGAGGGACGGTCGTCGGACCGGCCTGGTTCCCTCGCACAGCGCGTGAACGAACGTGCCTACCGACCTGCCCGATGTTCTGCTGAGCTACCTAAGCGACGACTTCGGCCCGTACCGGCGCTCTCAGACGCCTCCAGCTGACCAAAGCAGGTCGTCTTGTTCTGCTGGGCTACTCCACTGACGGAAATGCGCGCGATCGGACCGATTCAGGCCCGGATCTTGTCATTTAGGTTGCCGTACGGAACACAGCCACGAGGTGCGGCCAGGGCGTGGTGCCAGGACGTCAGTCGGACTCCCGGGCCCGGCGGCGCGACCTGGCGAGGAGCACAAGCCCGATCAGCGCGACACCGACCGACACGCCGAGGACCACGAACCGAAGGTCGACGGTCATCGACCCCGCCCGGAAGTCGTTCCCATCATTCGACCCGTTCTCCCCGCCCTGGGCGGCCGGAGCGGCCGTGGCTCCCGGTGCCGATGCCTCCTGGCGGTCGTAGCCGAGCGGCAGCGGGGCGCCGCCGGGCATCGCTGCGAAGCTCGCCGACCCGACGAGGATCCCGACAAGGCCGGCCGCGACGAGCGCGCCGCCCAGCGGCCGGGCGCCGGAGCCGAACGCGGCCCGAATGCGCTCGAGGAACGACATCGGCGGCGCGGCCTGGGTCGGCACGGGCTGAGTCGTCGGCACGGGCTGGGCTGGCGGTGCCTGCCGGGGTGCCGGCACAGGTTCGGCAGGCGCCGCCGCTGCCGCGGCTCGTCGAACCACGGCCACGCCCGGGCGAAGGCGCTCGGCGTCCTCCTCCGTCAGCCGGAAATCGCGGGCCGCGGCGACCACCAGGCCGGCCGTCGTGCGGTGAGCTGCCTCGATGGTCACGAGGTCGGCGTGCAGGTCGCGGCAGACCGAGCACCGCTCGACCAGCGCCCGGGCACGTGAGACCTCGTCGGGCTCGTCGGTTTCCAACGCGCCGGCGGCGTACGCGGCGACGAGCTCCTCGTCGTGGAGGGCGTGCCGGGCCGCGGCCGCGAGCTTGGCCTCGTCGCCGCGGTCAACCGGCTCGGGCCGCTCGCCGGGCTCCCCCGACTCCGCTGACTCCGCCGACTCGGCGGCCTCGTCCTGCTCCGTCGGCTCGGGCGGCTCTGGCAGCTGAAGCTGGTCAGCCACGGAACAGGTCCATCCGATCGAGCAGCAGCCCGCGTAACGCGAGCCGGCCGCGGTGAATACGAGACTTCACCGTCCCGATCGAGACCCCCGTCAGCCCCGCGATCTCGGCGTAGTCGTAGCCCTCGATGTCGTACAGCACGATCGCCGTTCGCTGGTCGTCGGTGATCCTCGCGAGGGCGGCGTTGAGGGCTCGGTGGCGCTCGGCCATCAGGGACGCGGTGACCGGGTCCGCGGAGGCGTCGGCCGGTGGCTGCCACGTCTCGTCCTCGAGTTCCGGATATGGCTCCGCGGGACGACGCTTGCGGAAGCGCTGGGTGTCCATCGCAGCGTTGATGGCGATCCGGCTCAGCCACGACTTCACGCTGCCGCCGCGGAACGATTCGAGGTTTCGATAGGCGTTGAAGAACGCCTCCTGGACCGCGTCGGATGCCTGGTCGCGGTCCGGCACCATTCGAACGACCAGCGCGTAGAGCATGTCCTGGTAGCAGACGACGAGGTCGTTGAAGGCGTCGAGCTCGCCCTCGCGAGCGCGCTCGAGCAGGACCAGGTCACGGCGCTGGATGGGATCGTCGGCGACGGTCGTCGAGCGAAGGTCCTCCACGCTCGGGGGCATCCTCCGGACGGCGATGGTGAAGCCGGGCGAGTCTAGCATCGGTCCAGGGGCAGACGGACCGCGACTTGCGCCGGTTCCCCGCCTCCCGACCGGAACCAGGATGTCAGGCGGAGGGCATCGCGAGCAGCCGCCTTGGGCTGTCGATCAGCATCCGATCGATGTCGTCCTGGCTCACTCCGCGACGGCGCAGCGCCGGCACGATGCTGACGAGGATGTGGTCGTAGCCCCACCCGCCGTAGCGGTGGAGCTGGAGGCGGGTGCACACGTCGTGCGACAGCAGCACCTGCCCGGTGCGGCCGGCATCGAGCAGCCGGAGCAGGCATTCGAGGCGCTCGCTGTCGCGCGGTTCCTGGCTGCCGTCGCTGTCCGAGACGCCCTCCGACCCGAACGTGTCGAAGCTCAGCATCACCCCGCGCTCGGCGATCCTCGCGTGCCACTCCGGCTCGACGAGCTCGTCACAGTGGCTGATCGCGACCCGCGAGAGGTTTGCGCCGGCATCCTCGAGAATCTCGATGATCCTAAGGTGCTCGTGGCCCCAGATCGCGGGGTGGACGTTGATCCCCACGCCGGTCGTTCGCTGCACGCGAGCCGCCGCGCGCAGCTGGCGCTCCTCGAACGGCTGGATCGGGGTGGCAGTACCAAGCTCGCCGAGGATTCCCGCTCTCACGCTCGTGCCGTGAAGGCCTTCTCGCACGGCGCGTTCCAGCTCGTCGGCCAGGGCGTCTTCCGAGAGGTCCTCGACCTCGTCGGGCAGGCAGCGCCGTCGGTAGTAGCCGGCGCCGTGGACGACGTGTACCCCGGTTGCCTTCGAGAGGGCGACCGCTGCCTCGGGGTTTGGCGCCAGCCCGTTCGTCGTCAGGTCGACGAGCGCCATCCCGCCGGCCGCCCGGTAGCGGCGGAGGTCGTCCTCAACGAGCGCCGGGACGTCGTTATGGAGGTTCACCTTCGAGTGGTATGGGTCGCGCGTCAGCTCGCCGCGGTTCTCGAGCGTGGGCTCCGCGTCGGCCAGGTGGGCGCGCTCCGGTGGCGGCTCCTCCCACAGGCACCGCAGGTCGAACACGAGGTGCTCGTGCGCCAGCGTCACGCCGAGCGCCTCCGGCTCGATCGGCCCGAGCACGGTCATGATCTGATCGGCCATCGCCGGAACGATAGCGAGCACAGGCGGCGCCTGCGTACTACGACTTCGGCCCGATGAACTCCTCGAGCAGTTGGACACTGTGACGGCGGGCAATCGAGATGTTCTTCTCGCCGTCAGGGCGACACTCCACTCCGATCAAGGCGCACGTGTCTACGAAGAGCTGTCGGATGTCGCTCGACGTGTTCGTGAAGAAGTAGCGGATGTACCCGTACTTCTTGATGCCATCTCGGAGCGGGCGCTTCACCCAGTTCACGACACGGCAGCCGTCCGACTGAATCAACCCGCGTATGAGGGCCTGCGGGTGCAACCAGACAAGGTGGTTCTGCCAAGCCTTGAGTTGAATGACTCTCTCGTGCTTCACGCCCTCGCCGTGTTGGGGAAAGAGGCACGTCCAGTGCTTCGAGTAGCTGCCGATCTCGATGCAGCCGATTCGTTGGACGTGTCCCACGCGAACACCGCCGACCTCGGCCATTGCGGACGTGCAAGCAGCAATCAGGTTCGTGTACCGCTGGTCCTGGAAGATCCTGAGCCGCCAGACGTTCTTTGGTGCGCGGCTGATGCATCCGTCGCCAAGGTAGAGGCCGAGCAGGTAGACGTACGTCTCGCCCAACGCTCGAATGTCGGCGCATGCCGTGACATCGGGTGGCGTCGCTCGACACTCGAAGCCCTCGAAGGGATCTGGTGCGGCGGGTGGGATTCGAACCCACATGCCCTTGCGGACAGCAGGGTTTGAGCCTGCCCTGAATGCCAATTCCAGCACCGCCGCGTACCCCCAGTCTAGTGGTTCGGTGCCCGTTCGAAGTATAGAACATCCGTTCGAGTTGTGCAAGAACCTGGCGTAGGTTCGAACAGGCCGCCATACCATTTCGTCGATGAACGGCACCTCCCTCCAGGAGCGACTCGCGCCGGCGGGACGCTGCTTCGGGTGCGGGCCGGCGAACGAGCGGGGCCTTCGAATCCGGAGCTTCGAAAGCGACGACGGAACCGTCGTCGCCGAGTGGCGGCCGCGACCCGAGCACGAGGCGTTCGACGGGTTCGTCAACGGCGGCATCTTGGGCACGCTGATCGACTGTCATTCGAACTGGACGGCGATCGCCGCCCTCATGGCTCGCTCCGGCTCCCCCACCCCGCCGTCGACCGTCACGGCCGAGCTGTCGATCCGGTTCCGCAAGCCGACGCCCTCGGACCAGCCCGTGCGCGTCGTCGGCCGCGTCGTGGACCTCCGGGACGACCGCGCGACGGTCGAGACGACGGTCGAATCCGGCGGCGCCCTCACCGCCAGCGGCCGCGCTTCCTTCGTTTCCGTCGGCCCCGGTCATCCGGCCTTCGGGCGCTGGTAGAGGAGTACGGGAACCGGAGCCGAACTTCCTGCATCGAATCTGGTGGAGGGCGCAAAGGAGGCGGCTTGAAGCTGGAGCTCGTCGAGGCGGCTCGTCGCGGCGATCTCGAGGCCTTCGATGCCCTCGTTCGACAGGAGGTGCGCGGCGTGTACCGGACGGCGCTCGCGATCCTGGGCAGCGAGCGCGACGCCGAGGAGGCGACGCAGGACGCGTTCGTGAGCGCGTGGCGGAGCTTCCCGCGGCTGCGCGACCCGGATCGGTTCGATGCCTGGCTCGGTCGGATCGTCGTGAATGCCTGTCGAATGACGCTGCGGCGGCGGCGTTCGATCCGCGAGATCAGCTTCGACGACCGGCCCTCGGGGTCGAACGATCCGGCGGCCCTCGATCCCACGGTGCTGGCGGCTGAAGCGGACGCCTTCGACCGGGCCTTCGAACGGCTGACGGTCGACGAGCGGGCGCTCCTCGTCCTCCACTATCGCGACGAGCTTGGGCTCCGGGAGATTGCCGACCGCCTCGGCGTGCGAGAAGGCACGGTCAAGTCACGGCTCTGGCGTGCCCGTCGCTCGCTCGAGGCGGCCCTCGCCGAGGAGCGACGGCCGTGAACGATCTCGACGACGCCCGGCTTCGAGCCCATCTCGAACGTCGTGGCGGTGCGGGCAGCCCGCCGGACACGCTGCCGGCGGCGATTCACGAGCGGGCATCCAGCATCGCCCAGCAGCGGTCGGTTCCCGCCCCCGCTCTTCGGCTTCGCCGCGGCTGGCTGGCACTCGCAGCCGTCCTCGCGGGCACCGCCGTCGTCTTCGCAAGTGCGGGCTTCAAGCTGCCGCTCCCGGCGCCCGAACACGGCCTCCAGGCCACCCCATCTCCTGTGCCGCCTCGGGTGACCATTCTCGGCGCGGAGGACTTCGCACGCCTCGTTGCGGAGACGCCGGTCGCGGCCTGGGGGGATCGAGTGGCGATCGTCGACGCACGCATCGAGTCAAGGGACTTCTTCTGCGCATTCGATCCGGTACCGGCTCCGTGCCCGATCGGACACCTGGCCGGGACGGAGCTCCTGGTGTGGCCGGACTCCGCGCCGGTCTACGAGGACGACGTCGAGGCAAGTAGGCAGGTCGGCGAGTTCGACGGTCCCCAAGCACTTCGTCTGGCCTCCACAGGTCACGTCGAGTTGATCGGATCGGTGCGAAGGTTCGATGGCGCCATCGCGTGGCAGCTCGACTCGATGGTGACCTGGATCAGGCGCCTGCAATCATTCGAACACCCCATCGGACCTGACGGGATCTCCGTTGGGCCGCTGTTCGTGGTCGATGCCTGGCTCGTGGCGGCCATGGAGCCGCTGCGGTGCCGGGCCCCCGAGGGCAGCGCGGCGCCATTATTCGCGTGCGGCAGGGTCGGGTTCCTCACACCTGAGGCGATTCAACCGACTCGGATCGACGGAGACACGATCTTCACGGCCGTGCCCGAGGGCAGCGTTCGAGTCCAGAACCTGGCGTACGAAACGTTCGCCCCGGACGCGAGGTGGTCAACCGACCGGCTCGCCGAACCGCGTCGGGCGCTCTACCTGGTCCGATCGATCATCGACTTCCCGCAGGACTCCTGCTTCATGTGCGAGGCGGCCGGGCAGGCCTTCGTCGTCGCGCGAATCGATCCAATAGCGGTTTCGCCCGCCGGAGAGAACTAGAGCCCGCGGAACGGCTCCGGGACGTAGGGTTCGAGGAGCTGGCGCCATTCGGGGAGCGCGGCGGCGATGGCGGGGTCGTCGGCGACGAGCCAGGCGAGATGGCGCAGGGCGTGCTCGAGGACCTGCGCCGTCCGGATCGAGGCCGGGGCGGCCGTGGCGTCGCCGCGCGCCAGCTCGGTGCGGCTGACCGGTTCGTCGACGAGGTGTGGTCCTGGATCCGCGGGGGCGTCGACCACCGCGAGATAGGTCAACAACACGTGGCCGTTGTCGTGTCGCCAAGAGGTCGAGTGGAGGACGCGCGGCGTCAGACCGTAGCGCGCCAGCAGCTCGGACAGGATCTCGTCCGCCGAGCGGCCAACCGCCCAGCCGACTCGCAGCGCGTCGGCATGCACGGGTCGGAGCGATCGAATCTCACCGCCGTGCCCGAAGACGACCAGCAGCTCGAGGGTCTGGGCGACGAAGTCGGGCGACCAGGCGGTCGAACCAACGGGCGGCTCGAGTCGGGCCATGACGCGTCAGTCGGCGGCCGGCGAGGCCGGCGGCGGCGGGACCTCGACGGCGATGGCCAGGATCTCCTCGCGGGTCGATTCGATGCCGTGTGCGTCCCGCCCGTGGGCCATCACCTGGGCAACGACCTCGTCCTCGGTCCCGCGGCAGGTCCAGCCGCAGATGCAGGTGACCTCCTTCACGTTGCCCTCCGCGAACGTGCCGGCGCCGACGGTCCGAGCCGGACCGCTACATCATCGCCCTTCCGAGGCCGAGGCGGTAACCGTTCCTTCGCGCGCGTACGCCGCGCCGTAGAAGACCTTCGCGACGTGGTCGACATGGTCGGCGCACGCAGGCAGGACCGCCGCGTCTGCGAGGGCCGCCTCGTTCATGGCCCCACCGGGCCCTGCGATATCGGACGGGACCGACAGGACGACGTGGTAGGCAATCGGCTTGCCGCAGCCCTTCATCGTGCACTTGTCGAGCATCGCGAACGCACTCCTTCCCGCGCCGATCTCCGGCGCGACCCGCGTCGATCTTGGACCGAGCGGGGTGTCTCGCCCGTCGCGGGCCGGGCGCAGGGCGCAAGAACGGCCTCGCACCACGGTCATCCGGCTGAGGGATAGGAAACCGACTGAGCGAGTTCGGCCGGTGACGCTCAACGGCCCCGCGGAGGTGCGTGCCACGCTCGGTCAGCCCGATTCCGATACGGCAGATGGATATCGGGGCCGAGGACGGCGGCGGCGGGAGCAGTAAGGGGCCAGGACGGGAAGGAGGCGCAGGGTCAGCCGGGCGGGGCCACCGACAGCTGGACCACGCCGTCGCCCAACCGGCGACGGATCTCGGCCAGCAGCTCCGCGTCGTAGGCCACGCCGCTCCGAAGCTCCATCGGCAGCGCGTGGCCGCCGGGTGCGGGAACATGAACGACGACCCGCGTCTCGCCGGGGCGCTCGCGGGCGAGCTGTCGGAACGTCTCCATGGCCGACACCAGGCGCGCCGCGGGCGCGCCGCCGAAGCGGACGTGCAGCACATCGGAGGGATCGCCGACCTCCACCGGCGCGGTCGAGCTGGCGGCCTCGGCCGCGGCGCGAGAGCGGGCCTCCTCGGGGAGCGCGGGCTCGTCCTCGCCCTCGTTGTGCGTGGTGATCGGTTCCGCGGGGGCGATGGCCGGCAGCGATACGGCCTGGGCGGCGCGAGCGGCGCCGGGCAGCTCGAGTGGCCCGGCCTCGGGCATGACCCCACCGCGCAGCGGCGAAACGTACGGGATGTCGGGCCGGCGACCAAGGGCCACGGCGCCGGCCGCGGCCGGGGCTCGCGCGGGTGAGGCGACGGGGGTATGGCCGTTGCCGTTGGTACCGTTCCCGTTCGAACCGTTGGCCGGCCCGCCCGGGCCAACCGCCACGGGCTGCTGACGACGTCGCATCGGGCCGCGATCGGAGCTCGCCACCTCCTGCGCAAACGCCTCTGGCCCCTTGGCGACCGCCTCGTCCCACGGCACGACGACATCGGCCAGCAGCGAGACCTCCTCGCCGCGGTGATCGACCCGACCGGCGACCAGCAGGATCGCCCCGTCGGCCCAGATCGGGCCGGTCTGTTCCCACAGCCGCGGGAAGACGACGACCTCGATCGAGCCCTGGACGTCCTCGAGGGTGACCACCGCCATCGTCGAGCGTGTCCGCGTGACGACGACCCGAGACCCCACAACGATGCCGCAGAGCACGAGCCGCTGGCCGTCGAGTGTCTCGTCCGATCGCAGGTCGCCCGAGTATGCCGTCACGAACGCCGCGACCCGGTCGGCGACCTCGCCCATCGGGTGCTCGGAGAGGTACAGGCCGAGCAGCTCCTTCTCCCAGCGGAGCCGCTCACGCACGGGGGCCTCGCCAACGTCCGGCAGGGGCCGTTCCAGCACCAGGGCGTCCTCCGCCCCGGCGTCGAACAGGGACGTTTGACCCGTGGCCAGGTCCCGCTGGGCAGCCTGCCCGGCCGCCATCGCGTCCTCGAGGCCCTCGATGACCTGGGCGTGATGCCCGAACGCCGAGAGCGCGCCGACCTTGGCGAGCGACTCCAGCACCTTCCGGTTCGCCAACCGCAGGTCGATCCGGCGGCAGAAGTCGCCGAGCGACCGGAATGGCCCTTCCGCCTCCCGTGAAGCGATGATCGATTCGATCGCCCCCTGGCCGACGTTCTTGACCGCCAGCAGCCCGAACCGGATGGCCTCGTCCTCGACCGTGAATTCGACCGCGCTCTTCGTCACGTCGGGTGGGCGAACCTCGATGCCCAGCCGGCGGCACTCGGCGATCGCCGCGGCGACCTTCTCCTCGTTGTCGCGGAAGGCCGACAGGACCGAGGCCATGTAGTCGACCGTGTAGTTGGCCTTGAGGTACGCGGTCTGGTAGGCGATCAGGCCGTAGCAGGTCGCGTGGGCCTTGTTGAAGCCATACCGTTCGAACGGCTGGAAGGCCGCGAAGACCTGGTCGATGACCCCCGCGGGGACACCGCGTTCGGCCGCCTGGGTCACGAACTTCTCGCGCATCGAGCGCAGGACCGACGACTTCTTCTTTCGAATGGCGTAGCCGAGCGTGTCCGCCTCGGGCCCGCGGAAGCCGCCGAGCGCGATCGCGGCGGCCATGATGTCCTCCTGGTAGACGAAGATCCCGTACGTCCGCGCCAGGAACGGCTCGAGCAGCGGGTGGAGGTACGTCACCGCCTCTTGGCCGTGCTTGCGGCGGATGTAGGCCGGGATGTTGTCCATCGGGCCGGGGCGGTAGAGGGCGACCATCGCCGCCAGGTCGAAGACAGAGGTCGGCCGGAGCTCGCGGACGTACCGCCGCATGCCCGCCGACTCCAGCTGGAACACCCCCGTCGTCTCGCCGGACGCCAGCAATTCGAACGTCCTGGCGTCGTCGAGCGGGATCGTCTCGAGGTTCACCTCGACACCGCGGTGGGCCCGGATCGCGTCGACTGCGTTCTTGAGGATCGTCAGGTTCGACAGGCCCAGGAAGTCGAACTTCAGCAGCCCCAGCGCCTCGATGGCGTGCATCTCGTACTGGGTCATCAGGGCGTCCGAGTTCGTGGCCTTCTGGAGCGGCATGAGCTCGGTCAGCGGCTCGCGGCTGATGACCACCCCGGCGGCGTGCGTGGAGGCGTTGCGGGCGACGCCCTCCAGCTGCTTGGCGAAGTCGATCATCCGCTTGACGCCCGGGTCGCCGTCGTACTGCTCGCGCAGCTGGGGGCTCGTCTCGAGGGCCTCGTCGAGCTTGATGCCGAGCTGGTTCGGGACGGCCTTGGCGACGCGGTCGACGTCGCCGTAGCTGTGGCCCAGGACGCGCCCGACGTCGCGGATCGCCGCCCGGGCGAGCATCGTGCCGAAGGTGATGATCTGGGCCACGTGGTCCTGACCGTACTTCCGGGCGACGTAGGCGATGACCTCGTCGCGACGGTCGTCCTGGAAGTCGACGTCGATGTCGGGCATCGTGACGCGGTCGGGGTTCAGGAAGCGCTCGAACGGCAGGTCGTAGGCGATCGGGTCGACCGGCGTGATGCCGAGGGTGTAGGTGACGATCGAGCCGGGCGCACTGCCTCGGCAGGTCGTCGCGATCCCCTGCTCGCGGGCGAAGCGGATGAAGTCGGCGACGATCAGGAAGTAGCCGGCGTAGCCCATCTCGATGATCACGCCGAGCTCGTAGTCGAGGCGGGCCTGGAGCTCCGGTGTCGGCGTGCCGTAGCGCCACTCGAGGCCGCGCTGGCACTCCTTCCGGAGCCACGATTCGACCGTCTCGCCGTCGGGCACCGGGAAGTGCGGGATCCGGGTCTGGCCCAGCGGCAGCTCCACCTGGCACATCTCGGCGATCCGCTTCGTGTTCAGGATCGCCTCGGGGTGGTCGGGGAACAGCGACGCCATCTCCGCGGCCGACTTCAGGAAGAAGTCGTCGGTCTCGAACTTCAGGCGCCCCGGCGTGTCGAGGTTCGAGGCGGTGCCGACGCACAGCAGGACGTCGTGGGCCGGCGCCTGCTCGCGGCGAACGTAGTGAAGGTCGTTGGTGACGACGAGGCCGAGGCCCATCTCGGGCGCGAGTCGCAGCAGCTGCTCGTTCAGCCGGCGTTGCTCGGCCAGGCCGTGGTCCTGAAGCTCGAGGAAGAAGCGGTCCTTCCCGAGGATCTCGGCATATGAGCCGGCGACGGCCCGCGCCAGGTCCCAGTCCTCCACCTCGAGGGCCCGGCTCACCTCGCCGTTGAGGCACGCTGACAGCCCGATCAGGCCCTTGCTGTACCGCGCCAGGTGCTCGCGGTCGATCCGGGGCTTGTAGTAGTAGCCGTCGATGTGGGCGTCGGTGACGAGCCGGCAGAGGTTCCGGTAGCCGGTCAGATCGGACGCCAGCAGGACGAGGTGGAACGGCTGCGCGTCGGCCTTGCCCTCCTTGTCGGTCATCGACCGGCGGGCGACGTAGGTCTCGACGCCGATGATCGGGCGGATGCCGCGCTGGATCGCGGCCTGGTGGAACGCGACGGCACCGTAGAGCGCGCCGTGGTCGGTCAGGGCGAGGCTGTCGAAGCCCTTGGTGCTCGCTTCGTCGACGAGGTCGGTGATCCGCCCGAGGCCGTCGAGGAGGCTGAACTCCGAGTGGGTATGCAGGTGGACGAAGTCGTTCGACGCGATGGCCACGGGTGCCCCATGGTAGCGGGGCCGGGGCGGCTGGCTCGGCCCGCTACGGTATCTGGCCCGCGTCGCGCGTCGGCGGAACCGGTTGCGTGGGGTGCAACAAGCGACGGTTGGGCGGCCGGGGTCGGCGGCGATCTGACCCCGAGGGGTCGGTCAACCGTCCGCGGTTGCGAGCGGTGAAAAGCCTGACGGTTGAAACCGCGAATCGGGTGCCGCGAAGGGGCCGGGCCGGGTGCCAACCGTCCGTTGTTGCAAAGGGCGCAAAGGGCGCCGTGTACACGGCGCCCGGCGCGGCGCGGGGCGAAGCGGCGTCTCACCGCCCCGTCAGGGTGCAGGGCTTGTCGTCCTTGAACTTGTCGTCGTCTTCTGCCACAGCAGCTTGTTGTCGGACAGCTCGACCATCCCGAGCACGGCGAGCTTGTAGCCGGCGATGGCGCTCACGACCGCCGACGAGCGCTGGCAGGGCGGGATGTCGGCGGTGAGGGTCGTGCCGGGGGTCCACAGCCCGTTGACGTAGGTGTTGAGCGTGAGGAAAGCGTAGGTGTTGAGGAAGCCTTCGACCGCCGGGTGGCCGAGCTGCAGCTCCATCCTCGGAAACTCGAACCCGACGCCAAAGCCGGTCACGCCCAGGCCGGCCGTCACGGTCGGCTCCTTGCCGAGATTCGCGGCGAGATTCTTCAGGGTCGAGACCGGGCTCGGGTCGCCGCCGTTGGTGCTGAAGCCCTGGTCGCTGTCGTAGGTGACCTTCCAGGATCCACCCGACGAAGCGTTGCCGCTGGTGAGCTCGGGCACGACCCGAATGTTGGCCTTGACGTTGAGGGTCATCGGGATCGGGCCGGCCATGAACGGGATCGGCACGCCGAACGGCAGGACGACCGCGACGATGTCCGAGTCGAGCGACGGGTCGTTGACCTGGAAGGCGTTCCAGGTGACCTCGGCTTCGCCCTTCAGGCCGCTGACCTTGGTGTCGAAGAAGGCGCCGACGCCGTCCTCGAACTCCATGACCGTCTCCTGGCGGAACGTGCTCACGAAGCCTGCCGCCTGGACCTTGACGTTGGTTCTACTGGCCGACAGCTCGAAGTCGAGCTTGTCCGACTTCGGCGTGAGCTTGAACTCGACCTCGAAGCCCTGGACCTTGCCGACGAAGCGGAGGGTCTCACCGGGCACGGCGAACTGGCGAAGCATGTCGCCGTCGAGCTGGCCGACCGACGCCAGCCCGTCTCGCCGGAAGCCCAGCTCGGCCATGGCCGTCTCGTACGTCGCGTCCGGCAGGTTGTCCCAGGCGACGTCATAGGTCCAGCCGATCTTGCCGTCCTTGACGGCATCGGCGATCGTCGCCTCCGTGGTCGCAACGGTGATCGCGTCACCAGTGCGATCCGCCGAGGCCACCTTGCGGACCCCGATGCCCTCGATGATCAGGACGTCGCCGGCGGCGAGGTCGCCGAGGCCGGCCGTATCGGCGTCAAAGGTCAGTGTGCCGTCCGGGTCCACGCCCTGCAGATGCGCCGCGGCCGTGGTCGCATCGCCCTGAACGGCATCGTCGGCCAGGACGACGCCCTCGGTCGGCACGGTCAGGCCGGCGACCGCCCCCGGTGCTCCGTCTGGCGGGCGGGGTCCCGCTCCCCCGCAGGCGGTCACGAGGAGCGCCGCCAGGATCACGAACGTGGGCGTCGACGCCCTGGTGCTTCGGGCAGCCCGTCCCGGTCCCATCGCCCCTCCTGATCCCTCCCCCGGTCGGGCGATCCTACGCGCCGGCTCGGCTGGCCGGCAAGCCGGATCGCGGCGGCACGCAATCGAGGATGCCGGGTGTACGCTCCGGCAGGGTCACGGAATCTGGTTTCGAGGGCGTCCCGATGTCAGGAGCGGTTCGAAAGAGCTTTGATCATCCCGACGAGCACGTGGAGGTGCCCGGGATGACGGTCGATGCCGTGTCGATGGGCGATGCCACGATCGCTCGCTACGTCATGCAGCCGGGCGAGCACTGCGGCCAGCTTGACGCGGCGACGGGCAAGCGCCGCTGCCTGGCCCATCACACCGGGGTGATCACGTCCGGCCGCCTGCACGTCGAGCTGGAGGACGGACCGGTCCTCGAGCCGGGGCCCAACGACGTATTCGACGTACCGCCCGGTCACGACGGCTGGGTGGTGTCGGATGAACCGCTGGTCAGCATCGAGTGGGCCGGCTTCCGAACGTGGGTCGGCCCGACCGAGTCCAGCGCCCGGATCCTCGTCACGCTCCTCGTCACCGACATCGTCGGCTCGACCGAGCTGGCGGGCCGCCTCGGCGACCAGGCATGGCACGAGCTCCTCGCCCGCCACAACCAGCAGGTCCGCCTGATCCTCGACCGCTTCCGGGGCCGGGAGGTCAACACGACCGGCGACGGCTTCCTGGCGATCTTCGATTCGGCCGGCCGGGCGGTCAGCGCGGCCCGTGCCATCCGCGACGCCGCCGCCGAGCTCGGCCTCGAGATCCGGGCGGGACTCCACACCGGCGAGGTCGAGATAGCCGGCGGCGACGTGCGCGGCATCGCGGTTCACGAAGCGGCCCGGATCGCCGCCACGGCCGGCCCGGGTGAGGTGCTCGTCTCCCCGACCACGCGCCTGCTCACCGGCACCGAGTTCCAGTTCGATTCGCGCGGTGAGCACGAGCTGAAGGGGCTGGCCGGACCTCGGGAGCTGTTCGCGGTCACGGGCGCCGGTTGAGCTCGGCGCCTCCCTCGTCCTCCGTCATTCCTTCTCGTATGGCATGCCGTCCGCTGCCGGCATGCGAACCCGGCCGACGAGCCCCGCAACGACGACGATCGTGACGAGGTACGGAACCATCAGCAGGAACTCGGAGGGGACCGCCGCGCCGAGGATCGACAGCCTCGCCTGAAGCGCGTCGGCGAAGCCGAACACGAGGCTGGCAAGGAAGGCCCCGATGGGCGTCCACCCACCGAAGATCATGGCGGCCAGGCCGATGAAGCCTCGGCCGCCGGTCATGTCGTGGACGAAGGATCCGGTCGATCCGAGCGTGAAGTACGCGCCGCCCACACCGGCCACGATGCCGCCGAGGATGACATTCCGATACCGAGTGAACAGGACGTTGATGCCGACCGTGTCGGCGGCGCGGGGATGCTCACCCACCGCCCGGACCCGGAGGCCCCAGCGCGTGTGAAAGAGAGCCCAGTGGATGAGGCCGATGAGCACGAACAGCATGTACATGAAGATGTTGCCGCTGAAGAACATCGGCCCAACGATCGGGATGTCGGACAGCAGCGGGAGCGGGATCGAGGCGAACTTCGTGGGCTCGTTGAGCTCGCGGTGGGCCTGCAGGACCCGGGATGCCAGGAACGACGTCAGGCCCGCGGCCAAGATGTTGATGACCGTGCCGGCGACGATCTGGTTCATCCTGTAGCGGATCGCGAGGACCGCCAGGACGCCCGCGAGGGCCCCGCCGACAAGCGCCGCCGCGACCAGGCCGATGATGTTGTTGCCGGTGCCGCTGCCCACGACTGCACCGCTGAACGCTCCCGCCAGGAGCATGCCCTCGATCGCGATGTTGACCACACCCGAGCGCTCGCAGAGCACCCCTGACAAGGCCCCGAACGTGATCGGGAGGGCCTTCTGCACGGTCAGTTGGAGGATCCCGATGAGGCTCATCGACCTGCCCGCTCCGGCCCACGTCAGGAACGCGAACACGAAAGCCACGACGACGACGCCGAGGACGACGGTCCAGCGGCTGCCGAATCCCCGGACCAGCTGGATCGCGCCGAGGGCGGCGCACAGCCCCGCGATCAGGTAGATGGTCAGCGTGGCCGGCACGACCAGCGGCGGGATGTCGAGGCCGCCCTGGCTGCCGGCCGGCTTCAAGAGGAACGTGCTCGACGCACCCGGCTCGATGCCCTCGCCGAGGACGAAGGCGGCGGCCGCGGCCATGACGAGGTAGACGACACCCAGGATCCGCTGCCGTCGGATGGCGGCGCGGTCGACGATGACGGCTGGCGCGACCTGAACGGCGGCGGTCATACGCGCCAGCCCTTGGCGAACGTCTCGAGGCCGGTGGTCTCCGGCACCCGGATGCGGTAGAGCTCGCGGACCAGTGCTGGCGCCGCAACGAACATGATCACGAGCGCCTGGATCACGACGACCAGGTCGATCGGGACGCCCGTGATCGACTGCATCGGCGTCGCGCCCGCCCGGAGGGCCCCGAAGAGCAGCGAGGCGAGGACGATGCCACGTGGCCGGGAGCCGGCCATCAGGGCGATGGCAATGCCGTCGAATCCGAAGCCGGCCGAGATCCCGGAGGTGAGCGAGTGGGTCACCCCGAGGACGATGCTCGTCCCCGCCAGGCCGGCAAGCCCGCCGCTGATCGTCATCGCCAGGATCGTCGAGACGGCGATGCTCATGCCGGCCGCACGCGCCCCGCTCGGGTTGAAGCCGACGGCCCGGAACTCGAAGCCGCGTGTCGACCGGAACAGCAACCACGAGACGGCCAGTGCCGCCACGAGACCGAGGACGAAACCCCAGTTGGCCCGCAGGCCCTCGATGAGCGGTGGGAACCACGACGACTCCAGGGCGACCTTCGAGATCGGGTCGTTGCGGCCCTCGCGCTGGTAGCCCGGGACCTTGAGGATGTACTCGATCAGCCGGTAGGCGGTGTAGTTGAGCATGATCGTGACGATGACTTCGTGGGCCCCGGTTCGGGCCTTCAGGAGGCCGGGGACGAAGCCCCACAGGGCCCCACCCAGGAAGCCCGCCCCGATCGCCAGCGGGAGGTGGATGAACCACGGCAGGCCGGCGAAGGCGAAGCCTGCGAAGGTCCCGAACATCGCGCCGACATACAGCTGGCCCTCGGCCCCGATGTTGAACAGCCCGCATTGGAACCCGAGTGCGACCGCGAGCCCGGTGAAGATCAAGGGCGTCGCCGCGAGCAGCGTCTCGCTGATCGGCACGAAGGCCTTCGTGATCTGGGCAGGATCGCCCGAGGCGAAGGCCTCCGCGTACCCGGTGGGACTCCCGAGGGCGCCACGGAACAGGGCACCGTAGGCCTCCAGGACACCGCCGATCGCCGTGCCGAGCGCTCCACCCGGATCGGCGCTCAGGCGCTCGAAGAACGTGACGTCCGAGAGAACGATGACGAACGCCCCGATGACCAGGGCGCTGAAGATCGCGAGCACGGGCACGGCGAGACCGCGGGCGATTCCCGCCAGGCGAACCCGCACGCTCGGCCGCGGGACATCCTCCCCGGTCGGCCGCTCGTCGGCCGGTCGCTGCTCAGCCACCGCTCGTCACCACGTGGGTCAACCCGCCTGCCGCTTCGGCCTCGACGATGCCGACGGGTCGCGAGCCGCCCATCAGCAGGCCAACCTGCTGCGTCGTCGCCTGGGCGGGATCCAGGACATCCACGATCTTGCCCTGGTACATGACCGCCAGCCGGTCCGCGAGCGCAAAGACCTCGTCGAGCTCGGTCGAGACGACCAGGACCGCGGCGCCCTCGTCGCGCTTCCCGACGATCCGGCGATGGATGTACTCGATCGAGCCGACGTCGAGGCCGCGGGTCGGCTGGGCCGCCACGAGGAGGTGGACGGGCCGTGAGAACTCGCGGGCAACGATGACCTTCTGCTGGTTGCCGCCTGACAGGTTGCTCACCGGGTTGAAGGCGGACGGCGTTCGGATGTCGAAGTCCTGCACAAGCCGCGTCGCCTCGCGCTCGATCGCGTCGCGGTCGAGCTGTGGGCCGTTCGCGAAGGGCTTCCGGTAGTAGGTGTTCAGGACGAGGTTCTCGGCGATGGTGAAGGCCGGCACACAGCCATCCTCGAGGCGATCCTCGGGCACGTGCGCCACACCAGCCTCGAGGACCGCCCGCGGTGCGTGGCGAACGGGCTTGCCCTGGATCCGGATGGTGCCGCCGACAGGCTGGCGGAGGCCGGTGATCGCCTCGACCAGCTCCGTCTGGCCGTTTCCCTGGACGCCGGCGATGGCTACGATCTCGCCCGCTCGGACCTGCAGGTCGAGGCCGTCGACGGTGACGTGGCCACGATCGTCGCGGACCACGAGATCGTCGACCTCCAGGACCGTGGCACCGGGCTTGGCCGGCTTCTTCTCGACGACCAGCGAGACGCGCCGCCCGACCATCATCTCGGCCAGCTTCTCGAGGCTCGCCTCCTCCGGGGTCGTGGTCCCGATGACCCGGCCGGCCCGCAGGACGGTGATTCGATCGGCGATGCCCATCGCCTCGTTGAGCTTGTGGGTGATGAACACGATCGAGGTCCCGCTCGCCTTCAGCGAGCGCATGATCTCGAAGAGCTCTTCGTCCTCCTGCGGCGTCAGGACCGACGTCGGCTCGTCGAGGACCAGGAGATCCGACCGGCGGTAGAGGGTCTTGATGATCTCGACACGCTGCCGGACGCCGACCGGAAGGTCCTCCACCCTTGCGTCCGGATCCACCCGCAGGTTGTGCGCCTCGCTGATTTCGATGATTCGCCGGCGAGCAGCCGGTCGGTCGAGCTGCTGTCCGAGGGGCCCACGCACCGATTCCACGCCGAGCATGACGTTCTCGGTGACCGTGAAAACGGGCACGAGCATGAAGTGCTGGTGGACCATGCCGATCCCGGCTGCGATCGCGTCGCCCGGATCGTGGAAGGAGACGGACTTGCCGTCGATGAGGATCTCGCCCTCGTCCGGCTTGTACAGCCCGAACAGGACGTTCATGAGCGTCGTTTTGCCAGCGCCGTTCTCGCCGAGCAGGGCGTGAATCTCGCCCGGCTCGACGACCAGGTTGATGTCGCGGTTGGCGATCACACCCGGGAAGCGCTTCGTGATGCCGCGGAGCTCGAGCCTCATGTTCGACGCACCCTCAGCGTGGACGAGCGCCCGCAGTGGCAGAACGGTCGGCGGCGCATTTCGCCCTCCGCCGACCGTTCACCCTGCAACGACGCGGGTCTTATGGCGCCGCGAGGTAATCCGCGACCTTCACCGAGCCGTCGAGGAGGGCGGCCTCGAGGGCCGCGAGCTCCGTCTTCGTTTCGGCCGAGATCTGGGAGTCGAAGTCA
The DNA here is from genome assembly GCA_012026785.1 of Chloroflexota bacterium. Classification (GTDB taxonomy): domain Bacteria; phylum Chloroflexota; class Limnocylindria; order Limnocylindrales; family CSP1-4; genus UBA5189. The sequence continues at coordinate 14,860 of VEOW01000086.1, read as the reverse complement.
TGGAACGGGGCGTAGCCGACGCCGCCGTTCGCGAGCGTGCTCACGAACACGGCCTCGGGAGGCTCGCCCTTCACCGCCCGCCCGATGGCCGCGGTCACGCTGACGTCGATCTTCTTGAGGACTGACGTCAGGATCAGCGACTTGTACTGCGGCACGGAGAAGTACCAGTCGACGTCGACGCCGAGCCCGACGGCCGTGGCGCTGCGTTCCTCGATCGCGGCGAAGCAACCCTGGCCGATCGGTCCGCCGACACCCATGCAGACGTCGGCGTTCTCATCGAGGAAGCCGAGCGAGATCGTCTTGCCATCCTCGATGCTCGAGAAGTTGCCGGTGAACGAGCCCTCCTTCGTGACCGCGTTCCAGCCGAGAATCGTCGTCGTGGTGCCCTTCTGCTTGTCGAAGTAGTGGGCGCCGGCCGCGAGGCCGTCCATGAAGTCGGTGACGGGCGCGCCGATATTGATCCCGCCGAAGGTCCCCATGACGTGCGTCTTCGACCAGGCGGCCGAGGCGTAGCCGGCAAGCATCGCACCCTCGGCAGTCGTGTACACGAGCCCCTCGACGTTCGGGATCGCCGGGTCATACACGAAGTCGACAATCGCGAAGCGAGTGTCCGGGTTCTTCTCGGCGGCGGCCTTCGTGGCGTCGCCAAGCAGATACCCGACGGTCACGATCATGTCGCAACCTTCGCTGAGGAACTGGTTGAGGTTCTTCTCGTAGTCGGCCTCGGTGGTCGACTCGAGGAACTTGATCTGCACGCCGAACGCGGCCTGGGCATCGGTCATGCCCTTCCACGCGTTCTCATTGAAGGCGTGGTCGTCGATGCCGCCGGTGTCGCTGACCATGCAGACCTTGTAGTCGATCGGCTCGGCCGTCGGCGTGGCCGGAGCTTCAGATGTGGTGGGGGTCGCCGACGGCGGCGCGGCAGTGCCGCAGGCGGCAAACAGCATGGCAACCAGCGCGAGGAGCGTGGCCCATCGGGGAGTGCCCACGGTTGATCAACCTCCAGTCTTGCGGCCCGGGCGGGGATCTCCCGTAACGGACCACCTGCGCAGCGTCGTGCGCGTGCCGGAGGCGTCGGGGCGCGCGAGGATCGTGGGTCACTCGATACGTCCCGGCTACAGGCCAGTATGACCACCGCCCGAGGCGGGTGCAATGTGACGTCTGACGCGATTTGCAGTCGCAGCGTCGCGACCCTGCGCCGGCAGGCCTTCGTGGCGCTAGCGTGGACCAAGCATCTGGCGGACGGCCGGGAAGATGCGCGACATCCAGAGGACGTACTGGCTCGCGCTGGGGTGCAGGCCGTCGACGGCGACGAGCGTGGGGTCCTCGGCCGCCTTGAGCGACAGGTCGTAGATGTCGACGACGCGAACGAGGCGACCGCCGGCGAGCTCCTTCAAGATCTCATTGTTGGCCCGGATGGCGGCCGATTGGCGCACCGGGTCGCCGTACTCGGCGCCGCTCGGCGTGACCGTGTAGTCGGGCATCGTCAGTGCGAGGACCCGGCCGGCCCCGACCTTCGCAACGAGCGCGTCGAGGATCTGCCCGAGCCGCTGGCGATAGTGCGGCGCGGGGACGCGCTGGACGACGTCGTTGACCCCGACCAGGATCGTCAGGAACTCGGGCTCCAGGGCCTCGAGCTGGGGCAGCTCGAGGTCGATGACATCGCGGGTGGTGTAACCGTTGACGCCGAGATTGGCCACGAGCTCCAGCCCCGGTTCCACCGCCGCCAGCTGGTTCGGCCAGCGCTCCTCCTCGGCGACCGAGGTGCCGATCGTGTAGGAGTCCCCGAGGGCGACGTAGCGAAGCGGCGGCATGGCTACGGCAGGCGGGCGAAGGCCTCGACGAGGACGTCCTCGAAGCGATCGCGGTCGATGGCGATGCCGACCTGGGCGTTGGGCGATCGGCCCTGGCGCTCGATGCGCCGCGCCAGCCCGTCGCATACGGTCTTGCCTCGAGCAGGCCCGGACCCGGTCTCGACGCGGACGTTGTAGTCCGCGACAGCCACGAGATCCGCCACCGCCAGGTGGGCCACCGCGACCGCGTCGTGGACTGACATCCGCGGCGTGCCGTACCACTGACCCTCGCGGGCCAACGCGTAGGCCGCGAGCTCCGCGCCAACCGCGCCGGAGCGCGTCGGCAGGGCGCGCAGCCGCTCGACGGCCGGTTCGAACAGGACGGCCTGGTGCGTCACGTCGAGGCCCATCATCGTGATCGGGATGCCCGATTCGAACACGATCCGGGCCGCCTCCGGGTCGACGTAGATGTTGAACTCGGCCGCGGCGGTCGTGTTGCCGTCGCCGATCGAGCCGCCCATCAGGCAGATGTGGGCGATGCGGCCGGCGAGTGACGGATGGAGGCGCAGCAGCAGGGCGATGTTCGTCAGCGGCCCGATGGGACAGAGCACCACCGGCTCAGGATGATCGCGCAGAGTGGCGGCGAGGAGGTCGACCGCGGCCTCGGCCCGCGCAGCGGCGGGCGATGGTGCCAGGACCGTGGTCCCGATGCCGCCGGCGCCGTGGATCTCCGGGGCCCGGATCCGACCACCCAGGAGAGCGTCGTCGGCGCCCTCTGCGACGGGAATGTCGGGCCGACCGAACAGCGCCAGCAACCGCAGCGCATTCTCCGTGCAATGCCGGACGTCGGTGTTGCCGCCGACGCTCGTCACGGCCAGCAGGTCGATCTCCGGGCGGGCGACGGCGAGCGCGATCGCGCGCGCGTCGTCGAGGCCGGGGTCGCTGTCGATGATGACGGGCAGGGGCCGCTCAACCGTCCCGACGGGCGCCGTCCGCTGGGCGGCCGGCGCCGGGAAGAACGTCGGCGCGGCGACCGGCGGGCTCAACCCTGCTCGTACGGCTGGCCGGCCGAGGCGGGACCGCGGACGCGGCCCACGACTCCGGCGACCACGACGATCGTGATGACGTAGGGCACGCTGTTCAGCAGCTGCGGGGGCACCGCCACGCCCAGAACCGACAGCAGCGCCTGGGCAGAATCGGCAAAGCCGAAGACGAGGGCAGCGCCGAAGGCCCCGATGGGATGCCAGGCCCCGAAGATCATCGCGGCGAGTGCGATGAAACCCTTGCCGGCGACCATGTCCATCTGGAAGCTGCCGGCCGTCGCCAGGGGCAGGTACGAGCCGGCCAACCCGCAGATCAGGCCCGCGAGGAGCAGGGCCTGGTAGCGGATCCGGATGACATTGATGCCGACCGTGCCCGCGGCCGCCGGCTTCTCGCCGGATGCCCGCAGCCGGAGGCCCCAGCGGGTGCGATAGATGAAGTAGGTCAGCACGACCATCATGACGAGCGCGATGTAGACATACGGTCGGAGCGAGAACAGGATCGGGCCGACGACGGGCAGGTCGGACAGGATCGGCAGCTGCATCGCCGCGACGGTCGGCGGGGTGTTGAACTCGGGGTTGCGGCCGAGGACGCGCAGGAACAGGAAGTTGGTGATCCCGAGCGCGCCGATGTTGATCACCGTGCCAGCGATGATCTGGTCGACCTTGTAGCGGATGCCGAGCCAGGCGAGGAGCAGGCCGAGCACGCCGCTCACCGCCATCGCCGCGGCAATCGCGATCGTCGTGCTGACGATGACGTTACCCGTAAAGCGCAGCACCACGCTGCCGACGATGACCGACACGCACGCCCCGACCAGCATCTTGCCGTTGAGCGCGATGTTGAGCATGCCGCTGCGCTCGGACAGGATCCCGGCCATCGCGCCCAGCGTCAGCGGCGTGGCGAGCTCCAGGCTCCCCCTCAGGACGTTGGTGAAGTTGGCCGTCGTGCCGTCCAACAGGGCGCCGAACACCGCGACGACGATCGGGGCGATCACGACGAACAGCCATGGGCGCCAGCGGAATGCCGCGCCTCGCCATAGCTGCAGGCCACCCACGAGCGCCGAGGCCAACCCGGAGACCAGCCACAGCAGGCCCACCGATGTCGCGATCTCGAACCGCTCCTGGCCGGTGTTGAAGAACCGGAACAGGAACGAGGCCGGCGTCGAGAACGCGCTCGACGCGAGGTAGAAGGCGTAGACCCCGATCGCGAGGAAGACGGCCCCTCGGATACGGGCGTTTCGAAGTGCGCGCCGCGCGGCGAGGCCCTCGTGGTGTGGTCGGGCGCTGGTCGTGGTGGCGGACACGCCCTCGCCGCCCGGGGCCGCGGTCGTGGTCATACCGTGCCCGCCGGGGCGCTCGGCGCCATGCTCGGTACGTCGGCCGCGGGCTTCACGCGCACCCGCCAGATCGAGCGGATCAGCCCGGGCGCAGCCACGAACATGATGACGAGGGCGATGATGAAGAACAGCAGGTCGAACGGGATGCCGGTTTGGATGCCCATCTCCTTGCCACCCGTCGTCAGGGCGCCGAACAGCAGGGCCGCCAGGACGACACCGCTCGGGCGGAGGCCCGCAAGGAGCGCCAGCGCGATGGCATTGAAGCCGATCCCGCCGGAGAGGTCGTTGGAAAGCTGGCCAACCGTGCCGATGACCATGAAGCCACCGCCCATGCCCGCCAGCGCACCTGACAGCGACATCGCCAGCATCATCGACCCACCGGCGCTCATGCCGGCGTAGCGCGCTGCCGTCGGGCTGAAGCCGGCTGCCCGGAGCTCGAAGCCCTTGGTCGTCTTGAACAGCAGCCACGACACTACCCCGGCCATCACCAGCGCCACGACGAAGCCCCAGTCCAGTCGGATCGCTGGCAGCGTGACGATCGGGGGCACATCAACCCAGGTCATGCTTTTTGAGATCGGCTGCGAGCTGCCCGCCTGGCGCAGGAACGGCCCGATCAGGGCAAAGAGCACGATCTGGGCGGCGACATAGTTGAGCATGATGGTCGTGATGACTTCGTGGGCCCCGGTCCGGGCCTTGAGGAATCCGGGGATGAACCCCCAGAGTGCCCCGGCGACGACCGACGCGGCGATCGCCAGGACAAGGATCACCAGCGACGGCAGGCCCGACGTTTGCAGGGCGATGGCCACGATCGTGGCGCCCAGGGCACCGAGGATCAGCTGGCCGTCGCCACCGATGTTGAACATGCCCGCCCTGAACGAGATCGCGACTGCCAGGCCGACGAAGATCAAGGGCATCGCGGCCACCAGCGTCTCGGTGAGCGGTCGGATCGCCGTGGCGATGTCGCGCTCGTTGCCGGTTTGCAGGGCCGTGGCGATGCGGCTGGGGTCGCCGAAGGCTCCCGCGATCATCGCGCCGTAGCCGTTGAACACGCCGCTCACGGCGCCCCCGATCGCCACGAGCGGGTCACTCCCGAGCTGGGAGAGGTGGTCGAAGTCGGTGATGATGATGCCCACGCCGCCGAGAATCAGCGCGCTGAGGACGGAGAGACCCGGCAGCAGCGCCCGCCGCGCCAGAGATCGCAGGAGGTTCACGCCGCGGTCCCGACCCCGAACTCGGCGCCACCCATCAGCAGGCCGAGGTTCTCGTAGGTCGCGCTCTCGCCTTCGAGGATGCCCACGATCTGGCCGTCGTACATGACGGCGATCCGGTCGCCGACGGCGAGGATCTCGTCCAGCTCGGTGCTCACGATCAGGATCGCTGCGCCCCGATCGCGCTGCTCGACGATCCGGCGATGGATGTACTCGATCGAGCCCACGTCGAGCCCGCGAGTGGGCTGCGCGGCGACGACGAGCTTCACCGGGAACGAGAACTCGCGGGCCACCACGACCTTCTGTTGGTTGCCGCCCGATAGGGCGCCAGCTAGTGTCTCGATCGAGGGCGTTCGAATGTCGAAGTCCTCGACGCCCTGCCTCGCTCGCTCGGACACCGCCTTGAGATCGAACACCCCTCGCCTGCTGTACGGCGCGTTGTGGTAGCTGTCGAGGATGTAGTTGTCGGCGACGGTCATATAGGGAATGAGGCCGTCGCGTCCGCGGTCCTCGGGAATGTGCGCCACCCCGAGATCCGAGACCATCCGCGGTGATGGGTGCCCGATGTCATGCCCGGCAATGTTGATCGTCCCGGCGTCGACGGCGCGGAGGCCGACGATGGCCTCGATGAGCTCGGTCTGGCCGTTGCCCTGGACGCCGGCGATGGCCACGATCTCGCCCGCCCGGACGTCCAGGTCGATGCCCTTGACGGCCACCTCGAGGCGGTCGTCTCGAACCTCGAGGTCCGTGATGCTGAGGACGACCTCTCCGGGCTTCGCCGGGCCCTTCGGGACGATGAGCTCGACGTCTCGCCCAACCATCATGTTGGCCAGGGCCTGACGGCTGGTTTCCTGGGGCGTCGTCGTCCCGGCGACCCGGCCGCGCCGCAGGACGACGATCTTGTCGGCAACCGCCAGGACCTCATTGAGCTTGTGGGTGATGAAGATGACGGTCGTGCCCGCCTTCGCCAGCGAGCGGATGATCGAGAACAGCTCCTCGGTCTCGTGCGGGGTTAGGACGGCGCTCGGCTCGTCGAGGACGAGGATGTCGCTCTTGCGGTAGAGGGCCTTCAGGATCTCGACCCGCTGTCTCACGCCCACCGGGAGGCTCTCGATCTTGGCGTCCGGCGGGACGTTGAGCTTGTACTGCTCCGACAGCTCCACGATCCGTCGGCGGGCCTCCGCCCGGTTGAAGGTCCCGAGGGCTCCCGTGACGGGCTCGGAACCAAGGGCGACCGCCTCGACGACGTCGAAGACCGGGACGAGCATGAAGTGCTGGTGGACCATCCCGACGCCGGCCCTGATCGCGGCAGCGGGATCGTCGAACGTCCGGGGCGTGCCTTCGATGACGATCTCGCCCGAGTCTGGCCGGTAGAGCCCGGACAGAATGTTCATGAGGGTCGTCTTGCCGGCACCGTTCTCGCCGAGCATCCCGAGGACTTCGCCCTTGTCCGCCGATACCGAGATCCGGTCATTGGCCAGAACGCCCGGGAAGCGCTTGGTGATGTCGCGAAGCTCGAGCCGCATCAGGAGCCCTCGACGCTGTCGTGGATACGAGACCGCCCCCGGTCCGCGATCGGGCCGGGGGCGGTGCTCTGATCGGTTCGAAACAGCCTCGTTCGGGCTAGCAGCCGCGGGCGAGGTAGTCGCAGACCTTGACGCTGCCGTCGGCGATGGCCGCCCGGAGCGCCTCGATCTCAGCCTTGATTTCCGCCGAGATCTGGTCCTCGTAATCGTGGAACGGCGAGAGCAGGACGCCGTTGTTGGCGAGCGTGCCCGAGTAATCCGTGCCGCCCTTGTTGCCCGACTCGACCTGGTTGAAGAAGTCGAGGACGGACACGTCGATGGCTTTCTGAGCCGACGTCAGCAGGGCGCCGTTGGTCGGCTCCCCAAGGCTGATGTACTGGTCGGTATCGACCCCGATGGCCCACAGCTCGTTGTCGTAGGCGGCCTTGATCGAGCCGTTGCCGGTCGCGCCAGCGACGGGATGGATGACGTCGACGCCCTGGTCGAACAGGGTCTGGGCGAGCTGCTCGCCCTTGGCCGGGTCGTTCCAGGGGTTGTCGCCGCCAACGAAGGTGCCCGTCTGGTTGCCGTCCCAGCCGAGGACGGTGACGCTGGCGCCCTTCTTCTCGTTGTAGTACTCGGCGCCGGCGTACAGGCCGTCCATGAACCGAGTCACGCCGGGGAACTGCTGGCCTCCGTAGGTGCCGAGCTTGCCGGTCTTGGACCAGGCGGCGGCGAGGTATCCGGCGAGCATCGAGGCCTGATCGATCTGATAGTCAAGGCCGACGAAATTGGCCGGGTGGGGGGTGTCGTCGTCGTTGCCGCAGGTGAAGTCAGGGCCGCAGAGGTTCCATGCCGTGTCGACCTGGGCGAACGCGACGTCCGGATAGAGCCCTGTTGCCTTGGCCGTCGCCTCGCTCTGGAGGAAGCCGACGGTCACGATCGCGGTGCAGCCCTTGTCGACGAGGCGGGTGATGTTGGCCTCGTAGTCGGTCGCACCCTGGGCCTCGCTGAAGAAGGTCGTGAAGCCGGCCTTCCCGGCATCGTCGAGACCCTTCTTGGCAAGGTCGTTGAAGTTCTTGTCACCGAGGCCGCCGGTGTCGAACGCGACGCAGGCAACCGTCTTCTTGGCGGCCGCGCTCGGCGCTCCCGGCGTGCCGGTACAGGCCGCAAATGCCATCGCCGCTGCCACGCCGAGCATGGTCAGCCGCTTGGAGACGCCCAATTTGCTCCTCCTCCTGGTTCCCGGCACTCCAAGGGACGCCGGTCGTGCGGCGCAGGATACGCTACGCGGGTGGCCCGCGCACACACCTCCGAGCGCTCTACCCGCGGGCGGTTACTGTCGCACGGTTCGCGTACCAGGGGAAGAGTGTTTTCGACGAATCGGGCCGACCGCCAACCGCCCGAGCACCCGATCGCATGATCGTGGACCCGGACGAGCGACGCCGCGTCGCCGACCTGATCGACCTCCACGAGGGGCGTCTCGGCGTGCCGCTGCTCGACGGCGAGGGCATTCGGCGCCTGCTCGCCGAGACGCGCCGGATCGCGGTCATCGGCGCCTCGCCGGACCCCTTCCGGCCGTCGAACGGGGTGATCCGGGACCTGCTCGTGCTGGGCTACGAGATCGTGCCCGTCAACCCGGCTGCCGAGTCGGTGGAGGGCCTGACCTGCTACCCCGATCTCGCGACGGCGGTCGCCGCGACGGGCAAGGTCGACATCGTCGATGTCTTCCGCCGCGCGGAGGCGTGCCCGCCGCACGCCCGCGAGGCCGTGGCGGCCGGCGCGCGCTGCCTGTGGCTGCAGCTGGGGATCGCGAGTCGAGCGGCCGGCGAGATTGCCGCGGCCGGCGGCCTCGAGGTGATCATGGACCGCTGTCTGGCCGTGGAGGCTCGCCGCCTGTGAGCGTCGGCCCTTTCCCGGTCGACCCGCGTGTCGCGCCTCGGATCGACGCCCGCCGGGCGGCCGTCGGGCCCCCGCTCGAAGCGTCTCTCGAGGCGCTGCTTGCCGAGCGGCGGCGGGATCCTGCCACGGCCGAGACGATCGCCGCGGTCGACGTCGATCGGCTGGTCGCGGCCCACGAGCTCGAATCGGCGCGCGAGCTGGCCCTGCTCGCGCTGCCCCTCGCGGCCCGGCGTGCGCGGCCGCCGCTCTCGGGGTACCGCGTCGGCGTCGTCGGGCTCGACGATGCGGGCGATCTCGTCCTCGGCGCGAACCTGGAGTTTCCGGGCGCCGATCTCGGTTCAACGATTCACGCCGAGGGCTTCGCGTCGCTCCGGGCCCGCTCGCGCGGCAGCTGCCTGCGGGTCCTCGCGTTGACCGAGGCCCATCCCTGCGCCCACTGCCGGCAGACCCTCGTCGAGTCGGCCGGCGCCGACGCGCTCGAGGTCATCGACCCGCTCGGCCACACGCTCCGGCTCTGGGACCTCTACCCATGGGCGTTCAGCCCGGCGGCCCTGGGCATCGAGCCTGACGACCCGGCGCGGCCGGCGCAGCCCGCTCTGGCGCTCCCTTCGAACGACCTTCCAGCCACCGTCGCCGAGGCGCTCATGGCGGCCGGCCGTCGAGCGCACGCGCCGTACAGCCGCTGCCCGAGCGCCGTCGTCATGCGGCTTCGCGACGGCCGGCTCCTCGCGGCGGGCTGTGTCGAGAGCGTGTCCTTCAACCCCACGATCACGGCGATGCAGGCGGCGCTGGTGGAGCTTGCTGCGGTCGACCCGGCCGGCGAGGACATCGAGGCGGCATGGCTCGGACGCGTTCGCGACGGCCAGGTTGATCCCGAACCGGGTGCCCGCGCGTTGCTGGCCGCCGTCGCGCCCTCTATCGAGCTCAACGTGGTCGAGTGGCAGGTGCCGGGGTCTCGATCGTGAGCCAGCGGATGGACCGAGCGAGCTGGTGGCAGGCACTCGAGCGCGACTTCGGTCGGGACGCGGTCGAGGCGCTCGAGGAGGTCTGGTTCCCGGTCGGCCTGCCCGGCTTCAGCGGCACCGACAAGGCTCGGCGCGAGGCGCTCCTCGACGAGCGGTTCGGGCCGGACGGCTGGCGGCTGGCGCACGTCGTTCGCGGACGCGTCGTGTCGCCGGCCGCGGCCATCCTCGAGTACGAGGCCTCCTACCGCGCCTACCTCACCGCTCGCCGCCCGCTGGTGGCGTTCCTCGCGGCGACCTGCGGCAACGTTTACGACGAGGCCGTCTCGAACGTCTGGGACGATTCCTACGTGCACCCGCAGGCACCTTCGAACCACTACCAGGATGTGAGCGTGCGGCGCGTGATCGCCGAGCTGGCGACCGATCCCGAGTGGCCGGAGGTGACGCCGACGCCGACCGAGGAGGTGGATCTCGTCGACCTCGGGAGTGGCGAATCGCACCACGTGCCGCGGGCGATGGGCTTCCGAGGGGGCTACCTGCTCCAGATCCGCGAGCCCGATTCGCCGGGCTTCGTGCTCAGCCCCGCGGTCGTGCCCGTCCACGACCCGGCGCTGATCACGACTCTCCCGAACCGCGAGGAGTGGTACCACCGGGAGGGCATCGGCCACCTGTCGGTCGAGGCGTTCTGGCAGATGAGCAAGGTCGTCGAGGTCCGCTGGGACTGCTTCCTGGCCCTCGGCCCGGGACGCGCCGACCCGCTCTCCGGGATCTGATGTTCCTCCCGGCGACCGAAACGGTCCTGTTCGGGACGATCAGCCTCGACCGCTACCTCGACGGTGGCGGCGTGGTGCCGACGGGTGACGTCCTGCCCGGCGGCGGGATCCTCAACATGGCCTGGCACTGGCGGCGCGCCCGCCGGCCGTTCACTGTCGTGACCCGCATCGGGGCGGTCGACGGCGCGTCGATCCGAGGGTTCCTGGAACGGCACGGAATCCCCCATCTCGCCCACGAGCTCGTCGCGCCGGGCCCGTCGTCCTCGATCGACATCACCATTCAGCCCGACCGCCAGCCGTGGATGGACAACTTCGTCCCGGGCGTGTGGGACGACCTGCTGACCACCGCCGCGGAGCGCGAGCTCATCGCGCGCGCCCGGCGGCTTCACAGCGTCCTCGTGGAGGGCGCCATCGCCGAGCTCGCGCGGCTCGCTGCCGATGGCGGCCTGGCTCACGTCTCGGTGTCCGCGGACTTCCTCGGCTTCCGGCACTACACCGTCGATCGGCTCGCCGAGACCATGGCCCACGTCGACGTGGGGTGCATCGGCTGGCCGGGCCCCGAGGACGCCCCCGAGGTCGAGGGCATGCGCACGGTTGCATTCGAACGTCGTCGGCTGCTGGTCGTCACCATGGGCGCCCGGGCCGTCCGGGTGTTCGACGGCCGGACGGAGCCCACCGACCGCCGCTTTCCCGTCACGCCCGTCGCGGTCGAGGGGACGACGCTCGGCTGTGGCGACGCGTTCATCGCCTGGTTCCTCGACGAGCTGTGGCGCAGCGACGACGTCGCGCGGGCCGTGGCCGCCGGCCAGGAGGGCGGTGCCCTCGCGACGCGCTGGCTGCGCCCGCTGCCGGACGAGGCGTATGCGACCCTTGCTCCCGCTCCCCTACCGACCAACTGAGGAGGTCAGGTCGTGCCCCAGATCCATCTCCACGCCGAGCCCGGCGACTACGCCCCGGTCGTGCTGCTGCCCGGCGATCCGAACCGGGCGACGCGGATCGCGGCCCGCTTCGACGGCGGGCTGGAGGCTTCGAAGCTCGTCACCGAGCACCGCGGCCTGCTCGGCTACACCGGCACGGTGAACGGCGTCCCCGTCTCGGTCCAGACGACGATGATGGGCACCCCGACCACGACGATCGTCGTCGAGGAGCTGTTCACCCTAGGCGTCGAGACGCTGATCCGGGTGGGAACGACGGGCGGCTTCCACGGCATCGGGATCGGCGACGTCGTCATCCCGCTCGCGGCCGCGGCGTGGTCGGGGATCGGGACCATCCTCGGGGGCGGCGAGCCGACCGCGCCGACGGCCGACCTCGACGTCGTGCTGGCGCTGAAACGTGCGGCCGAGGCCGAGGGCTTGACGGCCCACGTCGGACCGGTCGTCACCAGCGACGTGTTCTACGACCCCTCCCCCGAAGGCGTCGTTCGCTGGGGCCGACGCGGCTACCTGTCGGTCGAGATGGAGACGGCCGCCGTCTACCTCCTGGCGATGCGCGAACGGGCAAGGGGTCGAAGGGCCCGGGCTGGCTGCATCCTCACGGTCTCGGACGTCATCGCGGACCAGTCCATGGCCGAGGCGCGGGCGCTCGGCGGCGCGGAGGAGGCCTGGTTCCGGCCGCCCGAGGAGGAAGTTACTCGCCGGGTCGACTTGACGATCGGTGCCGCACTCGCCGCCGCATCGGAGCTGGGCCGGCGGTAGGTCCGCGCCGGCCAACGCCGCCCCGGCGGCCGAGAGCAGGGCAGACGACCCGATTCGACTTCAAGCAGGCGGGTGGGCCCGAAAACGGACGCGGAGGACGACGTCGAACCGCGATCCAGCACCAGCGGGCCACCGGTGATGACCTTCTGGCCACCGGTGATGACCTTATGGCGGTCATTTTGAACGGGTGGCGGGAGCGGCGGGTCGGCCAAGCGTTGGGGCAGATCGACGAATCTGGCCGAAGGTGTGTGCTTGACGTCGAAGGCTGCCGGATCCGCGCGAGCGGAGGTCGCGGAGCGGCGCTCGGGGCGCGTTACGGCACGAACGACAGGCCGCGAGCGACATCCTCGAGGAGGTCGTCGAGGTCCTCGCAGCCGACAGAGAGGCGGATGATGCCGCCGTCCTTGGGGCGCGGGTAGACGAGGGTGCAGATGTCGCCGAGGCTGACCCCGATGTCGCACAGCCGGAGGTGGTCGGTGAAGGCGGCCATGCCTTCCAGGCCGCCCCGCGGCTTGAACGTGATCATCGCACCGCCCGGGCCGTCAATCTGGCGGCGGGCGACATCGTGGTCGGGGTGCGAGGCGAGCCCCGGGTAGCGGACCCACTCGACCTTGTCGCTGGCCTCGAGGAACTCGGCGATCCGGAGCGCGTTCTGGCCGGCGGCCCGGGTCCGTAGCGGCAGCGTGCGGATCCCGCGCATCACGAGCCACGAGTTGAACGGGCTGGCGGCCTGCCCGAGAGCGTCGACCTGGACCCGGATCGGGTCGAGCAGGGCCTTGGCGCCCGCTACGACCCCGCTGACGGCGTCGCCATGGCCCGACAGGTACTTCGTCGCCGCGTGGAGGACGAGATCGGCGCCGTGCTCGAGCGGCCGCAGCGCCGCCGGGCCAAGGAACGTGTTGTCGGCGACCAGGAGCAGTCCACGGGCGTGGGCCAGATCCGCGAGCGCCGCGATGTCGGGCACGCGCAGCCGCGGGTTCGTCGAGGTCTCCATGAACAGCAGCTTCGTGCGGGGCGTGATCGCCGCCTCGACGGCAGCCAGGTCGGTCATGTCGACCCGCGCGACCTCGATGTCGCGCCGTGGGAAGTCGTAGCCCAGCAGGACCTGGGTGATCGCGAACAGCTCGTCGCCGGCAACGAGCTGGTCACCCGCGCCGAGGTGCGCCAGCAGCGTCGACGACACGACCGCCATGCCGCTCGCGGCGGTGACACAATCCTCGGCTCCCTCGAGCGAAGCGACTTTCTCCTCGAGCGCCCGGTTCGTCGGATTGCCGGTGCGGGAGTAGAAGTAGACGCCGGGCTCCCAGGCGAGTGATCGGTCGACCGCGTCCTCCTTCTCGGCCGCCGTGTCGAAGGCGAACGTCGAGGTCGCGTAGATCGGCGGCGTGTGGGCGTGGGTGACCGGGTCCGGCCGCTCCCCGGCGTGGATGGCGCGCGTGGCAAAGCCACGGCCGTCGGTTCGCTGGCGCACGGTGTCGCTCAGCCCCAGATCAGACCGGCCAGGACGAGGACCACCCCCGCCCCTGCCACGAGCGCGCCGTCGCGAGCCTGGCGCCGGAACATCGCCATGGCGACCGACGCGCCGGTCGGGCCTTCGTCCCGAAGACCACCGCGCCACGACTCGTAGCGGGCGATGTTGGCCTCCTGCTGCTGCAGCGCGCGGTAACGCGCCCATGGCCCCCGGGCGCGGAGGAATCCGGCGGCAATGAGGACCACGCCAGCCGCGATCAGCGCGAGGTTCAGGAGCGGCATCAGGCGTCGCCTCCGCCGCCGCCGTCCAACCGCTCCCGCAACGCCGCCTGCGCGACGGCGGCGTTGGCCTGGCCCCGGGTCGCCTTCATGACCTGGCCGACGAGGAACCGGATCGCCTGGTCCTTCCCGGCCCGGACGTCGGCCACCGCGGCCGGGTTCGAAGCGATCACCTCGTCGACGATCCGCCCGAGGGCGTCCTGGTCGGAGATCTGCCGCAGCCCGCGGGCCTCGACGATCGCCGCCACCGGCTGGCGCGTCTCGAGGTGCGCCTCCAGGACCTCGCGGCCGCTGGCCCGGGAGATCGACCCGTCCCCGACGAGCCGGATGAGCGACGCGAGCTCGGTCGGCGCAAGCGCCAGCGAACCCCCGCCGGCGGTGTTGCGGAGCCGGAGGTACTCGCCGCTGACCCAGTTCGCCACGGGCTTGGCGTCGAGTGAGGGATCGGCGCCGAGGGTCGACTCGAAGAGGGCCGCCGCATCGGGGTCGGCCGTCAGCAGGGCCGCGTCATACGCCGGCAGGCCGAGCTCCGCCTCGTATCGCGTGCGGCGCGCCGCCGGCAGCTCGGGCAGCGAACCCTGGATGTCGGCCAGCCACGCCGGGTCGACCCGCAGCGGCGGCAGGTCCGGTTCGGGGAAGTAGCGGTAGTCGTCGGACGTCTCCTTGCCCCGCATCCGGTAGGTCTCGCCGCGGTCGTCCGACCAGCCGCGCGTCTCCTGGACCAGCCGCCCGCCGTCGTCGAGGACGGCCGCCTGGCGTTCGCTCTCGAACGCGACCGCCCGTTCGACCGACCGGAACGAGTTCATGTTCTTGACCTCGACCCGCGTCCCGAAGGCCTCCGAACCTCGCGCCCGAAGCGAGACGTTGGCCTCGACCCGCAGCTGCCCGCGCTCCATG
>VEOW01000017.1 GCA_012026785.1 Chloroflexota bacterium | reverse complement strand
GGAGCAGCGGGTGGACTTGCTGGACGGACCGCGACTCGAGATCTCGTCGACGGCGATCCGCGAGCGCGTTGCCGCCGGCCGCTCGATCCGCTACCTCGTCCCGTCCGTCGTCGAGCGCTACGTCGCCGACCACGGCCTCTACCGGAGGGCCGACCGCCCGTGACCGACGCCGCCCGAGACAACATCGTCGAGCTGCCCCGCCGTGACGGACTACCGCGCCGGCGTGGCGCTGCCGAGCCGACGCCGGAGGCGCCGGCAGGCGAGGAGCGTTCGTCGCTGGAGCTTGCCCGGCGCATCGTGGCCCTCGCCGAGGACAAGAAGGCGGCCGACATCGCCCTGCTCGACCTGACCGGGCTGACGACGATGGCCGACTACTTCGTCGTCGCGTCGGGCGGCTCCGAGCGGCAGCTGGACGCAATCGTCGACGGCATCGTGTCGGGCATGCGCGACGAGAAGATTCACGCCTACGGCCGCGAGGGCACCGCGGCGTCGCACTGGGTCCTCGTCGACTTCGGATCGGTCATCGTGCATGTCTTCACGCCGCCCGAGCGCGACTACTACCAGCTCGAGCGTCACTGGGCCGAGGCGAAGACGATCCTGCGCGTCCAGTAGGGGCAGTTCCCCGGGCGGAAGGTGTACCGCCCGCCGCGGTACCGATGGGTCATGTTTGTCCGCCTGCCGGGATCGCAGCATCGCGGCAGTGACGGCAGATCGCCGTCCAGGTTCGAGAGCCCAATCGAGACCGTCGATGTCCACCGGCCGAGATCGCTGCCCCGCCTGCACCCGCCTGCTGGTCAGCACCCGCTTCGATGCGACCTTCCGGATGCCCGATCAGAGCGAGCGGCTGTGCTTCGGCATCCCGGGTGGCCTGTGCACCGACTGCCACCAGCTGTACATCGACCCTGATCTCATCGAGCTCCTCGAGCTGGGCCGGGGCCGCTGCACCTTCGCCATCGAGAGCGACCTCGTGATGCAGGAGCGCGCCTCGCTCCTTTGAGCCGCCCGGGCCCGACCCGTCGCTGACCGGCGATCAGGCGGGAGCCACCCGGTCGGTGATCCAGAGATCGAACGCCAGGCGATCGCGTGCGTCCGTTGACGCGCGGCCGCCGACGCCCTTGACCTGGGCATCGAGCTCCAGCAGGCCGACGAGCGCCCGGTCGAGCTCGTCGGCGGTCCAGCCCCGGGCCTGACGAGCCAGGGTCTCCGCCCGGAAGGGCTGGAGGCGCATCGAGCGGACCAGGCTGCCCGGTGCCTCGCCGCGCTCCAGGCGATCTCCGACCTCGATCAGCTCGCGCAGCCGCCGGTGCAGGACCGCCAGCAGGACGGGCGCCGGCGTGACCGGCAGCAGCCGCTCGAGGAGCTCCAGGCTGCGGGCCCGCTGGCGCATGGCCACGGCGTCGACGAAGCCCCAGATCGTGCCCGGGACAGCCTCCGCGACGCGCTCGCGGACGTCCTCGACGGACACCGGCGCGCCGTCCGCGTGCCGGAGCGCCAGCTTCTCGAGCTCCATCACCGCCAGAAGGCCCTGGTGACGGCGCTCGACGTCGCCCTCGCGAACGAAGCCGCCGAGGCGCGTCGCCAGCTCTCTCGCGGCCCCGGGACCGAGGGCGATGGAGCGCGCGCGGGCGCGCCCCTCGATCCAGGCCGAGAAGGCGCCCTCGCGCGGCGCGTCGAAACGGGCGACCGTCCCGCCGCGGCCTCGGACGGCCTCGGCCAGGGTCGTGCTCGGCGGCTCCTTGCGCCCCGAGTCGGGCTCCTCGACGATCGCCAGGCCGTTGCCGGGTGCGATCGCGGCGAGGGCCGCCAGCAGCGCGTCACGATCCTGGTTGCGACGAACGAGCGCACCGGCTCCGCCGAGGACGCCGAGCGCGCCGGCCCCGAACATCGAGCCGGTGGCCAGCCGCTCCCGAATCTCCCCGAGGAGCCGGGCGGGGTCGCCGCGATCGGACGCCGGGCGCCAGCGCTCCGGGGGGCCCTCGGGGAAGCGGGACCCGTCGTGGCGGAGCGCCTCGACCGCGGCCTCCAGGCCGTAGACGTCGTCGCCCCACAGGTAGGCGAGCGGGGCCGGCGCGGCGAGCGGCGCGGCCAACGCGCGACTCGCCTTGCGCCCCGAGCCAGTCGCCGAGGGCGGTCCGTTCGCCATCGGGACGATGGTAGCGAGGGCCGCTGCGCCGACCCTCCACGCTCCCGGCCGCCGGACGTGGCAGCGGCACGGGGCTGGCGCGACTCGCCTCGGCCACGGCCGCCGCCACGCTCACGGCAGGGGCACGGGCAGGCGCGGTCGTGACCCGCGCCGTCGCCCCGTCGAGCACCACCTCGACGGTTCCGTCGAGATCGGTCCGGTAGGTCCGGCCGGCCGCGGCGGCGAGACGGTCGAGTGCCTCGGGGGTGGGGTGGCCGTATGGGTTGCCGCGCCCCGTCGAGACGACGGCGATCCGCGGCCGCAGTGCCTCGAGGAAGTCCTCGGTCGAGGCGGTGCGAGAGCCGTGATGGGCAACCTTGAGGACGTCCACGCGTGGTAGACCCCGGGCGACGAGCTCGGGATCGACCTCCTCCTCGATATCGCCGGTCAGCAGGAAGCGCTGGCCCCGGAACTCGCCGAGCAGGACGATCGAGACGTTGTTGATGCCGGTCCCGGTGCTGGCCGGCGCTTCGGGGACCTGGCCGGGATCGGGCCACAGGACATGCAGTCGAACCTCGTCGACGGCAAGTCGGTCCCCGGTCGCGAGGGCCTTGCGAGTCGGGGCGCCCGGTTCGCCGAGCTCCACCTCCCACGCCGCGTAGCCCGGCCCCGGGCCGGCCATACCGGGCTCGTAGACTCGCTCGACCCGATAGCGCTGCAGCACCAGGACCAGGCCGGCGACGTGGTCCTCGTGCGGATGGGTGAGCACGACCGCGTCGATTCGACGGTCCCACGGCGGGAACCGCTCGTCGAGCGCGATCAGCAGGCGCCCCGGGTCCGGACCGCCATCGACCAGCAGCCGGCCCCCGAGGCCGCCCTCGACGAGGATCGCGTCACCCTGCCCCACGTCGAGGGCGACGATCCGGGCGAACCCGTCGGGGCGGTGAGCCACCGCGAGCCCGAGACCCGCGATCGCAATCGCCAGGGCGCCCGCGGCAAGGCGAATCGCGCCGGAGGACCGCGAGCCGTGCCGCGCCTCGTGCCGCGTACCGTGCTTCGTCGAGCGGTGCCGTGCCGTGGCAGACGTGGCGCGCCCCGGCCCGGGCGGCGGTCGGCGCGATCGGCGAATCCGGCCTCCCCAGCGCACCGCACCGACCACGAGCGCAGCCGCTGTGGCAGCAGCGGCCCCATCCCAGGGCGTCGTCAGCTCCAGGCTCGCGAACGGCATGCCCGCGCCAGCCCGGACGGCTGCGACGATCAGGCCGTACAGCGCCCAGGCCGGGAGCCCGGCGAGCGTGGCCACGATCGAGGGCATACCGGCCAGGACCAGCAGCCCGCCGCCGAGGGCCACGGCGCCGGCCGCCATCGCCGGCGGCACGAGCGGCACCACGACGAGGTTCACGAGCGGCGCGACGATGGACAGGCGGCCGAAGTCGAGCAGCACGATCGGCAGCGTCGCGACCTGCGCGGCGAGCGAGACCCCGAGGATCTCGGCGAGCCAGTGCCGTGGCCTGCTCGGCGAATCGCCGGCGAGGCGCCGGGTCCACGACGACCCCCAGGCGATGATCCCGGCCGTGGCGAGCGCCGACAGCCGGAACCCGGCGGCGTCGACCCACGTGGGATCAGCGAGCAGCAGGAGCGTGACCGCCCAGCCGAGCGCCGCGGCCGCCGTCCCGGGCCGGCCCAGCTCGCGGGCCAGGAGGGCGATGCCGGCCATCGCCGCCGCTCGGACGACCGACGCCGAGGGGCCGACGAACGCGACGTACGCGACGATCGCGATCGCCGTCAGGGCGGCTCGTCGCCGTCGCTGCATGCTCCCCGCGACCGCGGCCAGCGTCGAGGCCACGATCGCGATGTTCCAGCCGGAGATCGCCACGACGTGGCTCGCGCCGGCAGTCGTGAAATCGGCTGCGAGCGTCCGATCGACACGATCCCGGAGACCGATCAGCACGCCCGCGGCGAGGCCGGCCTGTGGTTCCGGGATGGCCAGCGAGAGTCCGTCGGCGGCGGCCCGGCGCAGGTCCTCGAGCCACCGCGCGGGTCCTTCGTTCGGCGGCAGCAGCTCGAGCGCGTCAACGTTCAGCGTGCCCGCGACCCCGATCCGCGCGAGGTAGTCCCCGTAGGGTCCCTCCGGCGGCTCACGGGCCCGGCCGGCGACCGAGACCCGGTCGCCCGGGCCGACCGGCGGAAACCACGGCAGCGTCGCGGCAAGACGGAGGTCCGCCTCTGTCTCGAGGCGAAGGACGGCCGGCCGGCTCCCGGCCCGCGGAGCGGAGACCGATTCGACGACGCCCACCCACGGCCCCCGGCCCTCTGGAAGGTCGACGTCCGGCACCGGTGCAGACGCTGCCAGGCCCCTCGCGCCGAGCAGGGCGAGTCCCAGCCCGAGCGGGACGAGGCGGAGCCCGAGCAGCCTGCCTGACCCGCCCGTCGTCGCCGACTGCTTCCCATGGCCCCGATTCGCCTGCCCGGCCGTCCCGAGCAGCAGGACCGCGAGACCGGCGAGGGTGACGCTCGCCGGCCCGAGCCCGATCGCCAGGGCACCCGCCACGGCCCCGAGCGCGAGGTGCACCGCGCCCGGCATCGACTCAGCCCACGGTCACCAGGTCGCGGATCCCCTCGAACGTCGCCTGGCCCACGAGGCCGCGCTCGCGCAGCTCGTCCACCGCGCCGAACGGGGACTGCGCCCGCGAGGCGACGATCTTGCCCGCCGTCACCGGCCCGATGCCCGGCAGGGACTCCAGCTCCAACTGGGACGCGGTGTTGAGATCGATGAGGCCGCTGCCGCCGGAGCCGCCGGTGCCGCTGGCGCCGGACGACGAGCCCGAGCCAACGGGTTCGTCGTCCCTGGAGGGCACGACGATCCGCTCGCCGTCCTCCAGGACGGCGGCGAGGTTGAGGATGCTGCCCGCTCGCTGCGCGTCCACCCGGGGGCTGAAGCCGCCGGCGGCCGACAGGGCATCCCCGACCCTCGATCCGGGCGGCAGCCGGTACAGGCCCGGCTCGACCACCGCGCCGGCGACCTCGACGACAACCTCGAGCTCGGCGCTCGACGCGGAACCTCCCGGATCACCTGGCCCGGCCACGCTCCCGCGCGGGCTGCCCACCGCGAGCGCGACCGCCAGCGCTCCGGCGACGACCGCCGCGGCCAGGGCCGCCACCACGAGCGGCGGAAGGCTCAACGGCAACAGCGCCGGATCCGGGTTGGCCGACTCGGTTGCCCGGTTACTGCCGGCCGTCTCTGGCGACGTGGCATCGAACACCCGCCACGGCGGTGAGGTCTGCTGCACGGACCCCTCGACGGCGGTTGCGGGCGGGAAAAGGAACGCCCCGTCCGTCGGGGCACTTCGTCGGACGGGACGTCGGCGCGAACTCTAGCGAGGGCCGCTTATCTGCGGCTTATCTGGACGCTGACCCCGACCCGTCCCCAACCAGCCGTTCCCACGGGACCCAGCGGCTGCCGTCCCACCAGCGGTGCCAGATCCGACCGTCCCGGCCCCGGGCGTAGACGTCCAGGCGGTCCGCGCCCCACGAGGACGCGGCGGGGGTCTCCGAGGGATCCAGCTCCCCGCCGAGCGACTCCCAGGGATGCCAGTAGGTTCGATCCCAGTAGCGGTTCCAGAGCCCGCCGTCGTCTCGAATCGCGAAGACCTCCAGCTCGCCGACCGCCCAGGCCGTCACGGCCGGGCCGGAGGCGACCGGGCCCCCGAGCGACTCCGAATCGGCCCACGCCCCGCCGTCGAACGCCCGATGCCACAGGACCCGGTCGTCGTCGACCCAGAAGAGGTCGAGGCGGCCGGGTCCCCAGCTTGCGGCGGTGAGCCCTCGGGAGGAGGCGGAGGACGTCATCGCCGGCAACGGTACGGAATGTGATGGGCGGACAGCAAGGCTGCGACGCCTGCCGCTCCCGTCACGGCGTCGGGCCGGGGCGCGGCGCCCACGCCGGCCTCGAGGTGTCGCGCTCGCCGCCGACGAGATCACGCGAGTCCATCGGATAGTCGATGGCCAGCTGGGCGAGGGCGCCGAACAGTGCCACCACGATGGCGATAACGACGATGAGGGCCATTGCGTGGGAGTCCTTTCAGCGGGCGAGATCGAGCCGACGATCGGCTCGGTGGAGACCGGGATCCAGCCGGCGGGCGCCGGCTTCGAGGGCGTGACTGGCGAGGTCGACGAGCCGTCCGGTGACCCGTCGCCAGAGCGGTGTCAGGGCCGTCACGGCCCCGGCGAACCGGGCTCGGCGGTCGAGGCCGGCGTCTCGAAGCAGGTCCTCGCGGTGGAGGTCGGCGACCAGGAAAAGGAGTGCGGGGTGCATCGATACCTCCGGATGGTTCGGTCACCGGCGAGCTCCGAGGCTCGTCGTGTAACCGGTTAAAGCAGTTTGATTGGTTACGCTGCGTACATTAGCCTCTTGCGCGTAACCTGTCAAGGGGTGTAGGGTGGTTACGAAATGACGAACATCCAGCCCGCCGAGCACTCGCACGGCATCGATCTCGAGAACGCCCTCGAGTTCCTGAACACGCTCCATCCCGGGCACGGCCAACGTGACGAGGCCCACGAGCGCGAGGAGCACCTGGGGTCCCCGGCCGAGGCGGCCGGGTGGCTGCTGGAGCGCGGCCTGATTCACCCCGAGGCCGTCGGCCAGATCGGTGACCCCGAGCTGCGTCGGATCCGCGACGTGCGGACGGCGCTGCGCGAGGTCTTCGACGCCGTCGTCGAGAACCGCCGTCCCGAGCCCGACGCGGTGCACCTCGTGAACGCGACCCTGGCGGCCCGGCGCCCGACTCGCCTGGAGCTCGACGGGACCGCGATCCGGATCGGCCACGCGCACGCCCCGCGCCCGATCGACGATGCCCTGGCGCTGATCGCCGAGGCGGTCGTCGAGGAGCTGGCGACCGGCACCCCCGAGCGGTTCCGGATCTGCGCCAACGACCGTTGCCGCTGGGCGTTCTATGACTTCTCACCCACGGCCCGTCGCCGCTGGTGCGACATGCGGACCTGTGGCAACCAGGCCAAGGCGGCCCGCTATCGAGCCCGCCAGCGCGAGGCGAAGCCAGGGGAGCCGGCCCGCCCCAACTGACCGCTGGCCCGCCGGCCCCGCGTGGTCATCGCCCCGGCGACGGCCCCGGCAACGCATGCGTCGGGTCGGCCGGCGCTTTGACACGCGCCTGTAAGTCGGCGCGGTGCCGTCCGCTCGTACGATTGGCGCCCCATGCACCGGTGTCCCATCGCCTGCGCGCGCTCGCCCCACCATCGGCCCTCGGCTCGATGTCGCTGACCGCCTCGGCCTCGGCCCGCACGCCCGACATGTTCCCGGGCGACAGCGAGATGGCCCGGCTGATGCGGACCATCGACTGGGCGTCGACGCCCGTCGGACCCCCGGAGGACTGGCCGCAGAGCCTCCGGACGTCGGTCAGCATCTGCCTCCTGTCGCGGTTCCCGATCCTGCTGTGGTGGGGTCACGAGCTGGTGATGCTCTACAACGACGCCTACTCGCAGATCATCGCCGACAAGCATCCGGGGGCGATGGGCCTGGCCGGCGAGGCATGCTTCCCGGAGATCTGGGAGATCATCGAGCCGATGCTCCGCGGCGTGCTCGAGCGCGGCGAGGCGACCTGGTCCGAGGACCAGCTGCTGTTCCTCCGCCGCCACGGCTTCGTCGAGGAGTGCTACTTCACCTTCTCGTACAGCCCGATCCGCGACGAGTCGGGCGGCATCGGCGGCGTCTTCTGCGCCGTGACGGAGACGACGCCCCAGCTCCTTCGCGAGCGTCGCCTGGCCATCCTGCGGGAGCTCGACGTGAAGGCCGCCGATGCTGCCGAGGCCGGCGGCAGGGTCCTGGCCGCGCTCGGCGGCCATCCGGCGGACTTCCCGTACGTCCGCTTCCACCCGGAGCCGTTCGTGCCAGCGACCCTGGCCGAGTCGCATGATCTCCGCCTCCTGGACGTCGGCCCGGCCGAAGCCGACGGCGCCGATCCGTGGGGCGACCGGCCCGTTCGAGCCGTCGCCAGCGACATCGAACGCGCCGGCGGCAACGGGCGGTGGGGGGTGCTCGAGCTGGGCCTCGCCCCACGGCTTGCCTTCGACGCCGAGTACGAGGACTTCGTCCGGCTCGTCGCCAGCGCCATGGCGACCGCGATGACCGCGGCCGAGTCGCTGGATTCCGAACGCCGCCGGGCCGAGGCCCTGGCCGAGCTGGACCGCGCCAAGACAACGTTCTTCACCAACATCAGCCACGAGTTCCGGACGCCGCTGACGCTGCTGCTCGGCCCGCTCGAGGAGCTGGAGCGTGACGGCTCCCTGCGCGACGAGTCACGCGATCGCGTCGAGCTGGCGCGGCGCAACGCCCGTCGCCTGTACCGCCTGGTGAACGCCCTCCTGGAGTTCTCGCGGATCGAGGCCGGCCGGATCCAGGCCGGCTACGAGCCCGTCGACCTGGCGGCCCTGACCAGCCAGCTGGCGAGCATGTTCCGCTCGGCCTTCGATGGGGCCGGCATCCGCCTCCGGATCGACGTCGAGTCGATGCCGGAGCCGGCCTACGTCGATCGCGAGATGTGGGAGCGGATCGTCCTGAACCTCGTCAGCAACGCCTTCAAGCACACGTACGAGGGCGAGGTCCGGGTGACGCTTCGGGCGGGCGACGGCGAGGCGGTGCTGACGGTCGCCGATACCGGCGTCGGCATTCCGGCCGAGGAGCTGCCCCGGATCTTCGAGCGGTTTCATCGGATCGAGCCGCGCGCGGCGCGGACCCACGAGGGCAGCGGCATCGGGCTGGCGCTCGTCCAGGAGCTCGTCAAGCTCCACGGCGGTCGGATCGAGGCCTTCTCCGAGCTCGATCGAGGGTCGCGCTTCGTGGTCTGCGTCCCGCTGGGTCGCGACCACCTGCCGCCCGAGCGGGTGACCGAGGAGCCGACGCGGAGCGGCGATGCCGCGATCGCCCGGGCGTTCGTCGACGAGGCGCTGGGGTGGCTGCCGGCCCGGGCCCCTGAGGGCGAGGCCGTGGCCGCGGTCGACCGACCGCGGGTCCTCGTCGCCGACGACAACGCCGACATGCGGCGCTACGTCTCGAGCATCCTCGAGCGCGACTACGACGTCGAGCTGGCCGCAGACGGGCGCGACGCCCTCGAGCGGATTCGCTCGAATCCACCGTCGCTGGTGCTGGCCGACGTGATGATGCCGCGACTCGACGGCTTCGGGCTTGCGTCCCGCCTCCGCCTGGACGCCGAGACGCGAACGCTGCCGAACATCCTTCTGTCCGCTCGCGCCGGCGAGGAGGCCGCCATCGAGGGTCTGGCCAAGGGCGCCGACGACTACCTGGTCAAGCCCTTTGGCGCCGGCGATCTTCGGGCCCGGGTCGCGGCGCATCTCGCCACGGCCCGCCTCCGCGAGCTGGCGACCCGTGAGCTGCAGGCGGCCGAGGCGCGATTCCGGACGCTCGTCGAGCACAACCCGAGCGGCATCTCGCTGCTCGACGCGCAGGGCGAGCTGACCTATTCGACCCCGACCTGGCTGGCCTACCTCGGGGTTGGGGTCGACGAGCTGCGGGGCTGGGCCTGGACGTCGGTGATCCATCCCGACGACGTCGAGTCGCTGTCGAACGCGGTGCGCTCGGCATTCGAGCGGGAGGCAGAGACCCCGATCCAGTTCCGGGCTCGCCGCCACGATGGCGCCTACCGCTGGTTCGCCGGGACGCTGCCCCCCGTTCGCGACGCGGCCGGGGCGATCTCGTCGTGGATCGCGGTCAGCGTCGACATCGACGACCGGGTCCAGGCGGAGCAGGCGCTCCACGAGGCGCTGGGCCGCCTGACGGCCAACGAGGCCGAGCTGCGTCGAGCAATGGCCGCCAAGGACGAGTTCCTGAGCATGGTGTCGCACGAGCTCCGGACGCCGCTGACGACGATCCTCGGCAACGCCCGGGTGCTGACCAGCCGGGCAGCCGGCCTCGACCCGGCGGTCCGGGAGGGCGCGCTGGCCGACATCGCCGAGGAGGCCGAACGGCTCAACCAGATCATCTCCAACCTGCTCGTCCTGGCTCGCCTGGAAGCCGGGCGGTCGCTGGACCTCGCGCCCCTGCTCGTCGGCCACGTCGTCCGAGCGGCCGTCGACCACGAGCGGCGCGGGCAGCCGACCCGCGAGCTGCGGGTCGAGGGTTGCGACACCCGGGTCGTTGCGACCGGCAACCCGGACGCGCTCGGCCAGGTCCTGGCAAACCTCCTCAGCAACGCCGTCAAGTACAGCCCGCCATCCACCCCGATCGAGGTTCGTTGCGAGGTCGAGGGCGCCGCCGTTGCCGTCGTCGTGGCCGACCGCGGCGTCGGCATCGACGCCGACGAGGCGGAGCGGATCTTCGAGCCTTTCTACCGCTCCCGGCGCACGACGGCGAAGTCGGGCATGGGTATCGGGCTGTCGGTCTGCCGCCGCCTGATGGAGGCCGTTGGCGGGAGCCTCGAGGCGGCGTCTCGTGACGGCGGTGGCGCGTCGTTCACGATCCGCCTGCCCCTCGCCGTCGACCTCGAAGAGCCATTCGAGGCAAGATCGGCCTGACGCGCCGGCCCAGCCGTCATTCCCGCACGACGAGGTTCACGAGGCGGCCACCGCCCGCCCGGATGATCCGCTCCGGCGTCCGACCGGCGAGGACGGCCTGGATCCGGGGCGCCGCGAGCGCGGCCGCCTCCAGGCCCGCGGCGTCGATGCCGGCCGGGACGATGATCTTGTCGCGGACCTTGCCGTTGACCTGGACCGGGACCTCGCGCGTCGATTCCGCGGCGGCCGCCTCGTCCACGCCCGGCCAGCGCTCCTCGTGGATCGAGTGCCACGGCTCGCCGCGGGCGGCCAGGCGGCGCGACCACAGCTCCTCGGTGATGTGCGGCGCCGCCGGCGCCAGCATCAGCAGCAGCAGGCGAACGGCCTCGTCCCATTCGTCGCCACCGGCAACGACACTGCCGCGGTACCGGAATAGCGTGTTCGACAGCTCCATCAGCTTGGCGACCATGGTGTTGAAGTGGAACGCCTCGTAGTCGGCGGTCACGTCCCGCAGGGTGCGGTGGGCGGCCGCCCGGAGTGCGGCGCGAGCCGCGGCCACGTCCTGGCCGTCCGGCAGCGAACCGGCGTCGGGATCGCCGGGCTCGACGTAGTGCGGATCCAGCGCGAGCGCCCAGACCCGGTTGAGGAAGCGGTGGACGCCGCCGATCCCCGACGGGCTCCACGGTCCGCCCTGGTCCCAGGGGCCCATGAACATCAGGAACAGCCGGACCGTGTCCGCGCCGTACCGTGACACCAGCTCGTCGGGATCCTGGACGTTGCCCCGCGACTTGCTCATCCGCTCGCCGTCGGCGCCCAGGATCTGGCCCTGGTTGAAGACCCGCTTCCAGGGCTCGTTCTGCTGCATGAGGCCCAGGTCCCGCAGCATCTTGGTGAACTCGCGGGCATACAGCAGGTGCATGACGGCATGCTCGGCCCCGCCGGTGTACTGCTCGACCGGGGTCCAGGCCTCGACCATGTCCGGGTCGATCGGCCCGTCGGTCTTGTTCGGTGACAGGTAGCGGTACCAGTACCAGCTTGAATCGATGAACGTGTCCATCGTGTCCGTCTCGCGCCTCGCCGGGTGGTCGCCGAGCGGGCAAGTGACGTTCAGGAAGGCCTCGTCGCGGGTCAGCGGGTTGACGCCCGAGCCCGCGTAGTCGACGGTCTCGGGCAGGAGCACCGGCAGGTCCTCGTCGGGAACCGGCACGATCCCGTGGATCTCGCAGTGGATCACCGGGATGGGTGTTCCCCAGTACCGCTGGCGGCTGATCAGCCAGTCGCGCAGGCGATAGGTGACCGCCGGCCTGCCCTTGCCGCGCGCGGCCAGGTCGGCCACGATCCGCCGCCCACCCTCGTCGGCGGGCAGGCCGCTGAAGTCGCCGCTGTTGACGAGGATCTCGTCGTCGGCGTGGGCGGCGTACGCCTCGGCCACGTTGTCGTCGGTCTGGCCGGGCCGGGCGACGACCCGCCGGATCGGCAGCCCGAACCTGAGGGCGAACTCGAAGTCCCGCTCGTCGTGGGCCGGGACGGCCATGATCGCCCCGGTGCCATAGCCGGCCAGGACGTAGTCGGCCACGAAGATCGGGATCCGCTCGCCGTTGACGGGATTGATGGCCTCGGCCCCGATCGCCACGCCGGTCTTCTCCCGCTCGGTGGACAGGCGCTCGATTTCGGTCTCGGCCGCCGCCCGGGCGGCGTAGGCCTCGACCTCGGCGCGCCGATCGGGCGCGGTCAGCGTCGCGACCAGCGGGTGCTCGGGCGCGAGGACCATGAACGTCGCCCCGAACAGCGTGTCCGGCCGGGTCGTGAAAACCCGAATCTCCTCGCCGCCCGGGTGGTGCTCCGAGGGCGCCGACTCGAACACGATCTCGCCGCCCTCGGATCGCCCGATCCAGTTCGTCTGCATGACCCGGACCGGCTCGGGGAACTCGATCTCGCTGAAGTCCAGCAGCTCGTCGGCGTACTTCGTGACGCGCAGGTACCACTGCTCCAGCTCGCGCTTCTCGACCTTCGCGCCGCAGCGCCAGCAGCGTCGCTCGGTGCCCTCGACCTGCTCGCGGGCCAGCGTCCCGTCGTTGGGGCACCAGTCGACAGCGGACTTGGCGCGATAGGCCAGCCCGGCCTTCAGGAACTGCAGGAAGAACCACTGGTTCCAGCGGTAGTACTCCGGGTCGCAGGTCACGACCTCGGCGTCCCAGTCGAACGTCGCGCCCATCCGCCGCAGCTGGCGGCGCATGTTGGCGATGTTCGACATCGTCCAGTCGCGAGGGTTGATGTTGTTTCGAATGGCGGCGTTCTCGGCCGGCAGGCCGAAGGCGTCGAAGCCGATCGGCAGGAAGACGTTGAAGCCGTGCATCCGCCGGAACCGGGCGATCGCATCGGTCGGGGTCTTGATGTACCAGTGGCCGATGTGGATGTCGCCCGACGGGTACGGGTACATCGTCAGCAGGTAGTAGCGGTTGCGGGCCCCCTCCAGGTCCGTTCGATGGAGCCCGAGCTCATCCCAGCGCGCCTGCCAGCGCGGCTCGATCGAGGCGGGGTCGTACCGCTCGATCCTGGTCCGCTCCTTCGGTTGCTGCGTCTGGGTCACGTCGTCCGCTCCTTCGAGGGGAATGAAAAACCCCTCGCCGATGCCGGGAGGGGTCAAGGATAGCCAGCCCGCGATCGCGGGCCCGGCTATCCGCCGCTAAGGAAAAGGCGCTGGCGAGATGGTGGAGCTAAGGGGATTCGAACCCCTGACCTTCTGAATGCCATTCAGACGCTCTCCCAGCTGAGCTATAGCCCCACGGCGCCGGGAGTATACCCCAGGCCCCCATCGGGCCCGGCCCGGCGGAGCGCGAATACCCGCCCCCGGCGGATACGCGGGACCTTTGGGTCATTCGAACGTCCCCCAGGTGGTGGTTCACTGCGAACGGGTCGCTCGACGAGGTCGCGCTATGCTCGGTCCGTCCATCGCGGTCCATCGGGAGCGGGGGAGGTCAGGGCATGTCGCTGCTCCAGCGAGTGGAGCGAGCCGAGCGGGGCGCCGCGGCCGCCGAGGCCGCACCGCCGCCCAATGCCATCGTCCCCGTCCCGCCGGTCGGCCAGGGAGCGGCGCGCGACCCGGCCCGCGAGGAGCTGCTGCACCAGATCCGTTCGCACCTCCAGGGCGAGGTCGTGTCGGCCTTCAACGCCCTCCTCGACGGCAGCGAGACCGAGGTCCGAGGCAAGGTCGAGGGGATCGTCGCCCGGGTCATTGCCCGACATGGATTCGCGGTCACTCGTGACGAGCGGTTGCGGCTCGTCCAGGAGCTGATCCACGACATCACCGGCCTCGGGCCGATCGAGCCGCTGCTGGCCGACGAGACGATCACCGAGGTGATGGTCAACGGCCCCAACAACATCTACATCGAGCGCCACGGCAAGATCCAGAAGGTCGACGTCACGTTCCTCAACGACGACCACGTCCTCCGGATCATCGACCGGATCATCACCCCGCTCGGGCGCCGGATCGACGAGACGAGCCCTCGCGTCGATGCTCGCCTGCCCGACGGCTCGCGGGTCAACGCGATCATCGAGCCGCTGTCGCTGATCGGGCCGGTCATCACCATTCGAAAGTTCTCGAAGACGCCCTACACCGTCGACGACCTGATCGGCTTCGGCACCGCGACGGCCGAGATGTTCGACTTCCTGCGGGCCTGCGTGGAGGCTCGGCTCAACGTCTTCGTCTCCGGCGGGACGGGCTCGGGCAAGACGACGACCCTCAACGTCATCTCGTCGTTCATTCCCAACGACGAGCGGATCGTGACGATCGAGGACGCCGCCGAGCTGCAGCTCCGCCAGGAGCACGTGGTGACGCTGGAGGCCCGCCCGGCCAACCTCGAGGGGGAGGGCGAGATCACGATCCGGAACCTGCTCCGCAACGCGATGCACATGCGGCCCGACCGGGTCATCGTCGGCGAGTGCCGCTCGGGCGAGGCCCTCGACATGCTCCAGGCGATGACCACCGGCAACGACGGCTCGCTCTCGACCGGCCACGCCAACACGCCCCAGGACATGCTGCGGCGCCTCGAGACGATGGTCCTGATGACCGGCTACGAGCTGCCGCTGCGGGCGATCCGCGAGCAGATCGCCTCGGCCGTCGACCTCATCGTCCACACCGCGCGACTCAAGGACGGCTCGCGCAAGATCGTGAACATCACCGAGGTCTACGGGATCGAGGACGACGAGATCCTGACCCAGGACATCTTCGAGTTCGTCCAGACCGGCGTCCGGGATGGCAAGATCGTCGGCGAGCTGCGACCGACCGGCGTCCGCCCGACGTTCATGCCCCAGTTCGCCAAGAACGGCGTCGCGCTGCCGCCCGGCGAGTTCGGGATCCCCCCGGAGGACCCGAAGAAGCCCGTCTCGGTCCACCCGTCGAAGGGTCGCTTCGGCGGCGGCGATGCGACGACCGCCGAGCTGGAGGCCCTCAAGCGGCTCGGTCACGGCCGGGCGACGAAGGCCGGCGGCATGGTCTACGTCTCGGGGATCGGGCCGATCGATCCCAAGTCGGGTCGCCTGGCCGGCACGAGCATCAAGGATCAGACCCGGCAGTGCATTCGCAACCTGACCGCGTTGCTCAAGCAGCACGGCAGCTCGCTCGAACGGATCGTGTGGGCCAACTGGTCGCTCAAGGATCCGACCGAGTTCGAGGCGTTCAACGAGGAGTGGCTGAAGGCCTTCCCGGGCGACGCGCCCGTTGGCCAAGGGACGCTGATGCCGCCGCTCCAGCGGCGGGCCGGGTTCCGGATCTCGCTCGGCGTGATCGCGGAGGCGGGCAAGAAGTAGCGCCCGGCCCCGCCGGGGGCCGCCCGCGGTTATGACGCCGGCGCCTCGACCACGAGGCGGAAGTAGCGCTCGACGACCAGTCCCTCCGGAAGGCCGTCGGCGGACTCGTTCGGGGACGCACCAGGCACCTGGCTCGGGGCGCCGGGCTCGTCGCCCTCGCGGTACCAGACGGTCAACCGAACGATCCACTCGCCGCGCGGCGGCAAGGGCACCGCCGGCTGCCAGGCGATTCGGTCCGCGCGCTGCCAGCCGAGCTCGACCGTCTCGGGTCCCTTCGGCCGCCAGGCCTTGCCGATCGTCGACGGCGGGCGTGCCGCGACGGCCCGCCATTCGGCGATGCACGCGCCGGTGCTGGTCAAGCGGATCGTCGAACCCAGCGGCACCGAGGCCTCGACCGCTCCGAGCTCCGCCGGCCAGGGGCCATCCAGGTCGACCTCGGCGGGGCCAGCGAATCCCGTCAGGGCGCGGGCCTCCGCGCCGGGCGCCGTGACCAGGAGGTCCGGGATCGGCAGCGGCGCGGCGGGGGTCGAGCAGCCCGGGGTCGCGACGGCCGCCACCTCGGTCGGGGCTGGGGTCTCGGTCGCGGCCACGCCGCTCGGCCGGCCCGACACGAGCACGACGAACGCGACGGCCACGACCACGAGCCCGGCGCCACCCAGAAGGAAGCGTGGCGGAACCCGCTCGATCGCTGCTCGGAAGGGCGGCGGCAGGCGGTCGGACAAGCCGGCGAGGGGAGAGCGTCGCCGGGATTCGGCGCCCACCGCGACTCCGTCCGCCGTCACGGCTGCGAAGCCCGGTGCCGCGACCGACGCGCCCATCCGCGCCGTTGCCGCAGCCGGGACCGCCCACCCGGATCCCGGCCCTGCTGCCACCTCGCGCGCCGCTGCCGAGGGTGCGACCCAGCGCTCGAGCGTTGGCGTCGGGGGCTCGGCTTCCGCGAGGTCCTGGGCACCGCTCCCGTCCAGCGCGGCGTCCCCCGGGAGCTGGCGGCGATCGGGAGGATCCCAGTCGTCACCGGTCACGCGGTAGGTCGGATTCTCAGGCATGGTGCCCGCCAGCATCGAGCGTTCGACCCGTTCCTGCCATGGCTCGATCGTCTCATGGCCGGTCCGGCGTGGGTCGTGGGGGTGACGGGCGGGCCGTCAGCCTGTCACCCTTGCCGCCGATGGGTCGCGCGTCCCGCTCCGATGCCGCGCCGGTCGAGCGGGTCGTCCGTCTCGGGCCGACCGAGGTGAGGTACCTCCTCCGGCGCTCTACCCGATCGCGGGCCATCCGGGCCACGATCGACCCGCGCGACGGGCTCGTCGTCAGCCTGCCGGTGGGATCCCGGCAGGGCTGGCTCCGCGGCGAGGACGCGGTCGAGGCGTTCCTCCACGAGCGGTCAACCTGGGTCCTGCGCCATCTCGAGCGGCTCGATCGGGAGCGGGCCGCCGCCGCGGCTCGCGGGCGGGACGGCGTGATCCACTACCGCGGCGTGGCCCACCGAATCCGTGTGCTCCGCGGCGGGGCGAAGGGTCGGTCCATCGTCGAGCGGGTCGGCGGCGAGGCGGGCGACGAGCTGGTCGTGCGGCTGGCCTGCGGCGATCGGCGTTCGGTGCAGCGCCTGCTCATCGACTGGCTGCGGGCGCGGGCCGCCGCAGCCATCGACGAGGCGATCGGGCGCCATGCCGCCGCGCTGGCGGTCAGCCCGGCGAGGATCGACCTGCGCGATCCACGGACCCGCTGGGGAAGTGCGTCACGGACGGGTCGGTTGATGTTCTCTTGGCGCCTGGTGCTGGCACCGCCGGGGTCGCTCGAGACCGTGGTCGTCCACGAGCTGGCGCACCTGCGCGTCTTCGGCCACGGACCGCGCTTCTGGGCGCTCGTTGCCGCGCGACGGCCGAGCCATCTCGCCGACCGGGCCTGGCTGCGCCGTCACTCGCACGCCCTGCACACCGCCCTGGAGGGCCTCGTCGAACCGGCGCCGGCCGCCGACTGAGGGACCCGAGGCCAGGCGAGAGTGTCTGCGGTTCGACTGGTGGGCCGGGGCAGAATCGAACTGCCACAGTCGAAAGACGAGGGTTTTACAGACCCTTGGGCTCACCACCTGCCCAACCGACCCACGGCCGCAGCAGTTTAGCGAATGCCGCCCGAGTTCGAGTTCCGGGGCGGCGTTCCAGGCCCTTCGGCCGTCCGTTCGATCGCCTCCCGAAGCCGGGCCTGGAGCTGCGGGACGGTCAAGCGGGAGGCGGCCTCGGCCCTGACCGACCGGTCGTTCGCATGCCGGACGTCGGCGGCGACGATCTCGCGAGCCAGTCGCTCATGGACCGGGCCGGGGCCGATGATCTCGAGATCGGCGCCGGGCTCGAGTCGAGCCGCGACCTTTGCCAGGAAGTCCTCCAGGCGTCGCTCGCTGCGCCGCTCGGCGACGCCTTTCCACTCCTCGCCGTGGCGGGCGTTCGGCGCGTGGCGGCGCCGGCCGCTTCCATGCGAGGGGACGGGCTCGGTGGCAAAGACGCGTTCGAGCGATGGGCCCTCCGATCCCGACCGGACGATGGTGGCCTCCCGTCCGTCGAGCCAGACGAGGATCCGCGGGCGGTCGGTCCCCGGTCTCCGTGCCGGGGCCGTCACCATCCCGCGGGGCCCGTGTGCTCCGCCGGTCCGGCGGCGATGTCGACGTAGGCGGGCTCGGCCGCAGCCTCCCAGGCGCGTCGATCGACTCGAACCGCGACTCGATGGCTGCCGGCGTTGAAGCTGATCTCGGCGTCTTCGCGGATCCCCTCGTCGGCGTAGAGGGGCAATCCGAACAGCGCCCCGACGGCCGGAATCGTCCCAGCCTCGCAGTCCGGCGCCAGCGCCTCGAGCTCGGGCTCGCGGAGCAGCCGGACCGTGTCGACGCCCATCGCCTCGGCCGCCTTCGGGAGACTGACCCGGTCGGTGGCGTCGAGGACCAGCAGGGCTTTGCGGCCATCGGCCGCCTCGACCCCGACGACCTTGGCGAACGTCCGCGGTTCGACCCCCTCGGCGCGGGCGGTCTCCTTGGCCGTATAGCTCAGCCGATGCTCATGGACCTCGTGATCGATCCCGTGGCGAGCCAGCCACCGCAGCAGCCCTTGGTGGGGCTCGACCCTCGTCACGGTTGCAGCCATCACGTCACCTCCGACTCCGACGCGAAGTGACCCGGAGGGACCGTCTCGTCCGTCCCCCGACGGCGCCTCCGGGACGCGGTCCCTTGATGTGATCGCCGGACGGTACTCGTCACCGTGATGTCGTCGCTCGACGGATTGCTGCTCGACCTCTCCGGGTCTGTCGCGATTCTTCGTCCGCATGACGGCGCTCCGCCAGTGCCGGAAGTCACGAACACCCGGCTCGGGCAGCCGAGTCAGGCGGCGAGGGATCGGGCGATCGCGTCGAGGAGGGTTCGAACGCGGACGGGCTTCTCGATGAAGGCGTCGCAGCCTGCGGCCAGGGCCGCGTCCCGGTCGCCCGGCAGGACGCTGGCACTGACCATCAGCACCGGCACGCTCGCACGCTCATCGCGTCGGATCTCGGCGAGGAGGTCGAGGCCGTCGCCGTCCGGGAGGTGCCGATCCAGCAGAACCAGATCGGGGGCAGCGCCGGCCAGCCATGCCCGCGCCTCGCCGAGGCTGCCCATCGCGACGAGGCGGTGCCCGGCCTTCTCGAGGATCGCGCGCAGCAGGGCGACGTTGCCTGGATCGTCCTCCACGGCGAGGATCACGGCCGGGCCGGTCACGTCACTCGACCGTTGCCGGCTTCCTGGGCGGGAGCTCGAGCCAGGTCCGGAGCGCCGCCAGGGCCGGCTCGCCGCGCTCGGCCACCCCGAGGACGTTGCCGTTGAGTCGCGCTTTGTCGGATTCGCTCAACGAGGTCGGCGTCGTCAGCCAGATCGGGATGTCACGGGTCGCCGGATCTGCTCGCAAGCGCCCGATCAGCATCAGGCCGTCCGCGTCGGGCAGCAGCACGTCGAGCAGGATCAGGTCCGGGTGCCGCTCGGATGCGATGGCCATGCCCGACGCGGCGTCGCTCGCGGTGACGATCGTGAAGCCCTCCGGCTCGAGGAGGCTTCGATACCCCTCCCAGGCTCCCTGATCAGCGTCCACGACGAGCACCGTGATCGCGCGAGACCGAACCTTCGTCGTGAAGGTCAGGCGTCCCAGCGACGCGAGCAACATCTCACGCGACACCGGCTTCACGAAGTAGTCGACGGCGCCGAGCGCCAGCCCGAGGGTTCGATCGTCGACGACCGAGACGACCACGACGGGGACGTCACGCGTCGCGTCCTCGAGTTTGAGCCGCTGCAGGAGGTCCCAGCCGTCGATGTCGGGCAAGAGGATGTCGAGCAGGATCGCGTTCGGCCGCTCGAGTCGGGCGAGCTCCAGGCCCTGCATGCCGGTCGCGGCCACGAGGACCTGGAACCCCGCGTCCTGGAGGTAGATCCGAAGGAGCTGCGCCGCGCCGGGATCGTCCTCCACGATCAGCACTCGGGGTCCGTCGGTCGGCTCGGGCTCCGAGTGCATGACCGCCCCAGGGGCGGGCTGTCGCGGCAGACGAATGGTGAACGTGCTGCCCTGGCCGGGGCTCGAGTGGAGCTCGATGGCCCCGCCGTGCGCCTCGGCCAGCTGGCGCGTCAAGGCCAGGCCCAGCCCTGTCCCCTCCTGCCGTGCGCCCTGTCCCTCGCCCTGGTGGAAGGCCTCGAAGATGGCCTCGGTCTCGTGCTCCGAGATGCCAGGCCCGTTGTCCGTGATCGTGATCGCGATGTCATCTTCGGCACGGAGCTCCACCTGCAGCGCGCCGCCGGGCTCGGTGAACTTGATGGCGTTCGAGAGCAGGTTGAAGATCATCTGGCGCACCCGTCCCGCGTCGGCGATCAGCTCCACCGGGCCGGGAGTCCGAACGGTCAGCGAGTGCGACCGCCGCTCCGCCAGCGGGCGCATCGTCTCGACGGTCTGGTGGATCATGGCCTCGACGTCGAATGGCGCCGGCTTGAGATCCAGCCGCCCCGCCTCGACGCGGGCCAGGTCCAGGACGTCGTTGATGAGCTCCAGTAGGTGGAGCCCGGAGCGGTGAATATGGCCCGCGTACTCGGTCACCGTCGCCCGGGAGGTGCGGCCGCGCCCGGGCTCGAGGAGGAGCTCCGAGAAACCGATGATGGCGTTCAGCGGCGTCCGCAGCTCATGGCTCATCGCGGCCAGGAACTCGCTCTTCGCCGCGCTCGCCGCGCGCAGCTCCTCGATGAGGCCCTCTCGCTCGGCCAGGGCCTCCTCGCGCTCGACGGACCGAACGGTCCGCGTGATCAGCAGCCGGATGAGGTCGAGGTCATCCTCGACGAACAGCGAGCGGCCCTGGACCGTCAGGACGAGTGCTCCGCGCCGGCGCCCGTCGGTCTCGATGGGCACGCTGATCTCGGTCGTGGTGACACCCATTGCCTGTCCGTCAAGCCGGAGGTCAACGCGATTCGCCCCCGAAACGCGCGCCGCGGCGCTCCGGAGGAGATCCCACATCCGCTCGGATGGCGTTCCGGTCGGCAGCGCGTCGAGATCGCGAACGAACTCGTAGGTGATCGACTGCTGCACGAGGCGGCGCAGCAGGGGTGGTGGGGCGAACGCCACGAGGTAGCCAACCCCGGCGACCAGGGCCAGGGCACGCACACCGAGGCCCGCGGCGTCGGCTCCCGGTGCCGCAACGGCCAGCGCGCCGAGCAGCAGAACGGACCCTCCCAGCAGACCCGTCGCGGCCGCGGCCGTGGCGAGGCGGGCCCGTGACAGGCCGGCTCGTCGCTTGGCCTCGCGCATCAACGCCACCGCCGATCCGAGCTCGAGGGCCGGGAAGTAGGCGAGGATGCCGCCCACCAGCACGGGGCTTGCGGCGGCCGGGGCGGCGGTCCCGAGGGCAGTGACCGCGATTCCCCAGCCAGCGAGCAGGACGAAGGCGATGACCGCCACGGAGCGCACCCAGCGCGGGACCGGCCGGAACTGGTGGACCAGCCAGAGCACCAGGACCGGCTGGGCCACGAAGGCGCCAATTGCCAGGAGCGACAGGGGCGCAGCCAGGGTCGGCGCGAGCTGCCGGAGCAGGGGTGCGGTCAGGACGCTCGCCAGGCTTCCGAAGACCGCCGCCACGAGCAGACGGACTGGCTCGGGTCGTCGAATGTAGTCGCGCAGCGTGAGCGCGAACAGGGCCACGTAGGCGACGTCCACCGCCGCGCCGAGGAGGCCCTCGATCGTCATGCCCGGCTGGCGGTCGCGAGGGCGGCCATGACCGGCACCGCGACGCTCGGCTCCGGAATGCCTGGGCTGCCCACCACCAGCGGCACGAACGCGGACACGAGGGCCGGGTCGAACTGACGCCCAGCCTCCCGGCGCAGCTCGTCGAGGGCCGCGTCCGCCGTCCTCGCGGCCTGGTATGGACGGTCGTGGGTCATCGCATCGAAGGCGTCCACGAGGCCGACGATGCGGGCCCCGATGGGGATCGCCTCGCCCCTGATGCCGTCGGGGTAGCCGCCCCCGTCCCAGCGCTCGTGGTGGTGGCGGATGATGAGCCCGAACCGCTCGGCGATCGCGAGTGGCTCGCAGATCCGCTCGCCGATCACCGGGTGCTGCCGCATCTGCGCCCACTCCGCGGCGTCCAGCGGGCCGGGCTTGCGCAGGATCGCGTCGGCGATCCCGATCTTGCCGACGTCGTGGAGCATCGCGCCGTAGATGACGGCCCGCAGCTGGGCCGGATCGAGCCCGATCTCGGCACCGAGGCGGTGCGCGAAGCCCGCGAGACGCTGGCAGTGGTGCTCGGTCGTGGCGTCCTTCGCCTCCACGGCGTTGGCCAGCGCGGCGATGACACCCTGGGCCCCGGCCATCTCGGCCGTGACTCGGGCCAGGCGCAGGACGCTTCGAATGCGGGCCATCAGCTCGGCCTGGTCGTACGGCTTGCGAACGAAGTCGTCGGCTCCGGCGTCGAGCCCGGCGACGACGTCCTGCGACGAGCCTCGGCCGGTGACGAGGATGATCGGGAGTGCCACCGTCCGCGGGTCGGCCCGAAGCCGGCGACAGACCTCGAAGCCGTTGCGCCGCGGCAGCCCGACGTCGAGGAGCATCAGGTCCGGCATCTCGTCCGTCGCGGCCTGCACCGCGGCCGCCCCGTCGGCGACGAGGCTGGTTCGGTAGCCTGCCCCCTGGAGCAGGCGATCGAGGAGGACCCGGTTGTCCTGGTCGTCCGCGACGACGAGCACACGGGTTGCCAGGGACTGATGGATCGCGGTGAGTTCCATCGCGGGATCGATCACCAGGACGCTGCGAAATTGACTCGCTACGCAGTCTCCGGCCGGCAACCGAAGGCAGGCAACGGTACGAAGGTCAGGGGTGGGCCATTGGGGGAGGAAGTGGTGGAGATGAGGGGACTCGAACCCCTGACCCCCGCGATGCGAACGCGGTGCTCTCCCAGCTGAGCTACATCCCCACCGGCGATTCGCGGCTCGGCGCGTCGCGTTGCGGCGCCGCCGTCGAACGGCGGCCCGAGTCTAGCACGGGCCCCGTCGAGCTCCGGGTCCTGCGCGAGCTCCGGGTCCTGCACGTGCTCGAGGCCCCCTTGATGTCGCCGTTGCTCATCAGATGGTCATATCCGGGGCTAGGAGGCGCCAAGGAGGGTGAGCAAAGGGGGGCAGCGTGACTGTGGCGCGCCTCACCAAGCAGCGGTGAGCGTGGGGGCAAGTCGCTGACCCGCCCATGCCCTGGCTCGCGGGGCCGTTGTGAAGCGGATGCCCCAGGAATGCTCATCACATGAGAATCGACGGGATCAAGCCGCACGGTTGGCGTCAAGGCTGAAGGTAGAGCCCGACTGGCCTTGATTCATTCGAACATCTGTTCGATAATCTCGGTATGGCGGTACGGTCCCCGGACATCGATGCGGCCCTGACGACCCTTCGAACCCGCTGGGGTGCGGCGGCGCCGGTCTCCGGCTTCGGTGAGGTGGTCGGCGCGTTGGCAAAGGTGCCCGTCTCGGCCCCGGCGGCGCCGGAAACCGAGCCGGCGCCGGAACCGCAGCGTGAGCCGGATCGGGCTCGCGTGCTATCGACCGGGTTCGCGGCGCTCGATGCGATCCTCGGGCCGGGCGGCGTGCCGCGGGGCATGGGCGTGGAGCTCCGGGGCGACCTCTCGAGCGGGCGGACGACGCTCGCCCTGCGGCTCGTCGCGGAGGCCCAGGCGGCCGGCGCGATCGTGGCCTGGCTGGACCTCGCGGCGGCGTTCGATCCCGTGGAGGCCGTGGCCCGCGGCGTCCGGCCCGAGTGGCTCGTCGTCGTGACCCCGGCCGACGCGGAGGAGGGGATCGCGATCGCCGGCTCGCTGCTGTCGAGCCGGACGGTCGATCTCCTCGTGGTGGACCTGCCGCCGCGGGTGCCCGCCGCGGCCAGAGTCGCGGATCGGCTCGGGCGCCTCGGCGCGCTCGCACGCCGTGCCGGCATCACCCTCGTCGCTCTCGAGCCACCGAATCTCGCCCCGACCCTCGCCGGCGCCGTCGGCGAGGCGACCGGCATCCGCCTGGAGCTGGCCCGGACGAGCTGGATCCGGCTCGGTCGCGACGTCGTTGGCCAACGAACGAAGGTGACCGTCGGTCGCAACCGGGCGGGCCCGCCGGGACGGCGGGCGACGCTTCGGATCCTCTACGCGGAGGGTGGCGAGCGCGACGCCTGCCTCCGCCGGGACGGGCTCCTCGCGGACGCCCTGCCCGGCGCTCCAACCGTCAATGCCCCCGCGATCCCAGTGCCCGGGAACCGGAACCATGCGACTCCTGCATCTCCTTCGACCGCACCTCCTGCTCGACCTGGCGCAGCGGCGCCAGCCCTCCGGCTCGTGGCCGGCGGGGCCGATCGTCCTCGGCGGCCAGCCGTGGCAGCCGGGGACGGTCCTCGACGCGAACGCCGAGGCGCGGGCCCTCGGCGTCCGGGCGGGGCTGCCGCTCGGGTCGGCCCATCGGCTGGCGCCGGAGGCGACCTTCCTCGACGCAGAGCCGGAGGCTGACTGCGAGGCGGCCGAGGCCGTCTTCGAACGCCTCAGCGAGCTGACCCCGGCCCTCGCCGGGACGTCCGATCCAGCCGACCCGGCATTCGGGCTGTTCGAGACCCAGATCGACGGGCTCGAAGGGCTGTGGGGCCCGGAGCCCGAGCTGGCCCGGCGGTTCGCCGCCGCCGTCGCGCCCCTGCTCGGCGGCCCGCCCCGGACGGGTATCGGCGGCACCCGCTTCGTCGCGGGCGTGGCCTCGCTCGCAGCGCCGCCCGGGGAGCTCGTCACCGTGCCGCCGGGCGAGGAGGCCGCGTTCCTCGCCCCGCTCCCGACCGCCCTCCTCACCCGCGACCCGGACGTCCGGGCAAGGCTGCGCCGCTTCGGGCTGCGAAGGATCGGCCAGGTCGCGGAGCTGGCGACCTCGGCGCTCATCGCGCGCTTCGGCGAGGAGGGGGCGCGGATCGGCGCCCGGTCTCGGGGCCAGGAGACCGACCCCTTCCGACCCCGTCGGGCGCCCGAGCGGCGCGTTCTGGGGCTGCCGATCGAACCCGCGGGCATCGAGCTCGAAGCCGTCCGGTTCGTCCTGCGGCGGGTGGCCGGGGCCCTGGCCGGCAACCTCCACGCCCGGGGTCTCGCCGCGGAGCGCGGTCGCCTCAGGCTCAGCCTCGACCTCGCGTTCGCCAAGCGCGGGATCGAACCGGAGCTGGTCGTCGAAGGCCGCTTCCCCGAGCCGACCGCCGACGCCGAGGCGATCGAGCGGCTGCTCCTGGCCCGCCTCGAGCGAACCCCGCCGCCCGCGCCCGTGGCCCGCCTCGAATTGGAGCTCGCGGGAGCGTCCCCCGCCGCCGGCCAGCAGCTGCCGCTGTTCGTGCCCCAGGCGTTGCACGGCGCGCGCCTCGAATGGCAGCTCGCCCGCCTCGCGCTGACCTACGGCGAGGGCCGCATTCGACGGATCGAGCTCGCCGCCCCCGAGGCGCCGCTGCCGGAGCGGCGCTGGACTTGGCGCGAAGCCGGGCCACCGGCATGAGGAAAGCGCCGTGACTCGCCTCCTGCGCGCCCACCCCCGCATCGGCGCCGAGCTGGACGCCGACGGTCGCCTCGTCGCGATCAGCTGGGCCGACCGGCGCGAGCCGGTCGAGGTCTGCAACCGCTGGCGGGTCGAGGAGCAGTGGTGGCGCGACCCGATCGCCCGCGACTACTACAAGGTCGGCGGCCGCCGCTGGCTGGCCCTCGTCTACCGCGACCGCATCGCCGGCACCTGGCACCTGGAGCGCCTGTACGACTGAGGCCTTCCGATGGTGCACGCCCCCTCGCTCCCTCGCCACCCCGACATCGGGCACACCTGTTGCGTTGGGCCACCGCTCGACCGGATAGAGGGTGAGGGCATCGACGAGCGCCGA
Organism: Chloroflexota bacterium; assembly: GCA_012026785.1. GTDB lineage: Bacteria > Chloroflexota > Limnocylindria > Limnocylindrales > CSP1-4 > UBA5189. Next base: position 4,038 of record VEOW01000017.1, on the reverse strand, counting down.
CGGCAGGACTGGCGCCATCCCGTTGACCACCGCTCATGAGGTGCCCCGAGTGCGGCAGCGGCGACTTCGTCCGTTACCGCAGCCCCGTCGAAGTGGGCGACTACACCGTGAGGAGGCACCGTTGCCAGTCCTGCAGCTCAACGTTCCTATCGATCCAGTACGTCCTCGAGGGTCGCCTGGCGGAGAACCTCCTCAGCGACACGGACTGGAAAGCACTGAAAGCCAGCGATCGTCGCTCGCCCATCTATCGCGCTATCAGGTCATCACGGAAGCGGACCTGATCTTCCGCATCGATGCGGCGAAGCTCGGTTATCTCGAGGAGCCGCGGGGCATGGCTCGCTACTACCGCGATTACGGGATGCTCCCGCCGAGGTACAGCGTCGAGCAGATCCCGAGGTTCGAGCTGACGAGCTTCGATTTGGATCGAGTCCTTCTCCTGCCGATACCTCGATAACTCTCCCTTTCCCTAAACGTACCGGCGTTCATCGGGCCACAACTGCCTCGTGCGGCCGACTGCCCGTCCGCAAACGCCGACCAAGTCCTGTCTGGCACTGGCGCCGTCCCGACTGAGCTCGGCGTGGAGGTCCTAGCTCAGCTGGCGTACGTCAGCTGAGCGTCCGGCACAACGTTCCGCGGGTCGTAGTGCCCTGTCACCAAAGACCGTAGCCCGCGATAGCTGTCGTCATCCAACTAACCGGGAGCAACGGACCTGTGAAGACCAAAGTCAGCCGCATAGTCGCGGCAACACTCCTCCTCTTCGTACTCATCAGACCCACACCTACTAGCGCCCATGCAATCGATGGGAGCACCACTTACCACTACTCCTCCAGCTGCCTCTCCAGCGTCTTCGGAGTCGACTACCAAGTAACCGGCCACGCATACCACCGCCCAGCCAACCCGTCATCGATCTTTGGAACCTCCAGCATCGTAACCATCGAAGACCTTCGCGCCTGCACCGCTCCGCAGGGCCTCAGCGACAGCGGCTTCTCCATGGTCTTCGGAGCCAACATCGAGGGCTGGAGAACCGGTTTCGTCAACGGAGACTTCGGCCACATTCAACTCGGTTACGGCATCACAGACTGTCCATCCGCGCCCTGCGGGAACGGTCTGCCCGATGACCAACTCAAGTTCCTCTACACCTCGGATGACACCAGCCCCGGTTACTTTCGGGTCGCCGCATGGGCCCCCACCCCCATTGTTGGACGCGAATATCGCCTCCGCATCACCGCCACGACCGTCAGCGGCGCCTGGAAATGGAAGCTCGCAATCAAAGATCTGACCTATGGCGTTGAATACACAACCTACATCGTTCGCACCTGGTTCAATGGTGTACCCGGCACGCCCGGCGGCGGCTACCGCGCCTGGGCTGGCGCCGAGATCATCAACGCAGCGAGCCAGATCAACCGGGCTGGAGGAACCGTCCACTACATCTACAACCTTCGCGACCAAACCAGCTACGGCGGCGCCTGGACCAACTTTCCCAACAACGGCTGCAACTGGGCAGTCCAAAGCGACCCCTACGGCGTTGGCCCACCCTCATCAAGCTGGGCTGGTTGCACCCATAGTTAAGACGCTGACGGCGATCCACGAATCAACGTTTGGACCAAGTGGCACAACGGCTGGTAACTCCTACTCGCTAGGACACGGCCACCCACCGGGTGGTCGTGTCGGCGACGGTGACCCAAGGCCCCCTGTAAACTCACACGCTTTCTCCTCACCGCCCCCACACGACACCAACACCAAAATCAGCACCAACCCCATCGCCAACCGTCGCAGCATTAAGGAGTCTCCCAGGATGGCCCTCGTGAACCTCAGCGGACGAGACGCACAGAGCCCATCCCGGGACTCTACATCACCCAGGTGACGGCTGGCTGCAGGCCGCGTAGCCGAGCGCGCCCGCCCACCGCCCTCTGAACGCCATGACCCGCCTCCTGCAGGTTTGGCTCCGCGGGCGGCTTGGGGTCGGTCAGAGATTGACTCATCAGCATGAGTTACCTGACCTCATTGTCATGACAAAGCGACTCCAGGTCCTTTTCGACGACGACGAGCTCGCGGAGATCCAGCGCCTGGCCAGACGACAGCGCAAGACGACCGCGGAGTGGGTTCGAGACGCCCTCCGCGCCGCACGTACCCGGGAGACCTACCCGGACGCCGAGCCGAAGCTGCGCGCCGTGCGAGAGGCACTCTCATACGCCTACCCGGCTGGCGACATCGAGGATCTCCTGGGCGACATCGAGCACGGCTACGCCGGCCGCCCCGATGGCGAATAGCGGGTGCCGATCTTCGTCGACTCGAAGATCCCGATGTACCTCGTTGGCGCCGACCATCCCAACAAGGAACGAAGCCGCCAGCTCCTCGAGATCGCGATCGCCGCCCGGGAGCGGCTCGTGACCGACACCGAGGCATTCGAGGAGATCCTCCACCGCTACGTGGCGATCGGGTGCCGCGAGGCCATCGAGCCGGCGTGCAACGCGCTGCGACGCGTCGTCGACGAGGTCTACCCGGTCGAGCTGGAGGACATCGAGCGGGCGCGCGATCTCGTCCTGACCAGCCGGCTCGGCGCCCGGGACGCCCTCCACGTTGCCGTCATGCAGAGACGCAGCATCGTCGAGATCCTGACCTTCGACACCGCGTTCGACACCGTGCCGGGGATCCGCCGCCGCACCTGACGGTCCCGCCGAAAACGAGAGGACCCCGCCGCCCCCAGAAGCGACGGGGTCCTGTCAGGTGGTCGACGCCCGCTCACCAGGCGACGACCTGGTCGATGGCTGGCTAGATGCCCGCCTCGCCAGCGTGGCTACCCACCGCTCGCAGCCAAGGCCGCCGGGAGGAGAACGAGGATGAGGAGGACCGCGATGAGGAGCATCGCGGCGGTCCTCGTCATGGCGACGGCCAGGCTGCGGAGGTTGGTATCCACGGCCTTCAGACGCAGGGCGCGGGCCATGTGTTGCGCGGATTCTGATAGAACGTTTGTTCTATACTGGTAAGTCCGGCCCCCGGACGGATTCAGCCATGCCGCCAACCTACGCCGAGCTTCGCTGCCACACCAACTTCTCGTTCCTCCACGGCGCGTCGTCGGCCGACGACCGGGTCGAACGAGCGGGCGAACTCGGGCTGTCGGGGCTGGCGGTCACCGACCACGACGGGCTCTACGGGGTCGTTCGATTCACGACGGCGGCCCAGGAGGCCGGGCTGCGGCCGATCCTGGGCGTCGAAATCGAGCTGGTCGACCCGGCGGTCGCGGACCCCGACGGGGTCGTCGTGCCGGCCCGGCGGGGCCCGCGACGGGGGAGGAGTGTCGTCGTCCCCCGTCTCGAACCGGCTGAGGGCCTGCCGGCCCGACCTCGACCCGAACGCGCCCGCCTGCCGGGCCATCGGCGAACGGTCAAGGAGGACTTGCGGGGCATCGGGACGCGGCAGCGGGGCCCACACCTCGTCCTGCTGGCCCGCGACGCGGCCGGCTACCGGAGCCTGTGCCGGCTCGTCTCCCGCGCGAACCTGCAGGGGACCAAGCGGGTGCCGCGGTTCGAGCATGCGCTGCTGGCCGAGCACGCCGAGGGCGTCGTCGCGCTGTCGGGCGGCCGCGACGGCGAGATCGGGCGGCGGCTGCTGGTCGGCGATCGCGAGGGGGCGAAGGCGGCCGCAGAGCGGTTCGCCCGGCTGTTTGGCCGGGGCGACAGCGCCGCCGGGGCCGGTTTCTTCCTCGAGCTGACTCACCATCTGCTGCCCGACGACGACTGGCTCGTGCGTGAGACCGCGGCGCTCGCCGCCGAGCTGGGCCTGCCGGTCGTCGTCACCAACGACGTCCACTATTCGAAGCCCGGGGACCGCGAGCTCCACGACGTCCTGACCGCGATCGCCCACGGCCGGACGCTCGACACGCTCGCCGACCTCCGTCGGCCCGATGCCGAGTCCTATCTCAAGTCCGAGGCGGAGCTGGCGGCCATGCCGCCCGGCGAGCCGTCGTTCGAAACCGTCGACCCCCGGACGTCTGCCGCCTGGGCGGAGGGCCTTCGAACGGCGGGCGAGCTCGCGGGG
>VEOW01000035.1 GCA_012026785.1 Chloroflexota bacterium | reverse complement strand
GTGTCTGACGGCCGGCACAACGCATGAAGGCCACGCCATGCAGGCGGGCAGGCAGGCTACGAGCCAAGCCGTCAGACGCTAAGGAGGGTGACACTCAGGACAGGATATGGCAGACGCCAAGACGCTCCCCCACGAGGGAGGAGCGTCCAGGCGCCAAAGGCCGATCAGCGCGGGCTGCGGTGCGGGCGAGGCGTCACCACGGCAACGGCGCCGAGGACCAGCCCGAGCAGCACCAGCAGGCCGGAGAGTCCTGGGTTACGCGGGGCCGAATCGGTGCTCGTTGGCGGTAGCGTCGGGAGCGGCGTCGCCCCGCCAACGTCGCCGCCTGCCTCGGCGGTGGGCGCCACTGTCTCCTGGGCAGGGCCCTCCGTCGGTGCTTCGGTCGGCGCCGGAGCTTCCGTCGCCGCGGCGCACTCGACCGTGATCTCGACCTCGCCGCGGCTGCGGTCGATCTGCGGCTCGTCGTCCCACGCGAGAACGTAGGTCCCGTTCGGGACCGAGAACGTGCCCGACGCCGGATGGCGGTCGACCTCGCCTGACGTCACCTCGTACGTCCCCGACTCGACCGTGGCATCGCTCGAGTCGAACAGGGCCCATGAGCCGCTCTCGCCACCCTCGACGGCGCCGAACTCGACGTAGAACGCGCAGACCGTTGCTCCGGCCGGCGACCCGTCCTCGTTGAAGACGAACACCGCACTGACGGGTGTCCCCGCGAGCGCAGCTCCGGCCCCGGCCAGTGCGATGGCCGCCGCCGCTGCGGGCGCCAGGAACAGTCGACGCGAACGTGACATGGCAGACCTCCGGCTTTCTTGGGGAGGTGATCGTCGAGCCTCGGCGTCGATGACGGCATAAGAGAACGATTTCCGCTCGTTGCAGCGGACGCGCGGAGCGCCGGCCGCGCCTCGCCAGTGGTGTCCCCGTCAGGCGCGAGCCGGCCATGCAGGCGCACCTGCAAGGCATCGCCCGGCAGCCTTCGGGATGCCCAAGCGCGGCGGCGAGTGTGCGCCGCTGCCCAAACGAGAAGGAGCTGTGCCGTGGGCATCATCGGACTGCTGATCACGATCATCCTGATCATCCTGCTGCTCCGCCTCCTGTAGGCAGCCAGGCAACCCGACAGCCAGGAGGAACGATCAAATGGCAGCAACACGTTCGGTGCGATCGCCGGTCACCGAGGTCGGGATCGCGGAGGTCGAGGTCGCGGTCGGGGGCCCGCGCACGATCATCAGCTGGGGCTCGGTGCTGGCGGGCGCGTTGATCGCCCTGGCCGTGCTCGTCCTGCTCAGCGTGACCGCCCTCGCGGCGGGGCTCCAGGTGGCCCCGATCGGCGAGGCCAGCGATCCACGCTTCGGCGCGGTCGTGGCGTCCATCGTGACCGGCCTCTTCATCGTCATCGCCTTCGGCGCCGGTGCGCTGACGGCGGTCTGGGCCGCGGGCATCGTGGAGGCAGGCCCGGCGATGCTCCACGGGTTCCTGGTCTGGGCGCTCGCACTCCTGCTGATGCTGGTCCTGGTCGCCCTCGGCCTGGGTGGCCTGGGCGACATGACGACCTTCCTCGGCGCGGGCTTCGAACCGGGCACGGTCGATGAGTTCCAGGCAGCTGGCTGGGCGACCGTCCTGGCGCTGGCGCTGGGCGCCGGCTCGGCCGTCCTCGGGGGCCTGCTGGCGACGCGCGAGGAGATCAGCCGGGTCTGGTAACGCGGTGCTCCGGTGGCGGGGCGTAGCGGCGCTCTCGCCATCGGATCGCCCGAACGCGGTGGCACGCCTCGCAGACCTCGAACCCGAGGGCTCGATACATGTCCCGGGCGATGGCCGGTTCGATGAGGCGTCCGCGAGGATGGCAGTTCACGTCGACGCCAGCGTCGGCTCGCCGGTGTTTCGGGGACCCTCGGCGGCGATCGCTCGGGATGCCAGCGCCGCGTCGGTTGGCGGGCCTTCAAGCCCCCGGTAGCGTCGATCGCGCCAGCTGCAATGGCGCCGACAGATGTGCCCGCGGCCCCGAAGGCGCGACCGTCGTGTCCCGCCCGCCATCGTGACCGCCGCATTCCTGCGTGTGGAGGACATCATGCCGGACCAGGAGCGAATCGAGAAGCTCGTCGTCAACTCGTCACCCGTCGCGTTCCGCGCTGCGACGCTACGCCGCGACCAGGACGCGCTACCGAGCGGCGTTCCCGGGAGCAGCGATTGGCGGGTGGAGATCGTCGATGGGGGGTTGCCCGAGATCGGCGACAACGCCCTCGTCGAGCTTCGAACGGACGGCTCGAGCTATTCGGGGGCGGCGCGGGCCGTCACCAACGAGCTCGAAGCGGAGCGGCTGACCCTGGTGGGCAACGGCCCGTTGCTCGAGGGTGAGGCCGGGCCGCTGCTCGACTGACGATCCAACGCCGTGGCGACGGGCGGGATCAGCGGCGCTGGATCCGCGCCAGGTCGCCGAGGGCGCCCTGGATGAGGCGCGCGGCCTCGGCGGCGTCCGTTGCGCCGGCCGCCTCGAGAAGCGTCGCCGCGATGGCGTCGTGATGGGCGTCGTCGCCTTCGGAATCCACGCTGAGGATGCAGTCCTCCTCCGCGAAGACGAGCTGCATCGATCGCTCGCCCCTGGGTCGTGGTGTCATGGTCTCGACCATGCCCGACGAGTCATCAAGGGAGCCCTGCACAGAAGTGCGAAGGGCTCCCATGGACCTGTGAAACGGGGCGAGGAAGTTCAGGCCTCGGTCCCGGTGGCCACGAAGGTCCGGCGCGCGAACACGCCGAGTGGCCGCCGCCCGCCGAGCGTGAGCGG
>VEOW01000045.1 GCA_012026785.1 Chloroflexota bacterium | reverse complement strand
TCGGCGGACACACCTGAGTGGGGGCGAAGCCACGCTCCTATCAAGTCACGCCGGGCGGTCCGACGTGTCTGACGGCCGGCACAACGCATGAAGGCCACACCATGCAGGCGGGCAGGCAGGCTACGAGCCAAGCCGTCAGACGCTAAGGAGGGTGACACTCACGGCAGGGTAGCCGACCTGGGCCCGGTCGCCGGAACCCGCCAGCGGCCCGTTCGCGACCCGCTGCTACCATGCGTTCACTCCCCGAATCACACCCGGAGGCGGCGCCGTGGAACCTGACGGGCCGGCGGAGGTGGACACCTCCGCGATGCAAGACGAGCCCAACGCGACGCGAGCGGAACCGCTGGGCCTGCGCGCCCAGCTCGGGGCCACGATCGAGGCGGTCAAGCGCCTGGTCCGCGCGCATGTCGATCTCGCCCGGGCAGAGCTGGCCGACATCGTCGACGAGGTCAAGCGGATGGTGGCGCTGTTCGGCGCTGCCATCGGCGCGCTCGTGCTCGTCGCCCTGCTGCTGCTCATCGGCGGGCTGCTGTTCCTCGGCGAGTGGCTCTTCGGCTCGATCGGCTGGGGGGTCCTGCTCGGCACGTTCCTGCTGCTCGACGTGGCGGCGGTTGCCGTGCTGCTGGCGCTCGAGGCAGGCGGCGGCCGGATCGGGGGGGCGTTCCTCGTCGCGCTGGTCCTCGGCGTCGTCGTCGGGCTGGTGTTGGGCTTCGACCTGACGCACCGGGGCTGGGAGGAGCTCGGCGAGCAGGTCCTGCCGACCGCCGACCCGGGCTGGCGGCCGGTGCTCATGGGCGTCGCCGCGCTGGCCACGATCCTCGGCATCTTCGGCTTCGTCGCCGGGGTCCGGGGCGGCATCGGCGCCGCGTTCGGTGGCCTCGTCGCCGGGGCGCTGCTCGGCGCTGTCCTCGGGGTGGTGACCGGGAGCAGCCTGCCGCCGACGGTCGGCGCCGCCCTGGGCGTCCTCGTCGGCCTCATCGCCTGGCCGCTCATCGCCGGGCGTGACCTGGCCCGCAAGGGCATCGATGGCGAGGCGATCAAGGGGCGCTTCATGCCGAGGCAGACCATGGAGCTCACGAAGGAGACGATCGAATGGGTCCGCGCACGGATGCCGCTCGCACCGAAGTCCTAGCGGCGCGCGAGGGCCTCGACGAGGAGCTCGTGCGGCTCGAGGCCGCCGGTCGAGCCGCGGTCGACATCCCGGCGCGCCTCCGGCGAGAACCGGTCAAGGTCCTGGGAACCGCCGGTGGCGCCGCCTTCCTGCTGCTCGGGGGGCCGCAGCGGCTCTTCCGTCGAGCTCGGCGGGCGATCCTCGGCCCGAAGGCCGACATGCCGAAGTCGATGCTGCCGAAGGAGATCGAGCGGGAGCTCAAGAAGCTCGGCGACGACGGCGAGCGGGTGCGGGCCACGCTGGAGCGAGAGTTCGCCGACTACCTCGAGGAGAAGGCGCCGGCACGACGCGAGCGTGACCTCGGTGCGATCGCGGCCCTCTCCATCGGCAACGTCCTGAAGCCGGTGACCGAGCGTGTCGGCCGCCAGCTCGCCGAGCGCCTCGCCGACGCCGACGTCGAAAGCCTCGCGACCGGCCTTCGCCGCGCGCGCGATCGGCGTCGCGGCGACGGACCGCCTGGCACGGGCCGTCCGGGCTCCCACGAGGAAGCGCCGCTGTAGGTAGTGGGCGAGGAGGGACTCGAACCCTCACGTCCCTCACGGGACACCGGCTCCTAAGGCCGGCGCGTCTGCCATTCCGCCACTCGCCCGGCCGAAGGATACGGCGCTGATGGCGAGCAGTGCGGGAGCCGGCACACTGTACAGTCCGGGCCATGAGCTTCGCCGTGGCCGCGGAGGCCTACGACCGCTACATGGGCCGCTACTCGGCGCTGCTGTCGCCCCAGCTGGCCGACTTCGCCGGGGTCCGCGCAGGACAGCGGGCCCTCGACGTCGGCTCCGGTCCGGGAGCGCTGACCGGCGAGCTCGCCGGGCGGCTCGGTCCCGGGTCGGTCGCAGCGGTCGACCCCTCGGAGTCGTTCGTGGCGGCGGCTCGCGACCGACTCCCGGGCGTCGAGGTCCACCTCGCGACGGCCGAGCAGCTGCCATTCGAACCGCGGACCTTCGATGCGGCGCTTGCCCAGCTGGTCGTCCACTTCATGGCCGATCCACTCGCCGGGTTGACGGAGATGGCCCGCGTCACCCGTGGTGGCGGCGTCGTGGCGGCGTGCGTCTGGGACTTCGCCGGCGGCCGGGGACCGCTCGGTCCGTTCTGGGAGGCCGCCCACGAGCTCGACCCTGCCGTGGTCGACGAGTCGGACCTCGCCGGAGCGCGCGACGGACACCTCGTCGAGTTGCTGACCAAGGCGGGCCTCAGTGCCGTCGAGCAGGGCGAGCTGACGATCGCGACGAGCCACTCCACGTTCGATGCCTGGTGGGCGCCGTTCACCCAGGGTGTCGGGCCGGGCGGCGCCTACGTCGCCCGACTGTCGGAGGAGCATCGGGCCGCACTCCGGGAGCGGTGCCGAGCGCTGCTGCCACCCGCCCCGTTCGAGCTCTCGGCGGTCGCCTGGGCGGCCCGCGGCAGGCCGTAGCCGCCAGGCCGGTGCGAAGGTCGCGGTCGCCCGGCTCGAAGGCTCCGGTGCGCGGGCGCGCCAGGCAGTCGTCCCGGCATAGCCGCCGATATGTTCACCGCAAGGTCGCCAGGTGTATCGTCCGGCCATGACGCGCCGCTCGCTGGTGCTCGTCGCGGCTCTTGCCACGCTGGCCCTCGTCGTGGCCCTGCCGACGTTGGCCGCGCAGCCGTCGTGGGCCAAGGGCCGGAACCCCGACAAGGCCAAGGTCGAGAAGTCGCCGATCACCCTGAGCGGTACCGTCGAGGCCTCGACGGACGCCAGCGGCCGGACCACCTACACGCTGACCGACGACGGAACGACCTACACCCTCCACGCCGGCCCGCCGTGGTTCTTCGGCGCGGACTATCCGCTCGAGCCGTTCGTCGGCGAAGCCGTGACGGTCGACGGCGAGATCGCCGAGGGAACGACCGACGTCGACGTGCTGTCGATCGACGGCACGGCCCTGCGCGAGGCTGGCAAGCCGCCCTGGGCGGGCGGCTGGAAGGCGGTGGGGGAGCTCCACCCGGGCTGGTCGCAGGAGAAGGCCGACCGGTTCGAAGCCAAGGCCGACAAGTTCGGCGGCTGCTTCCCGCCCGGCCGGTGCAAGGACAAGCCAGAAAAGGCGACCGAGGACGAGTCGGCCGACTGAACGGGCCTCGCCACCTATACTCGCCCTGGCCATGCAAGTGACTGTCACTCCGGCCCCCCGGAGCTCCCTGACCGTGCGCGTCGAGTTGCCGCCGGAGCGCTTCGATGCGGCCATCGCGGAGGCCGTCCGCCACCTCTCGCAGCGAACCCGGATCGCCGGCTTCCGGCCCGGCAAGGCGCCCCGGGCCGTGGTCGAGCGGGTCGTCGGCCGGGAGGCCGTCCTCGACGAGGCGATGGACCACCTGACCCAGCGGGCCTACCGCGACGCCCTGGTCGAGCATGACATCCTGCCCCTGACCCCGGCCGAGGTGAACGTCGAGCAGGCCGAAGAGGGCAAGCCGGTCGTCTTCACCGCCCTCGTCCAGGTTCGACCGGACGTCCAGCTCGGCGACTACCGCAACTTCAACTTCAAGCCCGAGATCGAGACCGTCGATGACGCCAAGGTGGACCGGGTGCTCGAGGAGCTCCGCGACCAGAACGCGACGCTCGCGGCGGTGGAGGATCGGGGCGCCGAGAACGGCGACTACGCGGTCATCGCCTACGAGGGGTCGATGGACGGCCAGCCGATCGAGGGTGCCAAGGCCGAGCGGATGCCGCTGATCCTCGGCGACGAGCGCTTGATCCCGGGCTTCGAGGACAACCTCGTCGGCCTGAAGCCCGGCGAGACGAAGGGCTTCGACCTGGCCTTTCCCGAGGACTACGCCGAGACCAGCCTCGCCGGCAAGACGGCCCACTTCGAGGTCGAGCTCAAGGAGCTGCGCGAGAAGATCCTGCCCGAGGCGGACGACGGCTTCGCGCAGTCGCTCGGCCGGTTCGACGACCTGGCCGCCCTCCGGGCCGAGATCAAGACCCGCCTGGAGCGCAACGCGATCGACCACGCCCGCCACGAGTTCGCCGACAAGATCATCGAATACGCCACCGCGAACGCGACGCTCGAGCTGCCCGACGTCCTCGTCGAGCAGGAGATCGAGATCATGCACGACGAGCTTCGCGGGACCCTGGCCCGGCAGGGGATCAGCGAGGAGGCGTACCTCAAGGCCGCCGAGAAGACCGAGGCCGACCTCCACGCCGACTTCCGACCACGAGCCGAGAAGCGGGTCCGCGTCCTCCTCGTGCTGTCGAAGGTCGCCGAGGCCGAGGGCGTGGAGGTCCCCGACGCCGACGTCGAGGCTGAGGTCGAGCGGGCCCGCGAGCGCTACGGCTCCGACCGCAAGACCGTCGCCTACTTCGAGTCGGAGCGGGGGCGGAGCTTCATCCGAAGCACGCTGCGCCGGAGCCGGGTCGTCGAGAAGCTCATCGACGAATGGCTGGCGGCCCATCCCGAGCACGGCCCGCTGCCCCATCTCGAGGACGACGAGCCGGCAGCCGTGGCCCCGCCGGCCGACCTCGACGCCACCGAATCACCGGAGACGACCGCGGCCGGCGCCAGCTGACCGCCCGCCCGCTCAGCGCACCAGGAGATCGCCCCCATGCTCGTGCCGATGGTCATCGAATCCTCCAGCCGTGGAGAGCGCGCCTACGACATCTACTCCCGGCTGCTGAAGGAACGGATCATCTTCCTCGGCGACGTGATCGAGGACCACCTCGCCAACCTCGTGATCGCCCAGCTGCTGTTCCTCGAGTCCGAGGATCCCGAGAAGGACATCAGCCTGTACATCAACTCGCCCGGCGGCGTCGTCACCGCCGGTCTCGCGATCTACGACACGATGCAGTACCTCCGGGCGCCGGTGAGCACGATCTGCATCGGCCAGGCTGCCTCCATGGCCTCGGTCCTGCTGGCCGCGGGCGCGAAGGGCAAGCGCTACGGCCTGCCGCACAGCCGGATCATGATTCACCAGGGCTCCGGCGGCTTCCGGGGCGCTCCCCAGGACGCGATGATCCAGATGAAGGAGTGGGAGACGCTCGTCCAGATCAATCACCAGATCCTCGCCCGGCACACGGGGCAGCCGCTCGAGAAGGTGGCCCGCGACACCGAGCGCGACCGGTTCATGTCGCCCGAGGAGGCGCAGGAGTATGGCATCATCGATGCCGTCTACAACCTCCAGGGGTCGTCGCTGATCGCACAGGCTCACGACGCCGGGCTGACCGGCGGCGAGGGCGCCAGCGTGACGGAGCCATCGGAAACGATGGAAGCGGCCCCCGAGGCGGAGCCGAAGAAGAAGAGTTGAGCCCGGCGCTTTCGCCGGGCAGAGGGCGGACGCGGCGCCGGTCGAACCGCGACCGTCGGACGGGAAGGACACAGGCGAGGGCGCGGTGAGCACGACGAGCGGCAGCAAAGGCACCAAGGTGCCGTATCGCTGCTCCTTCTGCGGGAAGAGCCAGGAGCAGGTCCGCAAACTTATCGCGGGCCAGGGCGTCTACATCTGCGACGAGTGCATCAACCTCTGCCAGGAGATCATCGAAGAGGAGATGCTCGCGCAGCCCAAGGCCAAGCCGCAGGCTGCCAAGCTCCCGAACCCCCGCCAGATCAACTTCGCGCTCGACCAGTACGTCATCAGCCAGGAGAAGGCCAAGAAGGTCCTCTCGGTGGCGGTCTACAACCACTACAAGCGGGTCAACGCCGGCCACGCCGTCGACGACGTCGAGCTCCAGAAGTCGAACGTCCTGCTCGTCGGGCCCACCGGCGCGGGCAAGACGCTCCTGGCCCAGACGCTGGCCCGTGTCCTCGACGTGCCGTTCTGCATCGCCGACGCGACCTCGCTGACCGAGGCGGGTTACGTCGGCGAGGACGTCGAGAACATCCTGCTGCGGCTCATCCAGGCGGCCGACTTCGATGTCGCCCGGGCTCAACGCGGGATCATCTACATCGACGAGATCGACAAGATCGCCCGCAAGGCCGACAACCCGTCGATCACCCGTGACGTCTCAGGCGAGGGCGTCCAGCAGGCGCTGCTCAAGATCCTCGAGGGCACGGTTGCCAACGTCCCGCCTCAGGGCGGTCGGAAGCACCCCCACCAGGACTTCATCCAGATCGACACGACCAACGTCCTGTTCATCTGCGGCGGCGCGTTCGACGGCCTCGAGAAGATCGTCGAGGAGCGGGTCGGGAAGCGGACGATCGGCTTCGGCTCGGAATCGCTGGTCAGCCCGGTCGACCGGGCCCGGATCCTCGAGAGGCTGATGCCCGAGGATCTCTTGAAGTTCGGCCTGATCCCCGAGTTCGTCGGCCGGCTGCCGGTCATCGTCACGCTCTCGGCGCTGACATCCGAGGACCTCGTGCGGGTCCTGACCGAGCCGAAGAACGCGGTCGCCAAGCAGTTCCAGAAGTTCCTCTCGCTCGACAAGGTCGAGCTGGTTTTCACGCCCGGCGCGCTACAGGCCGCGGCCGACGTCGCGCTCAACCGCAAGACCGGCGCGCGGGCGCTCCGCTCGATCGTCGAGGAGGCGCTCCTGGAGGTCATGTACGACATCCCGGAGCGGACCGACATTCGCAAGTGCATCATCACCGAGGAGACGATCCGCTCGGGCCGGCTGCCGCTGCTCCTCACCAAGACGGAGATCGAAAAGGGCGTCGACGAGACGAACTACGAGGAGTGGCGCGCCTCCCAGCCCGCCTCCGCCTGACCCCGC